>NZ_AXUN02000169.1 GCF_000495435.3 Youngiibacter fragilis 232.1 | reverse complement strand
TATCAACATCAAATTGCATTCTCAGTTGCATTGTGCTGATATTTTTATTAAAATTAACATGAGTTAGGTTATTCTTCATAAATTAATTATAACTCACCTGAACTGGCTCTGCGAGCCAGTTCTAAGCTTTTAAACAACAAAAAATGGGCTACTGCAAATCATTCACGATTCGCAATAGCCCATTTTTTTACTTGGTGCTATTTTGCAACAGCACCTTTATCTATCTGAGTATCCTCCTGTCACCTGACCTCCTTGTCACTCCAAGGTCATCAAGATGCTCAAGTATCGGAACCGCATATTTCCTTGAAGTCTGAAGGAGCTCCCTTACCTCTGCTATGCTGACCGGACCTTTGGAGGAGAGTATCCCTGTTATCTTCCTTTGTGCCGATTCCATCGCAGCTGAGGTAAAGTAGATTCCGTCCAGGATAAGTATATCTCCTGTTTCAACGAGGTAAGAAGCGACTGATTCAAATATCCGCTTTTCCTTCTGTGACAGAGTGATGGACTTAAGGTCCGGAGGTGAAAATGGTGTTTCACCTAGATACGACAGCATACGATGAGCCAATGCGGATTCAGGATCATCCAGGACTATTGTCCTGCCTCTGAGTGAAAGTGAATCACCACTATCAATGATGTTATCTGACAGCTTCAGTATAGCCTGGAACACCTTCCTGTCAGGAGGGACACTGAGTCTAAGCCTGATCTCCTCTTTACCGGCACGGATTCCAAGATGGCTCCTTGAAAAGTATTCTTCCATACGGGCTCTGGTTTCTTCAAGTGTCCGACTGATGAATGAAGAAGTTACAACCTTACCTTCGATTTCAGCAAGGTCCCCGTTTGCCTTTCCTTTCTCGACCAGGTGCTCTCCTCCCAGCCTTATGGCGTCGCTCATGTCAGCCATACCTGCATGGCTTGCTTCAAGGGTTGAAAGGAAAGCCCCATAGCTGTCTCCTGAGGTCACTTTAAAAAGGTGGTCCATATGCTCCATTGATTTTGAGGCCTTATATTTTCTGGCAGAAGGATCAATGATTTCACCACCTCCCAACAGATGCATCGGGGAGTAGGATCGTGCGACATACCGGTCACCCCTGAGTACGTATGCTGGTTCCTCAAGCCTGAACTGGACCATCCCGGGATGTATATCATCAGGGAGGAAATGAATCCTGCCGAGTATCTCCCTTGTCCCAAGATATAACCTCACCCGGTCCCTGTCCTTAGGTCTGGCATCAGCATCTGCCATAATGAAGGTGCAGTCAATTATGCTTGACCCGCTGACCAGTCCCTGCATTGCAAGGGTGTCACCTCTCCTTATACGGCTTGCATCTGTCCTGGCAAGGTTTATGGCGCAGCGCTGACCTTTCGCGGCAGCGGTACTTTCAGCGCCATGGACCTGAATTCCTCTGACCTTAACAGAAAGGACCTCTGAGGGGGTAAGAAGATCTAAAGTATCACCCTGATTCACAGTTCCTTCCATGACAGTACCTGTGACGACAGTACCGAAGCCCTTGCTGTTGAAGACCCTGTCAATGTTAAGCCTGAAAGGCTCTTCCGGATTGTCCCCTTTCTCAAGTGAATCATATGAGTCGTTTATCCATTTTTTCAGCTGTCCTATCCCCTGACCCGATATGCTTGAGACAGCAAATATCTCGCTGTCTCCATAACCATTGCTGGATAAGAAATCTCTTACCTCTGACCGTCTTGCGGACAGGATGTCATCATCGACCTTGTCCGACTTTGTGAGCACTGCTGCCACACGTTTCATCCCCAGGAACCTAAGTATTGAAAAATGCTCTGATGTCTGGGGCATAATGCCTTCATCTGCAGCGATCACCAGAAGCACTATGGAAATGGATGTAGCTCCGGAGAGCATGTTCTTAAGGAACCTTTCATGACCGGGGACGTCAATTATCCCGGCCAATTCACCATTGTCAAGGACCATATGTGTGAAGCCAAGGTCTATGGTTATGCCCCTCTCCTTCTCCTCCCTGAGCCTGTCGCCCTGGTTCCCTGTAAGTGCACGGATCAGGGTTGTCTTGCCGTGGTCTATGTGGCCTGCAGTACCTATTATGAAGCTCTCACGCATCTTACCACCAGCCTTTTGCTATGAGTGAGAATTTGGATTCAATGATATTTTGCTCCCATTCCCTAACCGTCCTCAGGTCAAGTACTACCTCATCCTTTGTCACTCTGGCGATGACGGGGTCTTCACCAAGCCTTAGCAGTGTCCTGAGGTCTTCAGCTGATAATAGGCTGTTTGCCTTAGCCTTGACATGGACACCATATGATGGGATATCGGAAGCCGGCAGGGTACCTCCGCCGGATGCAGAGCTGACTTCCCTGACAGAAGCCTCGAATCCCATTTGCTGCAGCCTGGAACACATCCTGTCGCACTCTACCCTGATCAGGGCCTTATCCCTGGTAAGGATATGCTTTACAGGTATGCCTTCTCCGTCCTCAAGGAGCCATGACTTCAGCGTGGCTTCAAGGGCGGCAAGGGTCATCTTGTCAGGCCTCAGAGCCCTCATCAGGGGGTGATTCCTCACCTTTTCCACAAGGTCCCTCCTGCCGGCTATTATGCCCGCCTGAGGGCCTCCAAGCAGCTTGTCGCCGCTGAAGGATATGATATCCGCACCAGAGCGCAGGACCTCCTGGACAGTATCCTCATGCTCAGAAGTAAATTCCCTTGTTTCCATCAGTGACCCGCTTCCAAGGTCCACATAAAGGGGTATGCCCGTCTTTTTTGAAAGGTTTGAAAGGTCGCTTACCGAAGTCTCCGAATGGAAGCCGACTATCCTGTAGTTTGATGTATGGACCTTAAGCAGAAGTCCGGTATTTTCTGAAATTGATTTCTCATAGTCTGACAGCCTGGTCATGTTGGTGGTACCCACCTCTTTTAGCCTTCCACCACTGAGTTCCATGACATCAGGTATCCTGAAGCTTCCGCCAATCTCGACAAGCTCACCTCGTGACACCAATACCTCACTGTCCTTTGAAATTGCGGCAAGCACAATAAGTACCGCAGCTGCATTGTTGTTGACGACAGCTGCGTCCTCAGCGCCTGTAAGCTCCCTTATGACAGCTGCGGCGGCCTCATCCCTGTGACCGCGGTTTCCCGACTCCATGTCGAACTCCAGCGAGACATAGTTTCTTGCAACCCTTGCTGCAGCCTCAGCAGCCTTCTCAGAAAGCAGGCTCCTGCCAAGGTTGGTATGGAGGACCACTCCGGTGGCGTTTATGACATTCACAAGGCTGCTCCTTGATCTCTCCTCTATGCACCTTTCAGTGAAGAAGCATATGGTGTCCAGGTCAATGCTGATATGTTCCCCGTCTCCTCCGGCAAGTATTGCCGACCGCATGGATTCGAGGCCTTCTTTTGTACAAAGCTTGACAAGCTTTTCCCCGTATTTCCGGTTAAGGTTAAGGAATCTTTCATCCTTCAATATAAGGTCAAGCTTTGGTATGTTTCTAAGTCTGTCCATTGAATGCTCCTTGTTCTTCCCCCGGGACAGGTGGATTGCTGCCATGAATTTTGGCACGGTCCTCCCAGGGCCTTATCCATTTATTATATATCACATTTCTGATTTTCTCATCCTACTTCGAGATACTCCTTCAGTTTCTCCAGGGTCTTGTCCCCTATCCTGTCAACATCAAGCAGGCCCTCTATCGTCTTGAATCCACCGAGTTCATCCCTTTTCCTGAGGATGTTGTCAGCAGTGGCAGGGCCTATCCCGGGGACCTCCATGAGCTGCTCCCTTGTCGCTGTGTTGACATCTAGCTTCCCTTCTTCGTCGGACGGCATTGATGATGGCAATGGGTCCTCTCCGACTGCAGGGATGACATATGATTCACCATCCCTGAGCTTTTTCGCAAGGTTCACTGACCTCATGTCAGAAAGGTCTGTCTTTCCGCCTGCAAGCTCAAGCAGGTCATTCAGCCTTTTGTCCTTTGGGATCGAGTATACTCCAGGTCGTGCAACAGCCCCCTTTATCTCAACGATTATCTCTTCATAAGTTTCACTTACCTCGTTTCCGTCAGTCACTACCACCTCCACCGGATCATCCTCGTATACCTCGGCAGAGCATGCTGCGGCAACGAGCAGAAAGAACGCTGCCATGGCAAGGGCTTTTGTGGCCCTGTAAAATTTTGCCGGGAATGCCATATTATCACCTCAGATATATTATGCATACTTCAGGGCATTTTTTATGGCTGAGTATTGCATATTTTGCTATAATTATTTTCATGGGGTGATTTTTTTGAAATTCAAATGGGTAAGCAAAGGCTTGGCAGCCGTTTTATTGGGTATGGTCATATTTTCAGGGAGCACTGAGGTAAAGGCCACACCAGTCATTACAGGGACGGCACCTCCTGAGATCCTTTCAGAGGCTGTTGTGCTGATGGACGCTGAATCCGGGCAGGTGATCTTCGGGAAGAATGCGGATATGCAGCTCATGCCTGCATCTACTACAAAGATGATGACAGCGCTTCTTGTAATGGAGCATGCTAAGCTTGAGGATACTGTCACTGTAGGAAAGAATCCGCCGTATGCTGAGGGAGCCTCTATGGGATTCAAGGAGGGTGAACAGGTATCCGTCAAGGACCTGCTTTATTCGCTTGTTCTTCATTCGGCCAATGATTCAGCCGAAATACTCGCAGAGCACATTTCAGGGTCTGTTGAGGAATTTGCGCTTCTTATGAACGAGAAGGCTAAGGAGCTTGGGGCGAAGAACACGCATTTTGTAAATCCTCACGGTCTTACGGAAGAGGGACACCTGACGACAGCCTATGATTTGGCGCTGATTTCCAGGGAAGTTGCAAGGGTCCCTTATCTCGTGGATATCTTCCATACATCCATATACAAGCTGGGACCGACCAACCTGACTCCGGAAAGATGGGCTTCGAACAAGAACGCACTTCTCAAGAAGAGCGATAAACTATACTATGAACCTACTGTCGTAGCAAAGACAGGATATACTCCGGACGCTAGATATGCTTATACGGCTGTCGCAAGCAGTGATGGAAAGACCTATATCGTCTCCATCCTCAAGTCGACCAGTCAGGCCCAATACTACAAGGAGACCATAGAGCTTTTCAACTGGGCATTTGAGAAATGCAGCGTAGTAAAGCTCTATTCCAAAGGACAGACACTCAGGACAGTTATCCTGAAAAATGGTGACCAGCTCCAGCTGGAGGCGGAATGTGATTTCTATGTGATCAGTACGGATGGAGACTTTGATGCCAGCCCCATGCTGGTATACGATGAAACGTCAGTATTTGACGGAGATTATGTCAAGGGTCAGGTGGTATCCGAAGCCTCTGTCAGGGTGAACGGCAGCGAAGCTGGAACTCTGAAGCTGGTAGCGGCAAGCGATGCGGCCGCAAGGACGCCCCTTGCTCCGGAAGCAGGATTCACCATCCCAAAGGTCCTTGTCATAGCCCTGATGGTGCTGGTGATCCTGATTGCGGTACTTTTTACGATCAGGTCGATAAACCTTCGGAAGAGAAGAAGGAGAAGGAGCAGGCGCACATCCCAGAAGCTCAGGGAGTACAAGGAAAGGCAAAGCATGGCTGCAGGTCAGGGAAGAGACGGGATCTACTGAAGTCAGAAATAAGACCGCCAGTTAAGGGGAAAACCCTGAACTGGCGGTCTTTAGACATCTTTCAATCAGTTGTTTACTTTTCTGATTATAGCGGATTTCTTCGCAAGATGGAACTCACCCTGCAGGATATGGTTAAGGTTTTGTGGAATATCATTTAATCCTGCCGCATCCTCGAGTATCATCATCCTGTCCGTTTCATCCCTGTTGATGATTACTATGTAGGATTCCTTACGTCCGATCCTAAGGTAGCCGTACAGGTTTCCCTGGTAGAACGGAATATAGTCACCTGAGGTGAACGCATCGCTTGAATGCCTCAAAGCGATCAGGTCCTTGTAGTGCTGCTGGAGTTCAAGGTCTTCCCTGCCCCATGGATATGGGCCTCTGTTATAAGGATCTCTCTCCCCTGTCATTCCGGCTTCATCGCCATAATAAACGCAGGGTACTCCAGGCATCGTCATGAGTATCGTCACAGCAGCCCTTAGCCTGTCCATGTCTGGAATCTCAGTCCGGATCCGCCTTGTATCATGGGTACCCATGCTGTTGAATGCGCTGTAGAAGGCCTCCTTAGGGTAATTTTCCTTTAGGGACATCATCCTCATGTAGAGGTCCCTGGCGCTTAAGCTGCCGTTCAGGTATGCTATCATATTGTCCTTAAGGGGATAGTTCATGGTTCCATGAAGCTCATCTCCAAGAAGGTACCTTCTCCTCTGGCCGTAGGCGATCTTGTTGGAGGCATCCTCCCAGACCTCGCCTATGAGGACAGTGTCGCTGTCAGCCTCTGACATGGACATCCTTATGTCCCTGATGAATCCGTCAGATATCTCATCCGCGACATCGAGTCTCCAGCCTCCGATACCTGTCTTCGTCCACTTGTCTATGACTCCGCCCTTTCCGCATATGAAGCTTCGGTATTCGGAGTTATTCTCATTGAGGTTAGGAAGGTCCTTCACACCCCACCAGCATTCGTAGTCCTCGGGGTAGTTGTTGAACATGAACCAGTCAGTATACTTTGAATCCCTGTCCTGGTACGCTCCCTTTTCCGGGTAGGTTCCAAGCTTGTTGAAGTATAAGGAATCAGCTCCGGCATGGTTGAATACACCATCGAGCACGATCCTCATGCCTCTCTTCCCTGCTTCTTCGATGAGCTGCCTGAATATGGGCTCATCCCCGAACATAGGGTCTATCTTCATGTAGTCTCCGGTGTCATACTTGTGGTTGCTTCTTGCCTCAAAGACAGGATTCAGGTAAATGCCTGTGATTCCAAGCTCCTTGAGGTAGTCAAGCTTTGCAATGACACCCTTCAGGTTACCACCGAAGAAGTCCCATCTCACGATGTTTCCCTGGGGGTCCTTTATGTAGATCGGCGAATCCTCCCAGGTTGCATAGATAAATGAGTTTTTCTTAGGGGAAAGTATCGCACCATGTTCGTTGCCATTGTAAAACCTGTCAACGAATATCTGGTAGAATACCGCTTCCCTGTACCATTCCGGTGAAGGCTTGACATAATTGTGCATGGTCATCTGATAGGACTTCACATATGTGAAGTCCTCATATACCTGACATTCCCCACCAAGGCCGGTTTCGTTGTTCCCTACGAAAACGTACCTGTCGAGGTTGTCCTCCTTTATGTGGATCCTGAAATAATAAAAATACAGACCCGCATCTCCGGAGGTTATGATTGTAGTGTAATACCCTTGCCCTTCTGACGACATCTCCCTGTAGGTCTCCCTCTGGCCTTCCTTGGTAAGTACAAGCACGACAGTCAGCTTGCCCACTCCCTCTATCCTTATCCTGAAGTGGACGTCACGTCCTGGCGTTACCGCACCGAAGGGCTTCTTGAACTCAGAAAGGTGGGAGTTGTAGGAGATCGTCATGTTCCCATATCTCATAATTATCTCTCAATCATCCTCGTATCCCATATACCGGCAGCATACTGCTTGACTGTGACATCAGCAGAGAATACTCCGGACGAGGAAATGTTTTCTATTGCCATCTTGTTCCAGGTGAACCTGTCCTTGTAGAGGTCCTCGAGCCTCTTCTGGGCTGCAAGGTACGAATCGAAGTCCTTGAGCACGAAGAACTCGTCATTGTAGTCTATGAGGCTCATGAATATGTCCCTGCCTTCAGTAGCTATGTCCTTGATGAAGCCATTGACCAGACTGTCAAGGACAGCCTTGATCCTGGGGTCGGAATTGTACAGCTCCCTTGAGTTGTAGCCTCCGTTCCTGTAGTAGTTCAGTACCTCCTGTTCGGACATTCCGAATATCACTATGTTCGGTGCTCCAACCTCCTCAAGGATCTCAACATTGGCACCATCGAGCGTTGCCAGTGTTATGGCCCCATTCATCATGAATTTCATGTTGCTGGTTCCAGAAGCTTCTTTGGTGGTCGTGCTTATCTGTTCTGATACCTCGGCAGCCGGGATGATCATCTCTGCAAGCGTAACACCATAGTTCTCGAGGAATACTACCTTTATCTTGTCCTTGACCCTTGGGTCATTATTGACCTGTTCACCAAGTGCATTGATGAACTTTATGATCTCCTTGGCATAATAATAGCCTGGAGCCGCTTTTGCACCGAATATATAGGTCCTTGGCAGCATGTCGAATTCTGGGTTTGTCACTAGCTCAATATACTGGTAAAGGATATGAAGCGCATTGAGCAGCTGCCTCTTGTAGGCATGAAGCCTCTTAACCTGTATGTCGAATATTGAGTTGGGGTCTACTGTAATTCCATTCTTGGCCTTTATGTATTCCGCCAGCCTTGTCTTGTTGGCAAGCTTGATCCTCTGGATCTCTGACTGAACATTGTCATCCCTCTTGTAGCGTTTTAGGAGTTTCAGGTCCTGAGGATTCCTTCTCCATGAGTCGCCGATAGTCTTGTCAAGGAGAGCTGCAAGCTCAGGGTTTGCAAGCATGAGCCACCTTCTGTGGGTGATTCCGTTTGTCTTGTTGTTGAACTTGTATGGATACAGCTGATAGAACTCCTTCAGCTCCTGCTTCTTGAGAAGCTCGGTATGGAGCTTTGCAACGCCATTGATGCTGTGGCTTCCGATTATGCAAAGGTGTGCCATCTTGACATAGCCATCTGAAATTATCGCAGTCCTCTCAATGACAGAAGGATTGATATCAGTGCTGAGTACGAAGGATTCCCTGTATCTTCTGTCTATCTCCTGAATGATAAGGAGTATCCTCGGAAGCAGCTGCTTCATCATGTCGATCGGCCACTTCTCCAGAGCCTCTGACATTATTGTGTGGTTGGTGTAGCTCATGGTTGCCTGGGTTATCCTCCAGGCTTCCTCCCATTCAAGTCCTTCTTCATCCATGAGGAGCCTCATGAGTTCTGGGATAGCCACCGCGGGATGCGTATCGTTGATATGTATGGCCACCTTCTCACCGAATTCGGAAAGCGGCAGTCCAAGCTCCTTGAACTGTTTGAGGATAGTCTGGACGCCGGCTGATACGAAGAAATACTCCTGCTTGAGCCTTAAAAGCCTTCCCTCGTAATTTGAGTCATCTGGGTATAGGACCTCCGAAATGCTTTCGATCTCCCTCTTATATGAAAGAACGTTCCTGAAGGAACTTCCTCCTGCAGGGATCCCCGAATCTACGGAGTCTATTTCTGCGCTCCAGAGCCTCAGTGTGTTTATGGTCTTGTTTTCGTAACCTACCAGAGGGGTATCATATGGAACTGCAAGGACCTCCTGATAACCCGTATGGATTGGTGTAAGCTCACCATCCTCCTCAGGTTTCATCCAGGCATCTCCGTAGAAACGTACCTTGACTGCGTGGTCAGGCTTCCTTACTTCCCATACATTGGCGTCCCTCAGCCAGTTTTCAGGGAGTTCAATCTGGTATCCTCCTACTATCTTCTGCTGGAACAGGCCATATTTGTACCTTATTCCGTTTCCATGCCCCGGTATTCCGTTTGATGCCATGGAATCCATGAAGCATGCCGCAAGCCTTCCCAGGCCTCCGTTTCCAAGTCCGGGGTCTACCTCTATTTTCTCTATGTCATTGAGGTCGATCCCCATCTCGGTAAGTGCATCATTTACTGTGTTCCTTATCCCGAGGTTCAGGAGGTTGCTCCCGAGAAGTCTTCCCAGAAGGAACTCTATGGAAAAGTAGTATACCTGCTTTTCCCCGTATTTCTCGTATTTTCTGGCTGTTTTTGCCCAGTTTTCAGATATGTAGTCCTTGACCAGGTATCCAAGGGCAAAGTATTTCTCCGAATTTGAAGAATCCTCTACCTCCTGTGAATACAGGCTGAGCATCTTTTTCTGAAAATCCTTCTTGAATTGCGCTTTGCTGATTATCATCTGATATCTCCTTATGTGGACAATCTTTTGTACAGGTCCAGGTACTCTCTTGCTGAACTCTTCCAGCTGTAATCCGTCCTCATGCCGGCTAGTACTATGCCTCTCCAGGCTTCCTTGTCCTTGTATAGTTCAAGAGCCCTGTGCACCGCCTGCATCATGTCATAGCTGTCGTAGTTAGTGAAGGTGAACCCTATTCCTTCTCCGGTATATTTGTTGTATGGTGCGACTGTATCCTTGAGTCCACCGGTCTCCCTGACAATGGGTACAGACCCGTATCTCAAAGCCATCATCTGTGACAGGCCGCAAGGCTCGAATAGCGAAGGCATCAGGAACATGTCGGTACCGGCATAGATCCTCTGTGCCAGAGGCCCGTTGAAGGTTATGTTGGAAGAAACCTTCTGCGGGTACTTGAAACTGAAATACCTGAACATGTCTTCGTATCTTCGCTCACCAGTGCCAAGCACGACCAGCTGAATGTCATTCTTCAGCAGCTCCTCCATGGCATGTGCAATCAGGTCAAATCCCTTCTGGTCTGTCAATCTAGATATTATACCAATTAATGGTACATCTTGTCTAATTTCAAGTCCAAGTTCCTCCTGGAGAGCTTTCTTGACCTCATATTTCTTCTCGACATTCTTCAGTCCGTAGTTTACAGGTATGTCCTTGTCCTTGCGCGGATCGTTTATGGAGTAGTCTATTCCGTTTATTATCCCGACAAGCTTATAGGAGACCTTCTGCATCAGGCCATGAAGCCCTTCACCGAAGAATTCGGTCTTGATCTCCTCCGCATAGGTAGGGCTTACCGTAGTTACCATATCAGCAAAGTTCACTCCGCCCTTCATGTAGTTGACGTTCCCGAAGTATTCGAAGCCGAAATCCTGAAGGAGCTCAGTTCCCAAGCCAAGGAGGTCGCTTAGCACAGATGGCGGATATACACCCTGGAACCTCAGGTTGTGTATGGTAAGTATGGTCTTAACATTCGCAAACTGCTTCTCCCACTTGTACTTAGTCCTTATGAGCACAGGAACAACGGCAGTATGCCAGTCGTTGCAATGTATGATCTCAGGTACGAAGTCTATCCTTGTCAGGATCTCAAGTATCGCAGAAGAGAAGAATGAGAATCTCTCACCGTCGTCAAAGTATCCGTATGGCGCTTCCCTGTCAAAATAGTACATGTTGTCTATGAAGTAGTACTCTATGCCATCCTTCTTCAGGTACTCTACCCCGAGGAATTGCTCTCTCCAGCCAACCTTCAATGTTGTCGAGAACAGGTGTGTCATCTTGTCCTTGTACTCCTTCTTGATCGTGCCGTAGTTGGGCATTATGACCCTGCAGTCCTCCCCCATTGCGCTGAGTGCCTTGGGAAGCGCATAAGCCACATCACCAAGACCACCGGTCTTGAGGAATGGATAGCATTCTGATGTCGCGAACAATATCTTCATAAAAATTGCCTCCATATCATCAGCGGCCCGGTGTAGCCGGACCGCATCGAATTTATTCAAACAGCTATAGTATGGTTCCCTTGTCAACAACCACAGGATTCTTAGGGTCTCCCTTGAGCTCGGTACCTTCAGTAATGATGACCTGCTTGTCGGTTATGACGCAGTTGAGGCTGCAATTCTCCCTGATGTCGCCGTTCTGCATGATTATGGAATTCTCAACAACTGCACCCTTGGCGACATTCACTCTCCTGAACAGCACTGAGTTCCGAACAGTTCCCTCAATCTTGCATCCGTTTGCTATCAGTGAATTTTCAACCACTGAGTCCGGATGGTAGTAGGATGGTACTTCATCCTTGACCTTGGTAAGTATGACCCTGTCCTGGAAGAACAGGTCCACGATGTTGTTCTCATCGAGCATGTCCATGCTTGCCCTGTAGTAGTTTTCAGTGGAATTTATGCACCTTACGAGCCCCTTGAACTTGTAGCCCTTGACCTTGTACTTTGCCGAGGCGTAGTGAAGCACATCAGTAAGATACACATTCTCGCCTGTTGCAACCGCATCGGTGATCATGTCCACGAGAAGCTCCTTTTTCACGACATACATCTCCATGGAGATGTTCTTTCTCCCCTTGTCCCCGACATCCTTTCTTCTTATGTTCTTGCCTACAGCCACAACATTCTCGTATTCATTGAGAGTCATTGTCGAGCACCTGTCGAAGTGCACGTCGCCCTGCCTTACCTCCCTGTATACCATTGTCACATCAGCCTTGGTCTCCAGATGCTGCTTAAGCACATCCTGGTAGTCGATGTTGCAGACCATGCTGCTTCCTGTTATGATGACATACTCTCCATGGGCTTCAGTGAGGAAGTCAAGGTTTGAGAAGTAGTTGTGTATATCTCATCTCAGCTGGGTCATCGTCTCGGCGTTGCTGTATGGGGAGAAGTAGAATATTCCGCCGTTCTTCCTGTCAAGGTCCCACTCAGCACCGCTCTTGATATGGTCCATCAGGGACCTGTACTTGTCGTTAAGGAATATTCCCACAGTATCGACACCGGCGTTCATGAGGTTTGAGAGCGCGAAGTCTATGATCCTGTATCTGCCAAGGAAGGGAATGGAGGCTATCGGCCTGTTGTAGGTAAGCTGCTTTATGTAGTAGTCGCTTTCGCTAAGGTTTACAAGCCCTATCAATTTATTCCTGTACATTAGACGTCACCTCCATAAACTTCATTCTCGCCTACTACGGCAATCTCACCCTTCTCATCTATCACAGAGTTGTCGGGTATGATTGCACCTTCACCGATCATGGCTTTCCTTATCATTACGTTCTTTCCTATCCTGACATTTCCCATTATAACAGAATCAAATATCTCGGTACCTTCCCCTACTATTACCTTAGGTGAAAGGATGGACCTTCTGACCTTGCCTTTTATGAGGCATCCCTCTACGATCATCGAATCCTTGACTTCGGCAGTCTTCGAAAGGAACTGGGGAGGCATGGAAGGATTCTTGGAGTATATCTTCCAGTTCTTGTCGCTTATGTTAAGCTCGGATTCCTGGTCAAGGAGATCCATGTTTGCTTCCCAAAGTGAATCGAGAGTACCTACGTCCTTCCAATAGCCTTTGAACGGATATGCATAGACCCTTTCCTCGTTATCAAGGAATGCAGGTATGACATTCTTTCCGAAGTCATCCATGTCGATACCTGAATTAATTCCTTCCACCATGTATTTCTTCAGCATCTTCCAGTTGAAGATGTATATTCCCATGGATGCAAGGTTTGATTTGGGGTTTTTCGGCTTCTCCTCGAACTCCACTATCTTCATCTCGCTGTCCGTATTCATGATTCCGAACCTTGATGCCTCATCCCATGGAACCTCAAGCACAGCTATGGTTACTGCAGCTTCCTTTTCCTTGTGGAATTCGAGCATTGCCTGATAGTCCATCTTGTATATGTGGTCTCCTGATAGTATGAGGACAAAATCAGGGTCATAATCGTCAACGTATGATATGTTCTGGTAAATGGCGTGTGCCGTTCCCCTGAACCATTTCTCCTCGGTGGCGCTTGCATATGGCTGGAGTATTGTCACTCCCCCGTCTCTCCTGTCCATGTCCCATGGCGAACCTATCCCGATATGGGTATTCAGCACGAGGGGCTGGTACTGTGTCAGAACTCCGACTGTGGACAGACCTGAGTTGGCACAGTTTGAAAGTACGAAATCAATGATCCTGTACTTGCCTCCAAATGGCACCGCAGGCTTTGCTATGCTCTTTGTGAACTTACCCAGCCTGGTGCCCTGGCCTCCTGCCAGAATCATGGCTATCATTTCTTTTTTCATTACATTACCTCCTTGATCTTCTTGGGTTCGATTATCAGTACGGATAATGGCGGCAGTATGACCTGGATAGAATACTGCTTCTTGTTTTGAGGTACTTTGTCTGTCGTATATATGTCCTTGGAATATTTCCAGGTTCCTCCGTGTTTTTCAAGCTCCGTATTGAGGAGCTCGGCATACACACCTTCATAGGGTACTCCGATCCTCACGTCATTCCTCTGGACGGGAGTGAAGTTGCACGCAACAAGCAGAAAATCCTTTCTGTCCCTGGCGTACCTTATGAATGTGAACAGGCTGTGGTCCTTGTCGTCAGCATCAAGTATGTCTATGCCGTCGTATGAATCGTCTATCTCATGAAGGCATTTCCTTTCAAGATACAGATGGTTCAGTTCCTTGATGAAATCAGTGTGCTTTCGGTGCGTGTCATGCTGGAGCGCTACCCATTCCAGCCCTTCCCTGAATCTCCATTCAAGCCACTGTGCTATTTCGCTTCCCATGAAATTCAGCTTCTTGCCGGGATGGCACATCATGTATGCCATAAGGGTCCGAAGCCCTGCAAACTTCATCCTTTCGTCGCCTGTCATCTTGTTCAGCAGAGAGCCCTTGCCATGCACAACCTCGTCATGGGACAGTGCGAGCATGAAATTCTCGCTGAAGATATACATGAACGAGAAGGTGATAAGGTTATGGTGGTACTTCCTGTACATGGGATCGAGGCTGAAGTATTTCAGGGTATCATTCATCCATCCCATGTTCCACTTGAAGGTGAATCCCAGCCCCCCATCCTTCACCGGATGGGTGATCTTCGGGAATGCGGTGCTCTCCTCAGCTATCATGAGAGCTTCAGGATACTCCTTAAGAACCTTTTTGTTCAGTTTCTTCAGGAAATCCACTGCCTCCAGGTTAGTGTTGCCTCCGTAGATGTTAGGTGTCCAGGGTCCGTCGTCGTAGTCAAGGTAAAGCATGCTTGATACCGCGTCGACCCTCAGTCCGTCGATATGATACATCTCAAGCCAGAAAATGGCGTTCGATATGAGGAACGACTGTACCTGTGATTTCCCGAAATCAAAATGGGTGGTTCCCCACCTGTTATTGTTTGCCTTGTTTGGGTCCTGGTACTCATAGGTAGGAGTGCCGTCAAACATGTACAGTCCGTGGGCATCCCTGCAGAAATGTGCCGGAACCCAGTCCATTATGACACCAATCCCCGCTTCGTGGCATTTGTCCACAAAAGCCATAAGCTCCCTGGGCTCACCATATCTCGAGGTGGCACTGAAATATCCTGTGATCTGATATCCCCATGAGTCATCCAGAGGATGCTCCATGAGAGGCATGAGCTCTATATGTGTGTACCCCATCTCTTTGACATAGGGTACAAGGTCAGAAGCTAACTCCTGGTATGTGAAGTATCTTCCGTCCCAGTGACGTTTCCAGGAGCCTGCGTGGAGCTCGTAGATGTTCACAGGAGACCTGTGTACAGGATTATTCCTTTTTGACAGATACCAGTCCTTATCCGTCCACCCGAAGCCTGTGATGTCCTTTATGACAGAGGCTGTCTTAGGCCTGACCTCAGACCAGAATGCATAGGGATCGCTCTTGTAAAGCTCCCTTCCATCCTGTGTCACGATGATATACTTGTAAGCTGGTCCCTCAGTTATGCCCGGCAGGAACACCGACCATATGCCGGCAGCTCCTACAAGCTTCAGGTCAGTCTTACCCCAGCTGTTGAAATCACCAGACAGGTGAACGATCCTTGCGTCGGGAGCCCATACGGTGAACTGCACACCAGCCACTCCATCGATGGAAAGGACGTGCGCCCCCATGAACTCATAGCTTCTAAGGTGTTCACCGGAATTGAAAAGAAAATGGTTGAACTCGGTGTTCATGGATCTTTCCATGCTGTCCGTACCTGGTGCCATATGCTACCTCCGTGGGTCATATTGCGCTTATCGATAATCATTTGCTTTGCATTAATGCATAAAATGCGATATTTTGATTATCAAACTGGTTATTTTAACATTTTCTCTCATGATAACGCTTTCTGAATTCATAATACCATATTTGAAGCGTCATTTACACTCACACTTTGCATAATACAGCCATTTGAAGCCAAAAAAAGGAAGCGGATATAGCCTGTTGAGACTAAAGATTCCACTCCCATTATATCGCAATTTTGATGAAATAGCTTGCGCAAACTCGTGACTTCAGTCGTGAGTTAGCAAGCAAAGTCAAGAAATAATCAATAGTTTGAAGAATAACACATACAAAGTAATAAATATCATCAAGTACTTGAATAATAGTGTTGCATTTCCAAATGTTATACGTACCTGGGGTATTCTTATGTCTAAAATCCATTATGTACACGGTTATGTGAAGGATTTGTTAAATCTGATTGCTGATAACAATGCTTTGTATATTTTGGATGTTGAAACGCATAATGATTATGTACATCTGCAGATCAAAAGCACCGAGGAACAAATCCGCAGGTACATACAGAGGAAGGAAAGAAATAAGACAGTTCAAGCTTTTATAGTGGTGGAGGTGAGTGCATTGCTGCAGCATAAAGCCTATGAATACCGCATCTATCCGGATAAGATACAGGAAACACTGATTGTAAGGACTATCGGCAGTTCAAGGTTCGTATACAACCATTTCCTGGAACTTTGGAACAAGGAATATGAGGAGACCGGCAAAGGTCTGACTTATTCCGCATGCTCCAAACTTCTGACCAGGATGAAGAGGGACCCGGAAACAGTATGGCTTTGTGAAGTGGATAAGTTCTCCCTTCAGAATTCGCTCCGTAACCTGTCGGACGCCTTCTCCCGCTTTTTCAAAGGACAGAATGAGCATCCCAAGTTCAAGAGCAAAAAGAGCCCTAAGCAAAGCTACACTACACAATTCACCAACAACAATATCGCAGTATCCGGGAACTGCCTGAAGCTGCCTAAGCTCGGACTCGTAAAGTTTGCAGACAGCAGGGAGATGAAAGGCCGTATACTGAATGCCACAGTACGAAGGAAACCGAGCGGGAAATTCTTCGTATCGATCCTTTGTGAAGAGGATATCTGTGAATTGCCCAAGACTGACTCCGCCGTTGGTATTGACCTCGGAATCACTGACTTTGCAGTCCTGTCAGACGGCAGCAGGAATGACAACAATCATTTCACCAGGCAAATGGAAGAGAGGTTAAGACGTGAGCAGCGAAAGCTTGCAAGGCGTGCACTTGCTGCGGAGAAAAGAGGCGTTCCCCTGTCTGAAGCCAGGAACTATCAGAAGCAGAGACGTAAGGTAGCCAGGCTCCATGAAAGGGTTGCGAACCAGCGAAATGAATTTCTGAACAAACTCAGTACAGAGATAGTCAAAAACCACGATATCATCTGAATCGAGGACCTTAATGTGAAGGGCATGCTGCGCAACCACAAGCTGGCAAAAAGCATTTCTGATGTATCGTGGACGAGCCTTGTATCGAAACTTAGGTACAAGGTTGCCTGGTATGGGAAAGAAGTCATCAGGATAGGCAGATGGTTTCCGTCAAGTCAGATATGTTCAGATTGCGGCCGCAAGGATGGTAAGAAGCCGCTCCATGTGAGGGAGTGGACCTGTCCGGTTTGCCATGCCCACCATGACCGCGATGTCAATGCAGCAAGAAACATACTGGCTGAAGGACTCAGGATAAGAGCTCTGACTCCAGGGTAGTAGCTAAACAGAAGCAAACAGGAACCGCAGGAATTGCGGGGTTAGCTTGGTAGACAAGAGAAACCTCTGTCGGCAAAGAAATAGGCCGGTAAGTATGCTCTGTTCCCAAGAATCTCGTGACTTTAGTCATGGGAGATTCAAATACGATGTAAATTATTCTCTATGCTTGTGTTTGGAACCCGAGCTTTTTGAGAAGCTCTGCCATATCGTGCTTCAGCGGTGCCTTCAGGTCAAGACGTTCTCCTGTCATAGGGTGGCTGAACATCAGCTCATGGGCATGCAGCGCCTGCCTGCTGATTAGTTCAGATGCGGTTCCGTAAAGGGTATCCCCAAGGACAGGATAACCAAGGTGCGACAGGTGTACCCTTATCTGATGAGTCCTTCCCGTAAGGAGCTTGAGGCGGAGAAGGCTGCAGCCATTCGCCCGTTCAAGCACCGATACCTCGGTAATGCTCCTCTGTCCCCTCTCATCGATAACTCTCTGGTAGGGGCCGTCAGGGTCCCTGAAGATCGGAAGGTCTATCCTTTCCACATCATCCGGGAATTCTCCCTTAACCACGGCAAGGTACCATTTGTCCACCTTGTCCTCCTGCATAAGGTCAGACATCCTGGAATGGATGAACTGGTTCTTTGCAAGGATTATGAGTCCTGAAGTGTCCATATCTAGCCTTGAGACAAGCCTGACGATGGTAGGCTCACCCTTCGACCTGAAATGGTGGATCGCAGCGTTGGCAAGTGTCCCTGACTGGTAGCTCTTCGTGGGATGCACGACCATTCCGGGGTCCTTGCTAAGGACCAGCATCGAGGCATCCTCAAAGATGACTTCAATTGGAATATCCTCCGGATCGATATGCTGGACCTCATCTGCCTCAAGAAGCACATCTATCTCATCCCCTTCCCTGAGGATGTAGTCAAGCCTCACCCTGCTGCCATTTACGTGAATCCTTCCATCCATGGCACTCCGCTTGATCAGCCTTGAGGACAGCTTCATCTGGTCCTTCAGGAATTCCCTTATCTTTTTACCGTGGTGAAGCTCCGGTATCGTCATTTTTATCCTATCCATGCAAGAACGCCCTCCATTATCTGATGTTTACCCTGAATCATTTCTCCATCCTGTCCCTGACAAGTACCAGGAAATGGTTCCTTGCGTGCAGGGTATCAGGGTCTATGTACTTTCCTGACCTTATCAGGTAAGACAGGCTCAGGTCGAGACCGAAGAGCATTGCTGAATCAAGGTCCTTACCTGAAAGCTTCCTGAGGGCTTCTATACCCTTGAAATCCCGGTCCTCCTCTATCATGTCCGCAAGGAACACGACCTTCGCAAGGTCGCACATTCCGGCCGCTCCTGTAGTGTGCCATCTTATGGCGTCAAGGACCTCCGGGTCGGAAATGCCAGCTTCAGTCTCTGAAAAGACCGCAGCGGCAAATCCATGAAGGACTTCTGCGGGCCGGTTTGAATCCCTTCTACCTTCGGGATGGCTCGAAAGATACTCCCTGAGATCACTCTCCCGGCGGAACTTCTGGCAGTCATGGAGGAATGCTGCAAGCCTGGCCTTCCTGACGTCCAGCCCATGGAGTGAAGCAAGCTCACCGCTTGCCTTTACCACCCTCAGTGTATGGAGATACCTGCCTTCCTTGAGGTGCTTCCTTATGTATGCGTCAATCTCAGATTCTGTCCACATTTTTGCCTCCGTAAAGGTCGTTGTCCTTAATGTACCTCTCCACGAGTGAGGGGACCATGAACCGGATGCTTCTTCCTTCGGACACCCTTCTTCTCGCATCGCTTGATGAGATCTCGAGGATCAGGGAATCGAGCACTACGGGTTCGTGACCAAGCGAACGGACGAAATCAAGCGCGTCCTTCCTCATCTCATGGGGGTAGGACCTTCTTTCGAATACGGCAAGCTTCGCTGCTGCAAGTATCCTCCCCGGTTCCCTCCATCTTGAGAATTCTATGAAGGAATCCTCGCCTATGATGAAGAAAAGCTCGTCTTGAGGATTCTCCTCCTTGAGATGCTCCATCGTCAGGTAAGTATAGGAGACATCCTCCTTCAGGATCTCATAATCGGAGACAACTATATTTTCAATGCCAAGAAAGGCCAGTCGGAGCATCTCCAGGATGTGACCCGGATCCCTTTCTTCAGCCTTCTTGTGTGGAGGTATGTAGTTCGGCATAACAATGAGCCTGTCGAGACCGAGTACTTCCATGGCCTCGACAGCCATGTATACATGTCCGTTATGAACCGGGTTGAAGGTTCCCCCGAGTACCCCCGTCTTCATCAGCGGGGGAGTTCTATCTTGGGGTTGTTCTTGCTTTTCTTGTAAAGTACGATCTTGCTGCCGATCACCTGGACACCTTCACAGCCAAGTGCCGAGCAGATCATGTCGGATGCTTCCCTTGGGTCCATTCCGCTGTTGTCAAGGACGCTGAGCTTTATTATCTCCCTTTTCTCAAGTGCAGCTTCTATCTGACTGAGGAAGGGAGCCTCAATACCGCCCTTACCGAGCTGGAATATCGGTTCAATCTTGTTTGCGAGGCTTCTTAAATATGCCCTCTGCTTAGTAGTTATCATGATTACCACCTATACGTAGAATTCGAATTCGAAATTTCTGAGCCTTACAGTGTCTCCGTCGTCTATTCCCATTTCCTTCAGCTTGTCAAGGACCCCCTTGTTCTTGAGGACCTTGTGGAAGTATCTCAGGGAGTCAGGATTTTCGACGTTTACCACATCAAGGAGCCTGTCAACGAAGGTCCCGGATACCACGAACACGCCGTCCTCATCCACATTGATCTCGTATGTGAAGTGCTTCTCTTCAGGTATGAAGAAGTCGTCAACCGTGTAGAGGGTTTCCTCAACAGGTATCTCGGACAGCTTCTTTGCACATGCCTTCAGCAGTTCATCCACTCCTGATCCGGTAGCTCCTGAAATCCTGTATATGTCAGTGTACCCGAGCTTTGCGACCTTTTTCGTGAAATCCTCGAAGATGCTCTCATCATATACAAGGTCAGACTTGTTCATGGCAATGATCTGCGGCCTTGAAGCAAGACGCGCATCATATTTCTTGAGTTCCTCGTTGATCATAAGGAAGTCCTCATACGGGTCCCTGCCTTCAATCCCGGAAATGTCAATGACATGAACGAGAAGCCTTGTCCTCTCAATGTGCCTGAGGAAGGAAATTCCCAGTCCCACACCTTCGGCAGCGCCTTCGATCAGTCCAGGTATGTCAGCAATGACGAATGGGTTGATACCCTGAAGGCTGACAACGCCGAGGTTTGGGGTAAGGGTCGTGAAATGGTAGTTGGCTATCTTTGGAGTAGCCTTTGTCACCTTTGAAAGGAGAGTCGACTTTCCGACGTTCGGGAATCCAAGGAGTCCCACATCAGCAAGAAGCTTCAGCTCAAGGGTTACAGTCCTGTCTTCAGCAGGCATTCCAGGCTCAGCGAAATCAGGGGCCTGCCTTGTCGGGGTCGCGAACTTTGCGTTTCCCTTTCCGCCTTTTCCGCCTCTGAGTACGGTTATCCTGCTGTCCCTTTTCGAAAGGTCGGCGATTATCTTCCCGGTTTCCTTGTCCTTTAGGACTGTTCCCATGGGAACCTTGATGATAAGGTTCTCTCCTGCCCTTCCGTAGCACTTTGAAGCACCGCCGTTGACTCCGTCCTCGGCAACATACTTTCTCTTGTACTTGAAATCAAGGAGAGTAGTCATGTCTGGATCGACCTCGAATATGACGTCTCCGCCCTTTCCGCCGTCTCCACCGTCAGGCCCCCCGAGAGGAACGTACTTCTCTCTCCTGAAGGAGACTGAACCGTCTCCGCCCCTGCCGCTCTTGAGGTATATGTCAGCTATGTCTATAAACATGTTCATTTTCTTCACCACCTGTATTTTCCGGCAGGGTTTCTGCCATTGAGTCTGCATCAGTTCAATTATACCCAAACGAAGGGTAAAAGAAAACCTGCCTATTCAGCAGGTTGAAAATACGATTATTCAGCTATTGCTTCCAGCTCTACCTGGTAAACGCTAGCTTTCTTCTTGTCCTTGCCAAGTCTCTCGTATCTTACGACACCGTCGATCTTAGCGAACAAAGTATCATCTTTGCCTATTCCAACATTGGTACCCGGATGGATCTTAGTCCCTCTCTGCCTTACCAGTATGTTTCCCGCAAGCACGAACTGTCCGTCGGCTGACTTAACGCCGAGTCTCTTTGACTGCGAGTCTCTTCCGTTTCTTGTACTACCTCCGCCCACCTTGTGCGCGAAGAACTGAAGGTTCATTATAAGCATGGTTACACCTCCTCTTCGATTATCTTGATATGATCTTTGTATTGGGTCTCGATTGCCTTCATACCCAGCCTGAGAGTCTCAAGAAGTACCTGGGCCTTTTCCTTCTCAGCATCACTTGCCTTGTCGATGCTCATCGAGAAATAGCCGCCATCCTGTCTCATGTCAAGCCTGTTCGGTATCTTCAGGATTTCATCGATCCCGTTGTAGATCATCATGCACTGGGCTGTAGCCGCAGCGCATACTATGTCTTCTCCATATCTTCCGTAGTCAGCATGTCCTTCGAATGTGAAGGATATGAGCTTTCCGGACCTTCTCAGGAATCTAGCCTCCAGCATATTACGCTTCGATCTTCTCGATCAGGAGCTTAGTGTATGGCTGTCTGTGACCCTGCTTCTTCCTGTAGTCCTTCTTTGGCTTGTATTTGAATACAATGACCTTCTTTGCCTTGTCCTGGGCTACTACCTTGGCAACAACCTTTGCACCGTCTACAACCGGAGCACCTAACTTGAGCTCTCCTTCTGCTGTTGTGACTGCAAGGACATCAGTAAGCTCAACTGTTGAATCAACATCAGCTGCGAGCTTCTCAACGTATATTACATCGCCTTCGGATACTTTGTACTGCTTTCCACCTGTCTTCAAAACTGCGAACATAAAACTTTCCACCTCCTCATACCAGTACTCGCCATCGAGGTAAGCATTCTTTTTAAAACCTCTTCTGTGCGGCCTACAAGGTATTGTACCATCAGTCAATGATATATGTAAAGTAAAAATTACGGATTTATCAGGTATTTCTCCTTATCCCTTATCTGGGTTCCAAATATGAGGGGTTCCAGGATAAAATGCTCATGAGTTCCTGAGAAGGTAAGATAGATCCTCCTGTCGCCTGAATCGATGCTCCCTATGAAGCCCTTGATGTCACTTTCGATCCTGGTCCGGAACCTTTCGTTGAGTCCTATATGGAAATCTCTCACATCAGCGGATTTCAGCTCCCTCTTAAGCTCGTTCCTGATGAGCCAGAGCGTGTAGTCCAGTGAAAGAAGCTGGTCCCTCCCGCAGCAGGGGCATTTTTCGCTTATATGGCTCTTTACAGGCAGTCCCCTTCCCCTTCTTGCTATCTGCATTATCCCAAGTTCAGTCAGAGGGTATGCTGTCGCCTTGCTGTGGTCCTTCTTGAGTTCAAGCATGACCTTGTCAAGAAGCTCCTTCCTGCTTTCATCTTCCTTCATGTCTACGAAGTCCACTGCGATTATGCCATAGAGGTTTCTAAGGCGTATCTGCCTGATTGCTTCCTCAGCGGCAGCAAGGTTCAGCTCCAGTGAGGAGTCCTCACGGCTTCCCTTCCCTTGCTTCTTTGCGCTGTTGACATCGATGACATGCATTGCCTCGGTGCTTTCTATGACGAGGTTACCGCCGCCAGCCATTGATACCCTTGGGTTCAGCAGCTTTAATATCTCTTTCTCAATACCGTAGAAGTCGAATAGACCCTGCGGATCCCTGTGAAGGAGGGACGGCAGAGAGAATTCTCGCTTCAGGCGGTCCTGGGTTTCCAAAGAGTCAACATATATGAGGTTCAGGTCAGAGAAGTTGTCCCTTATGACTCTTCCAAGCACTGATTCATCACCGTAGATCTTCCTTGGCCCTATTCCGTTCTCTGCCTTCCTGAGCGCATCATCGAAGGCGGATTTCAGCTCCTCTATTTCTTCAAGGATATCCTCCGTTGATGCATCAAGGGAAGCTTCCCTGTACAGCACCCTGTAACCATCAACCGTCTTAAGGTTCCCGTGCCTTTGAAGCAATGTCTCCGGATCAATCTTCTGGGAATATGCTATACCCTTTCCAATGGAAAGGACTATATACTTTCCGGCGATGGATACCTTGTCGGTGACCTTTGCCCCTTTGCCTCCTGATTTTTCCTTCAGGACCTCGACAAGTATACCCTGACCATCCCTGAAGTCCTTCAGTCTTGCCTTGTCCTGGACGAACATGTATCCGTTCTTCACATCACCTATGTCTATGAAGACAGAGCTCAGTGATACTACAGTATTCTTTACGACACCCAGTATGAGGTTACCGGGAAGTATTCCCTTGTCCTTCTCCTCAAAATGGCATTCCGTGAGGATGCCATCCTCCTTGACAGCTATCCTTCTTGTCCAGCTGTCCTCTATGAATATCTCCTTCAAATCAAACCTCCAAAAGTCCTAGAATAAGGTTGTCTTTCTCTTCATCCCAACATTCAGCACCATTCCAAGCGCAATGAAGGTGGTGAGGACCGAGCTTCCGCCATATGATACAAGGGGCAGCGTTATGCCCGATATAGGCATGAGTCCCATGGTCATTCCGATGTTCTGAAGTATGGAGAAAAGGAAAATCGAGAAGACACCGACAGCGATACACCTGCCGAACATGTCCTCGGTTGTCTTTGCTATCCTTATCATCCTGTACATCATGAAGCCATACAGCGCAAGCAGAAAGAGTCCGCCTGCAAATCCGAAGTTTTCTGATATCACTGAGAATATGAAGTCAGTATGGTTTTCAGGGACTCGCCTGTAGAAGCCTGCAGTCTCTGAACCTGTCAGCTTGCCTGAGCCTATTGCGATTATACTCTGCGAAAGCTGATAGTTTATCCCGAGGTCCGAACCCTCCTGGTATAGGAATGAAGCAAGCCTTGCCTTCCAGTGGCTCGGCAGGAAATCAGTATTCAGGACGAACATTACGGAAGCTGCGATAAAACCGAATCCGCTTCCTATTACCTTCATGGACAGCCCAACGGAAAAGAATATTCCAAGGGTTATGAAGAAGGTTACCATGGTAAGCCCCATGTCAGGCTGGAGCATCATCAGGACCATGGGTATGAGGGCATAGATGGCTGTTGTTACAAAGCCCCCTACGGTATTGACATCCCCATCGGTCTTCTGGAGTCTTTTCCCGAGCATCATCATTGTAGTGAGCTTTGCAAATTCTGCTGGCTGCAGCCCTCTCTGACCGATCGAGAACCACCCGGCGGCACCTTTCACCTTCGAGGTCGCTAGCACCACCAGGAGCATCACGACTGTGATCCAGTAGAGGACCTCAACCACCTTGTATATCATCCTGTAATCAAGCAGTAGGATTATGTAGACGACAAAGAGTGAAACAAGCAGCCATGTCAGCTGCAGCCGTGCATAGTATATGCCGGAAGACTCATAGGTAGCCCTGTATATGTTGTATGCGCCGAACATGAGTATGAGGACCGCAGGAACAAGTATCCCGAAGTCTATCTCACGCAGCTGCTTTTTGTCTATCATGAAGGATCTCAAAAAATTCATACTATTCTCCAAAAAAATAAGATGCTGCAGGTCAATAGCATAATTCTAAACCATACAGCATCTTTTCGCAATTAAAGGACCCTTAACTTAATATTAAGAATGGTTAGCCCTGCCTCATCTTCTTGATCGGAATGTTAGCCACAAGTGCAGGAACTGAGCCATACTCAGTCTCGGTTGTTGTCATCTGGAGCTCCATGTCGGCATCTATCTCCACATACTTCCTGAGCACATCCATGATCTCGTTCTTGATGTTCTCAAGAAGCTCAGGAGATACGTCTCCCCTGTCATGCATCAGTATAAGCTTAAGCCTGTCCTTTGCAACTTCCTTTGAACCTGACTTTTTCTTGAAGAAACTAAAAATATCCATTCTCCAGCCTCCCTATCTCTTTTTGAAAAGCTTCGACAGCCTTACGAGGAAACCTTCCTCCTCGGGCTTCAGATCAAGCAGGGGAACATCTTCCCCGGAGATCCTCTTAGCAATGTTGAGGAAAGCGGCTCCTGCCTTGGTACCTTCCTCGAGCACTATTGGTTCACCCTTGTTGGTGGATACCGTTATGCTCCTGTCATCAGGAACCACTCCCAGCAGCTTCACTGAAAGAATCTCCAGTATGTCGTCAATGTTAAGCATGTCACCGTTCTCGGTCATCTCATAGTTGAGCCTGTTTATTATGACCCTGTGGTTCTCAATGCCCTTGGCATCCAGCTTTCCGATTACCCTGTCCGCATCCCTGACTGATGTGACCTCAGGATTCACCACGATTATTGCACTGTCTGCTGCAGCTATCGAGTTCTCGAATCCCTGCTCTATGCCAGCTGGGCAGTCGATAAGTATATAGTCGAACTCTTCCCTCAGGTCACTTATAAGGCTTACCATCTGCTCGGTTGATATATCATTCTTGTCCTTTGTCTGCGCTGTTGGAAGAAGGCAAAGGTTTGGAAGCCTCTTGTCCTTTATGAGGGCCTGCTTAAGCTTGCACCTTCCGTCGAAATAATCGATCATCGTATAGACTATCCTGTTCTCAAGACCCATCAGGACGTCAAGGTTCCTAAGTCCGGTGTCTCCGTCAATCACGACTACTTTCTTTCCCATCTGTGCAAGGGCTGTTCCAATGTTGGCTGTTGTCGTGGTTTTTCCGACCCCGCCCTTTCCTGAGGTTATTACAATTGATTCTGCCATGTTTTCATTCTCTCCTTTGAACTTAGATGATGAATTTTCCCGGATTGTATGGTTCTACATATATGGCCCCGTCCTTAAGCTTCGCAACCTCAGGATAGCTGGTCTTGTTCGATTCGGGCGGCCTTGCGAAAATGCCCGCTATCGAAAGAAGCGCAGGTGTCATTCCAATTGCTGCTATTATCGCATCCTCGTTTCCCGATGAACCTGCGAACACCCTGCCCTTTAGCTGTCCCATGATGATTATGTTCCCTTCGGCATGTATCTCCGCACCTATGTGGACATCTCCAACCACCACCACATTTCCGGGGTAATCCACGAGGGCTCCTCCCCTGAGGCTCTTCGTGATGAACTTGGTCGGACCTTCACTAATGCCTTTGAATACCTTTGGAAGCTCCTCGCGTCTGTTTGATTCTTCAAACTGAATGCTTGGGATATTGAGCTCCCCCATGAGGGACTGCCTGAGATAGTCCATCTCCTGCTCCTTGAGTCTGATCGGATATGTCGTGATGAACATGGCATTTCCGTCATAGAATTTCCGGAGCGGCTCCATCTTCTGTCTTATTGCGTCAGCAAGCTCCTCCATGGAGCTGAATTCCATTAGATTGATAAGAAGGTTCAGTCCCTTCCTGTTTCCCTTTATCTGAAGTCTGTCGATCCCCATTTCAACCTCCGTTAATGCTGCGATTTAACGCTCAACTCTTATTCTATAAGAATCGGAGGAATAATGCTATAGCGAAAGACGGCATATAAAAGTAAAAATCCTTGTGCCCAAGGATTTTTTAGAATTTCCACTCTTTTTTCATATATGGCACACGCCTCAGGGAAACGATGCTCCCATGCATTAAAAGCGCGAAAATGAGCGTATGTATACCCGTTACCGGGATGCTGTAGGAATTTGCCCCGAAGCCGAATAAGGTGAGGAGTGAAAACATCACCAGACTCTTGAGAAGTGCGCCGCCTGTCGAGAACAAGACTTCAGCTGCATGCCTTCCTTCCTTCAAGGTTGTGCCTATCTTCGACAATCCAAGGAATAAGAACAGGTTGAGCAGCATGTTCATTCCGAATGCATACGGGAAGAAGATGTCCTGAAGGAATCCTGTAAGGATAGCCATCAGAAAAGCATCATCATAGTCTCCCTGGACTGAGAAAATTGCGCCGAAGGTAAACAGAAGGCTTCCATATGCTCCCCAGGAACTGAAAAAAGGAACCAGGGTCATGTCGAGCATTGACAACAGGAGGGAGATCAGGGAGAGTATTGCCAGCCTCAACTAGTATTCCACCTCCCCTGATGTCTTCGGTACCACCACATAGAGCCTTTCAGCGCGGCTAAAATCCACGGAAGGCTTCACAACAGCAGTCATCATGAGCTTTCCCTTGTCCTCCGCAACGGAAACAACCTCACCCACATATATGTCGGGAGGATAGAATCCGCCGAGTCCGCTGGTGACTATGCTGTCGCCGGCCTTAACCAGAGAATCCGCAGGAAGATATGTGACCTTTGCCAGCTGCTCGTTTCCGGCTCCTCGCTGACCCTGGAGGATACCGGAATTTTCGCTTGTCTCCACCACCTTCACGTGTATCGAGATGTTCTCGCTGGATATTGTCTCAATTATAGAGAATGTGCCCGACACCTCCGTGACCTGACCAACGATTCCATCTGGAGACATCACAGCCATGCCCTTCCTTATTCCGTCGCCTGAACCTCTGTCAATCGTATAGGCAGTTATGATTCCGCTTCCGGTGACATTGATTATGTTCACACCCAGATAATCATACTCAGACCTTCTGTCCTTGAAGGAGAACATGGCTTTCAGCGATTCATTCTCGGACTTCATCATCTCATATTCCCGAAGCTTTGCTGCAAGCTCGTTATTTTCCTGTGAAAGCTGGGCGTTTTCCGCCATTATCTCCTCATAGCGGAGAAAGAAGTCAATCAGTGTTTCAAGCCTCTTATTTGCCGAATACATGACCATCTGAACAGGACCGAGTGCCGCACCCGCCCCGCTTTCGATCAGTGTCTTGTGGTCTCTGTATACGGTTGTTCCCATTAGTATTAAAAGGATGGCTGACGCCGAGATAACTCTCGAGGCCAGCCTGTTCCTGAATAGTGCGATTATCCGATTCATCTCGATATCTTGTCGAAGTTGTCCAGAGCCTTGCCGGCACCAAGGACCACACAGTCAAGAGGTGCATCTGCAATCATTACAGGCATGTGGGTCTCATGGGTTATGAGTTCTCCGAGTCCCTTCAGAAGCGCGCCTCCTCCGGCAAGCATGATACCCTGGTCCATGATGTCTGCTGCGAGCTCAGGTGGGGTCTTCTCAAGTGTTGTCTTTATGGCATCTATGATATCGCTTATAGGCTCGTGAAGGGCTTCCCTTATCTGAGCCTCTGTAACCTGTATTACCTTCGGAAGTCCTGTGACAAGGTCCCTTCCCTTTACATCCATTACACCCTCTTCGGTTCCTTCAACCTTGAATGCGGAACCGATGGTCATCTTGATGTTCTCGGATGTCCTCTCACCTATCATAAGGTTGTATTCCCTCTTGATATAGGCGACTATTGACTGGTCAAGCTCATCACCTGCTATCCTGAGTGACTTCGCAACGACTATGCCCCCGAGTGATACGACAGCAACTTCAGTAGTTCCTCCGCCGATATCCACTATCATCGAACCGGTAGGCTCGTCTACAGGAAGTCCGGCACCTATTGCCGCAGCCATCGGTTCCTCCATGAGGACAACTTCCCTGGCTCCTGCCTGCTTTGTTGCCTCAAGGATAGCCCTTCTTTCAACCTCAGTGACACCTGAAGGGAAGCATACGATTATCCTTGGCGCTGTAAAGGCGCTCTTGGACGCGGTCTTCTCGATGAACTGCCTCAGCATTGTCTGTGTAATGTCGAAGTCTGCGATTACTCCATCCTTGAGCGGTCTTACCGCAACGATGTTTCCCGGAGTCCTTCCTATCATCCTCTTGGCTTCCTCACCTACCGCGAGCGGCTTGTTGGTCTGTGTGTTGAACGCCACTACAGAAGGCTCCCTGAGGACGATCCCCTTTCCTTTTATGTACACCAGGGTATTGGCTGTTCCGAGGTCTATGCCCATGTCCCTGCTAGTTCCGAATAAACGCATTGATTTTTCTCCTTTCAGTCTGTCAAAGTAAATTTTTTTCTTTCAAGCTTATGTAGGTTCCATCACCTATTATGATATGGTCTAGAAGCTCGATTCCAATAATCTTGCCTGCTTCCCTGATCCTTTCGGTAGCAGCGATATCCTCGCTGCTCGGAGCAGGGTCCCCGGAGGGGTGGTTGTGTGCAAGGATTATAGATGATGCGCTCTTCCTGATTGCTTCCTTGAATATCTCCCGAGGATGCACGATCGATGAGTTAAGGCTTCCCACAGATGCGGATGTCACTCCGATCACCATGTTCTTTGTGTTCAGGAGGACCACCTTAAGCACTTCCTTCCGGTAGCTCCTCATCTCGACCATCAGGAGATTGGCTGCCGTATCAGGAGAAGTTATCCTCAATGAATCACCTGACCTGTAGGTCAGGAATCTCTTTGAAAGCTCAGCCACAGAGAGTATCTGGCATGCTTTTGCTTCCTTGATTCCCTTTACCTCCATGAGCTCCTCCTTGGAGGCCTCAAGCAGTCCGTTGATCCCACTGAATATGGAGATCAGCCGGTGAGACATCGCAATGACATTTTCATCCTTGGTTCCGGTACGGAGGATTACAGCGAGAAGTTCGCTGTTGGAAAGGCTTTCTGCCCCGTACCTGAGCAGTCTTTCCTGGGGTCTTTCCATTTCGGGCATATCCATGATCCTGTTTTCCATAAAAACCTCCTGGATTATGACCCGTTCCATCAACCTAGAATATCAAGTTCCTTGAGATTCTTGTACAGGGCATTCAGCGGCAGACCCATCACATTGTAATAGTCACCTCTGATCTCTTCTATATATTTCGAGCTTTCACCCTGTATGCCGTACCCTCCTGCCTTTCCTACCCAATCAAGGGTGTCAAGGTATTCCTCCATCTCAGCATCGGTCATTTTCATGAATTTGACATCAGTCCTTACCGAAAAGCTGCTGTCAGTACTACCGTCTGCTGAAGTGACCGAGATCCCGGAGTATACACTGTGCCATTTGCCTGACATTGACCTGATCATCAGAGAAGCAGCTTCCCTGTCAATAGGCTTGCCATAGATGGTACCATCAAGCGACACTATAGTGTCTGACCCGATAATTAGCACATCCTCTGAATTCATGTAAAGATCCCTGACACTATGGGATTTTGACCTCGACAGCTCAATTACATAGGCTGATTCGTCCCCCTTATAGGGAACAAGACTCTCATCGAAGCTGGAGACTGTGATCTCATATTCAGGCAGGATACGCCGCAGCAGTTCCTGTCTTCTTTCAGATGCCGATGCAAGGACAAATCTCAATGTTCCACCTCCAAAAGCATGGGACTCAAAATGAAACAGCCTGAGGCCGCTCCTTTTTCGTCTCATATAGTGTAACATTCACAATGACAATCTACAAGAACCATGATTTATTTTCAATGTTTTTTAAGACCCGTTGATTTTGAATTTGCAAAAGTAAATTCAGCCCTTCCAAATGCACCGGTGTGATTCCATGTGGAAAGATGTGGAAACCTATCAGAGGTATTAGTTATCTAAATGAGCGATAGCCCGAGCCGCTGTAAAGACAGGTTCATGGTATTCGAAAAGCCGGTGTCACTGCACCGGCTTTTCATTAGATGGGTTCGATATTGTGTTCTACCAGGCTTTGCTGGCTACTTCGAAGTATGACCTGTCGTGGAGGCATGCAGGGCACTTCGCAGGTGCTTCAAGACCCTCGAAGATGTATCCGCAGTTGTTGCACTTCCAAAGCACAGGCTCTGACCTCTTGAAGTATTCTCCGCTCCCTACAAGAGCTGCAAGTGTGCTGTATCTTTCCTCATGCTCCTTCTCAACCTTGGAGATATTGTCGAAGGCAAGCGCTACGTCATTGAATCCCTCTTCCCTTGCAGTCTTGGCAAATGATGGATAGAGATCCGTCCATTCCTCATGTTCGCCTGCAGCTGCAGCCTTAAGGTTAGATAGGGTGTCCTCGAATAGCCCTACAGGGTATGCTGCTGTGATTTCAAGCATGGTGTCATTGAGGTCCTTAACAAGGAACTTGTAGAATCTCTTTGCATGCTCCTTCTCATTTTCAGCTGTCTCGTTGAAAATGTCGGCAATCCTAAGATAACCTTCCTTCTTGGCTACACTCGCGTAGTATACGTACCTGCTTCTGGCCTGTGATTCCCCGGCAAAAGCCTTGAGAAGATTTTCAGCTGTCTTTGATCCCTTACATGAATTCATGTGCATTCCTCCTGTTTATAACGATTATAATATAATAATAGTTATTATTAGGTAAATTGTCAAGATGATAGGGAGAGATAAGTCAAGCATAGCGGTATTTGCTGCAACCTTAACGAAAATCCCCTGACATCCAAAACAACTGCACTGAAATATAACCATTATCACCTTAACCTTTATTATACCTCCTGCAGACTGAATAATATTCATCAGCAAGTATAATTTCTGTTAATTTTCAAATGACTGGTCGAATTTCATACAAAAGTTGAAAAGTTAGCTGCAGATGTCTTATAATTAACCGGATATGGGGGGATTTATTTGCTTGAATTGAATGATATAAGCTATATGGCCGGAAACAGGACGATACTTCAGGGTATCAGCTTCAATGTCAGGAAAGGCGAGCTGCTGATGGTCTCAGGACCATCAGGAAGCGGCAAGAGTACTCTGCTCAGGATAATAGGTGACCAGTTGTCCCCTGCATCAGGCAGCATAAGGCTGAATGGACGGAGCATCCTGGAATATAGGCCTGAGGAATACAGGCAGAAGGTATCTTATGTCTTCCAGACGCCGACGCTGTTCATGGATACAGTAATCGAAGACCTGGAGTTTCCATACAGGATCAGGTCCGCTGCTCCAGATATGGAAAGGATCAGGGAGCTGCTTCCTGAGGTAGGTCTGACTGAGGAAATTCTTCAAAAGGAGTCACGGGTAATTTCAGGAGGTGAAAAGCAGCGGGTCGCACTGCTAAGGAGCCTTCTCATAGCTCCAGACATACTCCTCCTTGATGAGGTAACAGCATCTCTAGACAGGGAGAATGCACGGATGATAGAAAATACGGTAAAATGCCTTTCAGCCAGAGGAATGACAATAATATGGGTGACCCATGACCCTGACCAGCTTGAGTTATCAGACAGGGTGCTTAGGATCCGAGACGGAAAGGTGGTGGAAAGCATTGCCTGAAGCAGAAATAAGCCTGTATTCACTCGCGTTCTCTTCAGTCCTTGTTGCCATATCCCTTACGATATCACTGAGGGAACATCTTAGGCTTGAGAAGGACATCATAATAAGCATACTGAGGGCTATAGTGCAGCTGGTTGCTGTGGGATATGTCCTGCAGTATGTATTCGGACTGGAGAGTTTCGTGTTCACGTTTTTCCTTCTGGCGACCATGATAATCAATGCGGCATATAATTCAAAGAAGCGCGGAAAAGGCATCGAGAATGCGTTCCTGATTTCATTCGCATCCATAGGTACCGGAACAGCAGTTACCCTGGGAATACTGGTCCTCACCGGAACACTGAGGTTCGTGCCGTCGCAGATGATCCCTGTAGGAGGGATGATCATAAGCAATTCGATGATTGCAATCGGGCTCTCCTACCGGTTCATGGGGACTGCCTTCAAGGACAGGAGGAGTGAAGTCGAGACAAAGCTTTCACTTGGAGCGTCTCCCTTCCTGGCATCACGGGAGATCGTAAAGGAATCAATCAGGACAGCGATGATGCCGACAGTGGATTCTGCAAAGACACTTGGGATCGTCTCCCTGCCCGGAATGATGTCAGGGCTCATACTTGCCGGAGCCAGCCCTCTCACTGCGATAAGGTATCAGATAATGGTTACCTTCATGCTCCTTTCAACGACTGCGATCGCAGCGTTCATAGCCTGTTATCTGGCTTACAGGGGGTATTTCAACTCAAGGAGCCAATTGAGGGCATAGAAAAAAGCAGCTGATTGAAGCTGCTTTTTTCTATGCCCTTAGCTCGTCTTATCATAATCCTTCATTAAAATTGAAAAGGCAGTAAGAAGCTTCTTCAGATTGTAATTGAAGATTGCTGTTTCTCCTGAAACGGTCTTTTCATCTGGAAGCTCCCGGTCAGGAAAGTCGATACCGATCAGTTTCCTCAGCATTATGTTGTTCTCCCTTGTCACAGGGTGTGACCTTCCTATCATGGCAAGCGATTCCAGATGGATGTATGCCCTCTCCGCCTGTCTTTCCATGCTCTGGAGATGCCTGGACTCACTGACATCATATCGCCTCAGGTACGGAATCTCCTCTGACAAGGCCTTGACCGAAGCCTTGAAGGCATCAAGGTCGTTTGTCAGGTCTGAAAGACCTTCATCCAGATCAAGGAAGAGCATCTCGGATATTGTAGCCGAGGCTGTATCCCTGAACTTCCGGAATGTCTCCCTTGTCGAGCGCATAAGGTCCGGCGGCGCTATTGCAAGGTTTATGAAGGTTGCGACTCCTATACCCATAAGAGTGTCAAGTATCCTCCGCATGGTATATTCCAGAGGCGTCACATCCCTTCTGCCCGCAATGATCAGGATGACTACGGAAGCGCTTATTCCGATTGACCTTTTTATACCGAGCCTGTTGCACGCATAAATGACCAGCATGACTCCAACTGACATCCTCACTGGATTGGACAGCGGCAGATAAAGCATCGCAAGGGCTGACATGGCACCCATGAAGGTACCGATTACCCTGTTGAAGCCAGCCTTGAGGCTTGATACCATTGATGTCTCGATGCAGATTACACTGGCGAATGTTATGTTGAATGCATCTGTGCCCGGGATGACGGTTGCCAGGAAGGACGAGGCAAGGACAGCAAGACCGGTCTTCACAGTCCTCATCCCGAAGTATTTTATGTGCAAACGCATCTACTCCTTTAAGGGTTCGTTGTCGTAGCTGATGTAATCGCTGAAGCTTCCGACGTAAAGACGGCTTTTCCTGCCAAGTTCATCAAACAGCATTATGTTAGTGCAGGCTGTGACACCCGATCCGCAGTGGAATATGACATCATCAAAGGCCAGTGCCTTTTTGAATGAAGCACTTATGAAATCCATATCCTTAAGCGAATTATCCGTGTTGAAGCATTTCCTGTAGAATATGTTGATGGTATTGGGTATCCGTCCTTTCTTCCTGTCGATTGGCTCGACAAGCCCTCTCCACCTTTCCTCGCTTCTGGAGTCTACAACTGCCTTGCCACCCAATTTGTCCTGCTTCGAGTATTCCAGGATCTCCTCATATGGGGCTGTCATTGTCTCATCAGGGACGAGTGTTATCGTCCCTTCTGCCGGTCCTGGGACCTTTGAATCCTTTTCCTCATCGCTGAATTCAGAGTAACCCTTCAAAAGAACGAAAATGTCCTTCATCCCGTAGTACTTAAGCATCCACCAGAGTCTGCCGGCACTGTCATTACCTCCGTTGTCATAGATCATTACGCTGGACCCGTCCCGCAGTCCGATTGACCTGAGCTTTTCCTGGAATACAGCCGTATCCGGCAGAGGATGCCTTCCCCCATGCTCAAGCACAGGACCTGCAAGGTCAAGGTCAAGATCGAGGTTGTATGAACCCCTGTAATGGTCCTCAAGGTATGCATCTCTCTTTCTTGCATCAATTACAGTGAGGCCGGTTTCGCTGCGTAAAAATCCGATATCCTTGAAATTGTTCATTCTTTACCTCCACGTGCCTATTTCAGCTCCCTGAGAACCTCAAGGAGAAGGTCGTAAGTCCTTGCGATTGAGGAGATGCTTATGTGCTCCTCAGGAGTATGCACATCATACATGTCAGGTCCCAGTGAGATCATGTCAAGACCATCGATCTTTTCAGACAGCAGCCCGCACTCTACTCCAGCATGTATAGCAGTCACTTCCGCATCTCTGCCGTAGAGTCTCCTGTAGGTGTCAAGGAACCTCTGCCTTATCTTTGAATCCTTGTCATAGTTCCAGCCCGGATATGATGAGCTGATCTCAGAGTCTGCACCATAGCTTGCAGAGAGTGTCCTGACCTTTTCAAGGGTAAGTTTTTTCCTTGTCTCCACGCTGCTTCGTACAGCAAACTCATACTTTACGCTGTCTTCCATTGTCTGCAGGACTCCTAGATTGAGGGATGTCTCCACAAGGCCTGGTATGTCCTGTGAAAAGTTCAGAACTCCATCAGGCAGAACAAGCAGCAGCTCTTCAGCTTTCCTTGTTGTCTCCTTGTCAAAGGTTTCCGCAGGGAGTGGCACAGCTTCTGCAGCAACTGTCAATCCCGGGTCCTGGGTCCTTATCTCTGATGCGGACACTCCTGCTACTGCAAGGACCTCATCATTGAAACCCTCGGCATCTCCTCTGACGACTACAAGGGCTTCGGACTCCCTGGGTATGGCGTTCATCTTGGAACCGCCGGAAATCTCAGCTATCCTTATGTCGTACTTCTTTGACAGATGATGGAGTATCCTTCCAAGTATCTTGTTGGAATTACCTCTTTCCTTGTGTATCTCCATTCCCGAATGGCCGCCCTTGAGTCCCTTGACCTGAATCCTGAAGGCACTTCCAACAGCAGCTTCCCGGACAACAGGCAGGCTTATTATCTGCCTTGCTCCTCCAGCGCAGCTGACCAGGAATACGCCTTCCTCTTCAGAATCAAGGTTTATGAGTGTCTTCCCCTTAAAATGCGATCCGTCGACTTTTGCTGCACCTAACAGCCCTGTCTCCTCCTCTACTGTCACAAGCACCTCAATGGGAGGATGAGGTATGTCATCGCTGTCAAGGATAGCGAGTGAATAAGCGACGGCTATCCCGTTGTCCGCTCCGAGCGTTGTGCCTGAAGCATATATGTAGTCATCTAATAGCCTCAGCCTTAACGGATCCGTCATGAAATCATGGACGGTATCCTTGTTCTTTTCATTGACCATGTCCATATGTCCCTGGAGTATCACTGCAGGAGAATTCTCGTAGCCTTTGGTTCCAGACTTCCTTATGATTATGTTAAGGACATCATCCTGAACAACCTGAAGTCCCCTTTCAATCGCGAAGTCCTTCAGATAGTCGCTTATGCCCTTTTCGTTGCCTGAGCCTCTTGGTATCATGGAGATCTCTTCAAAAAACCTCATCACCTTTTCAGGCTTAAGTCCTGTAAGCACACCCATTCCTATTCCTCCCTGAACTTATCCAGCAGCCCCTTGAACATGTCCCCGAGAGTAAGGCTGTCATCCTCGAAATATCCGGCTTCACCTTTTCCTTCGGCATCCTTTATCGAAAGACTTATCCTCTGCTTGTCGGCATTGACATCAAGGACCATGACCATGACTTCCTGACCTTCCTTAAGCGCTTCCTTCGGACTTGCAACATGTGAGACGCTGATTTCGCTGACATGCACGAAGCCTTCAAGTCCGCCGCCGATAGAAACGAATGCACCTGAGTCTATAAGTTTGGATACCTTGCCGGGGACAATATCTCCTCTCTTGACAGCAAGGCTCGTCCTCCATGGGTCTTCAGCCTTGTTCTTCAAGGAAAGTGAAATCCTGTCCTTCTTCCTGTCGATCTTCAGGATATGCACAGTGACCTTGTCACCGACTGCAACAACCTCTGAAGGGTCGCTGACCCTCTTGTACGAAAGGTCGCTTACGTGACAAAGGCCTGTAACTCCACCCAGGTCGATGAAAGCACCATAGGGAACTACGCTCTCAACTGTGCCTTCCACAGTATCCCCTTCCTTGAGAGTAAGGAGGAGCTTCTCCTTGAGCTTCCTGCTGTTATCAGCAAGGAAGGCTTTCCTTGAGAATATAAGCCTTCTGCCGTCCTCTTCATACTCAGCGACCTTGACATCAAGGACCTTCCCTTCAAATGCCCTGAGGTCCTCCACGAATCTGTCAGATGCCATGGATGCAGGCATGAAGCCCTCTATTCCCATATATGACATCCTGAGGCCGCCCTTGACAACTTCCTTGACCCTGACCTTGAGAGGCGTTCCGTTATCGAACGCTTCCTTTAGGCTGTCCCTTGAAAGCATGGCATCAGCCTTGATCTTCGACAGCTTCACATTCCCTTCTCCATCATCAGCCTTGAGGACGATAACATCAATGTCGTCGCCATTTGAAAACAATGAGGTGAGGTCTGCGTCATGGTCATCAGTAAGTTCATCCCGTGATACCACTCCATCGCTGAAATGGTTGATGTTGACGAATATCTCGTCCTTTGTTACCTTGATCACCTTGCCCTTCAGTATGTCGCCTTCATTCAGCCTTTTCACGGAATAGCTGTCCAGCGCATCATTCATTGACATTTCATTCTCTTCCTGCGGGTTGTTCCTGTTATCTTCCATCTTCAAATCACAGCACCTGCTGTCTCCTTAATTTAAACTAAGCTAATTATACATTTAATCCGCAAAATATAGAAGAAGCTGAGAAACTCAGCTTCAGCCGATATTATCCGATTTTCTTCTTTTCATTGATGAAGGTGTAGCAGTAGTCGATTATGTCGCTTCTCTTGATGATCCCTATGAAGACACCTTCATCATCTACGACAGGTACGAAGTTCTGGTTGCGGGCCAGTCCGATGATGCTGTCAATGTCAGCATTGATAGTCACGACCTCATGTACCTTCCTTCTTTCGATGTCCCTTACAAGAACCTTGTTGGTGTTCCTGAAGGACAGCCCCGGGGTGTTCTTGATCTTCCACAGAAGGTCTCCCTCGGTAAGCGTGCCGATGTATTTTCCATCCCTGTCAAGTATCGGGATCGCGGTATAGCTGTGATGCTCCATCCTTTCCAGGACCTGCCTCATCGTGGACTCCGTGTTCTCGTATATGATTTCGGATTTTGGTGTCAGAAAAAACGCTATGTTCATTAGTTGCCTTCTTTCTTAATTTATTATTCTTTCGTCAGATACATTTTACCATACCTCGGGCAGGTATTCGGAAAACGATGTCAAAGTTCAAAGTTTATTCAGATTCTTATTACGTTCGCCTTATCCTTCAGGTAGTCGATTTCACGCTCATGGCATGTGAATATGATATGCTGTCGGTTTACAGACATTGAAGAAAGATAGTCAAGTGTCCTCTCAAGCCTTTCCTTGTGATAATGTACGAAAGGTTCGTCCATTATCAGAGGGACCATCGTGTCCCCGAACATCATGTCGCAGGTCGCAAGCCTGAGAGCAAGATAAATCTGTTCGTATGCTCCCTTTGACAGGAATGTGCCTTCCCTTCTGAAACCATCCTCAAGGTATTCCATTGAAAAGAATTCATTCACACCGACAGACCTTTCCTTACCGGTCATCTCGCTGAAGATACGGCTGACTCTCCTGTCAAGCTCAGGACTGTAGCCCTTCCTGAATTCCCTGTAGCTTTCCCTGATTACCTCAAGGGCGAGCTTAAGGGACTTTTCCCTTTTTTCAAGGGCTGCAGCCTCGGTTTCAAGGGACAAAAGCTCATCTTCAGCCGAAATCAGGTTCATTGCACCAGATGCCGCATCAGAAAGGTTCCTTGACGCTTCACCGATAGACTCGGTGAGCAGTACCTCCCGGGCAGCGTTATCCTTGAGCCTCCTGTCAAGCTCCTCAGATGTCATTCCGGGCTCAAGTCCTAAATTGTCGATCAGCTCAAGCTCCTTCATTACCTCATCCTCATCTCTGTCACCGATGAGGCTCCTTATTGAAAGGTCCAGGGCATCCTGACGTTTTTCCAGGTTCTTCCTTTTCACGGACAGGGACTTCAGATATTCAAGATAAACACCGGTATCCTCCGGTGACCCTGAAAACCCGAAACGGGAAAGGCCGCCTGTGAGTGCCTGGTCGCTTGATTCGAGAGACAGAAGTGAAATTCCGGCTTCCTTCACCAGGGAATCCCTTCTTGCAGATACCTCTTTTTCAGCTGCTGACAGGGACTTGGCCTGATCGTATCTCATGAGGAAGTCATCCATGTCCCTGCTCATGGATGCTGCAAGTACCGAATCCCTGCGTTCGGAAAGGGATGAGAGCCTTCCCGCAAGCTCCCTGGCTTCCTCCTCATCCGGCATCATGTCGATGGCCTTCTTCGCCCTCAGCACTTCCACCGGGTCAAGCCCCAGCTCCCTGGACAGGGTGATTATCTCATCCTCAAGGATGTCGCTTCTTTTCAGGGCCCTGTGTTTCCAGGAGGATAAAACCCTTCTGCCAGCAAAGTATGACAATATGCATAGGGCACCAATTACTGCAGCATAGGGGTATTTTCTATCAAACAGGAAGAACAGGGCAAAAGAAATGAGGATTGAGGGCAGTATCAGTATTAAGCCTCCATTTGCAGGCTTAAGTATCGTAAGCTCCCTCTCATAGTCTGAAAGCAGACGCTTGAGGTCGCCTCTTCTGCCCGAAATCGCCTTCATCTCCCTCGAATCCGGTGAAAGGCTTCTTAGCCTTTCCGAAAGGGTGGCGATTTCCCTGTCCAGTGTCACCATTTCTCTCAGGGATTCATCAGTTGCGCTTCTGAACCAGGAGTATCCTTCCATCTCCATGGAGATGGCTGCAAGTTCCCTTTCAGCCTCAAAGGAGGATGCCATTGTTGCTTCATGCTCGTCCCTGAGCCTTGATATTTCGGTTTCAGAAGCCTCAAGCTCCCTGATGGAATCATCATCAGGTACTGACCCTAGCTCTATGCTTGAATTCTTAAGTGATTCAAGCTCAGACTTCATGCCCTTCAGTCTGAAGTATTCTTCCCGTATGCTCCCGAGCCTTAGCCTTTCCTTTGCAATATGAAGCTCCTGGTTTTCCTTCCTTAGTGTCTCCCTCTCACCAATGAGAGCCTTAAGCCTGTCTTCAAGGTCCTGGGCCTCATTCTTGCATCTCTTAGATGAAGCAAGCTGTTCCGCCAGTCTGATCCTTTTCTGGTAAATTGAATCCAGGCTGCCGGTTTTCCTCTGGTTCCTTATTTCCTTAAGTTCCTCCTCAATAACCTCCACTGCCTTGCTGTAGGATACATCCTCATCCCCGGTATCGATGAGGTTTGCAAGCCTCTGGACAAGGTCTTCGTCCCTCTCTTCGCTGAAGACAGATCCCGACTGTGGGATGAAGAGCGTCTTCAGGAATGCACCGCCTCCGATCCCGAGAATATCCCTGCCGGGTTCCTGCCCCCATGGAAGCTGACCGAAGTCTTCCTTCCTGTAGGACCGTGTCGAGTCCTCCTTCCTTGTGCTGCCAAGTCTCTTTTCTATCAGACAGACCTCATTGTCATGTTCAATCTCAAGTACGCCTGCAGCATGGCCGCCATCGAAAGGCAGCGACCTCTTCCTTATGGTCTCCCTGCCTGACTTTACTGATGCAAGTGACCCGTAGAGAGATACAGCCAGAAAATTGATCATGGTGCTTTTTCCCGCTTCATTTCCACCGTATATTATGTTTATTCCGTCCTCAAGCTCCACATCAATGTCCTTCAGCCTGCCGAACCTCGTGATCCTTAATCTCTTAACCCTCATCAGATATCCCTCTTGCATAGAGCCCTTGTGCCAAGCCTCATTGCCTCTTCAAGGATTTCCCTGTCATCACGGCCATCGGAAATGAGCTTTTCCATCCTGGCTGAAAAGATTCCAAGAAGCCCTTTTCCTTCTGCTTGATCCAAAGCCGGCATTGACCTATCGATGACCTCGCAGTCAAAAAGCTTCCTTGCCAGAAAGGACCTTATTATGGCCGCGTCTATTGTGGAATGACCGGGTACGTCCCCCTTCAGCACGAACCTGACTATGCTGTGTGGGTCATAGGCTCCACTGCCTGTTATTATGTCGCATACCTCCGTGCTTGATGATGCCCCTGTTATATCTACCTCTTCCACCAGGTATCTTCTGCCCGGAAGCTCCCTGAACATGAGGTCTGCACCGGATATGGATACTGTGCCTGTAATGCACCCTCTTGCACCTGATTCGTCAAAACCCCTGCCTTCAGGTATTCCGGCATAACCATAGAAGGTTCTCCCCTCCCGCAGTATGCCGGAAAATTCATGCCTGTGCCCCAGAGCGGCATAATCAAATCCGGATTCCGCTATCTCAACCGGTTTAATGGGATTATATGGATTTTCACTGCCTGACACTTCACCATGCATGACAAGTATCTTTACCCCATCGAATTGTGGAGCGCGGACTCCTGCAAGGAGGCTGCTTTTAACAGTTGGACTCCTGAAGCCTGCCCCGCATACCGCAGCACCAAGCTCAGGAAGGAACACCTCCTCATAATCAGAGAACACCTTGACGTTTCCAGGCAGTAAAGCCTTGGCATAGGGGCTTTGCGCCTCATAGGGGTCGTGGTTTCCGGGAGATATGAATATGTGGCCCGGAAACTGGGAGAATACCCTTGAAAGGTAATCCACCGTAGATTTCCTCACCCTCGCTGAATCGAATATATCCCCTGCAAGAAGGAGCAGGTCCGCCTTTACCCTGACTGCGTGGGCGACAAGGCCTCCAACAGACTGAAGGAGCTCTTCCCGCCTCTGCTCCCTGAAACTTCCCTTGTGTGATGACAGGGGGCTGTCCAGATGGAAGTCGCCGGACTGCACGATCTTAACACTATTCAAAACTATCGACCTCCAAAATATAGAACTCCAGTTCTATTCAATTATATCACACCCCGGCATGCATGGTGAAGCACGACTGGTCAGGGACTTAAAAAAAGGTGCAGGAGTGCACCTTTTTGAGTACTGTCAGTGTATTCAGTCCTTCTTTGTTTCATAGGATGATCCCGGTTCGCCGAAATGTCCGAATTTGATCCTTATCTTAAGGTCATCCAGATTATATTTCTCTACAGGGATTTCAAGTGTAATGGTGTTGTCATCTTCTGTGATGGCTGAGGAAGGTCTTTCCTTGTAGCCAAGCTCAACCAGTATATCCTCTTCGCCTGTGTCCTCCACATAGCTGAATGAATTGGGCTTGTCTTCTTCAGCATCGGAATGGTGTTCGTGGCGGGGTAGCTTGTCACCATAAGATTCAATTGCATCAAGGTCTGCATACTCTTCGGCTTCCGGCCCCATGTAGCCATACGTGTCAAGGAGGCTGCCCTTATCACCTTCGACCAGTTCTATACTTTCAGGCTCAGCATCAAGCTGCTTCAGCGCATCCTCCAGGAACTCCGTTTCAGGCTTTCCCGGAGAGGTTGGTATCGAATCCTCATAGGACTGTGCTGCGCCTTCCATATAGGTGAAGTCATCAAGAAGGTTTCCATTCCTCTCTTCAGGAATCAACACTACTGTATCCTCTGTCTGAGGTTGATCAGAAAGGGCTTCTTCAATTACCTCATCAGCGCTCAAAACCGGCGCTGTTGGAATCGGGCTGTATTCAATCTCTTTTTCATGATCCTCACTGTTAACAGGGGCTTTTGGAGCTAAAACCGTATTATCTGCTGATGCAGCCGGTTCTGGACTGATGTAGTCATCTCCACCGCCATATCCATAGGAGTCGAGAAGATTACCCATATCTGCGCCTGTCTCTGCCACTTCTGCCTCAATAACATCTCCTGCCCTTTCCAGAGCATCTTCCTCAACGGGACCTGGATCCTTTTCGGTAACAGTCTCAACTGACTCGTCGTAACCACCCTCTTCCGCACCCCTGTAGTCGAATGCATCGAGAAGGTCGCCTTTTTCACCAGCGTCAGGAGCGCTTACCTCCTGCTCGTCAGTATCTGCCTCAAGAAGGGCTTCCTCTATGATCTCCGTGTCTGACCTTGACTCTGATTCAGGAACTGATTCGTCGTAGGAGAGCTGTTCTTCACCTTTGTATCCGAAGCCATCAAGGAGGTCTCCCCTGTCTGAATCGTCTTCGGATATCTCATCAGAAGTGTCAGGTACATCAGCAAGGGCTTCTTCCATCAGTTCATCCTCTGTGATTTCAGCTGATACCGGTATCGAATCTTCATAGGACATCTCATCTTCTGCGTATTCTGATTCTTCATCCGGAGTATCTTCCAGATCCCTGATGTCAAACCCGCCCTTGGCAGCATAGGCAGCAAGCTCCTGAAGAGCGCTTATGAGCTCCCCCTTCTTTTCAAACCTGTAGCAGGTGTCCCTGTAAACGAAGCTGGGCTTTTTCTTTCCGCCTTTGTAATCCATGGTCTTGACGGTCACATCAGGTGCTTCCCTGGAAATCCTTCTTATAAGCTTTTCAAAATCCTTGTATCTTGGATTAATGTAGATCTTCATCTCACACCTCACTGTGTTCCTGCTTTTGCAGCCCTTTTTTTGTATTTCTCGAAACGCTTTTTCGTCTTCTCAATGAATTCTTCCTGTGCATTGAAGGCTTCTCCGCCGGTCTTTGTCCTCACGTATTTTCCGTCAGGCATCAGCTCCTTTGACTTTACATTGTCCCTCAGGTTGAAGTCGATGATCACCTTAAGCTTCTCCTTGCATTTCTTGTCCTGGACAGGAACCATTAGTTCGATCCTCTTGTTCAGGTTCCTTTCCATCCAGTCCGCTGATGAGATCAGAATGTCTTCTGTTCCTCCATTGAAGAAATAGAATATCCTTGAATGTTCAAGGAACCTGCCGACAATTGAGAACACCCTTATGTTCTCACTTGTTCCTTCTATCCCTGGTCTCAGGCAGCATATCCCCCTTATGATGAGTCTGATCTCCACACCGTCCTGTGAAGCAAGGTAGAGGTTCCTGATTATATCCTTGTCCACAAGAGAATTCATCTTGGCAACGATAAGGGCACGCCTGCCCTGCCTGGCATTACGCCGTTCATTCTCGATCCTCGCTATGAGTGAGCTGCGCATGTTGTCAGGAGCCAGCGATACGACCTTCATCATATGAGACTGGTATTGACCTGAAAGCATGTTGAAGAGGTCAGAGATGTCTGTAGCAAGGTCCTCGTTCGCACTGAACAGTCCTACGTCAGAATACAGCCGCGCAGTGACATCGTTATAGTTACCTGTGCCGACATGCACATACCTCTTTATCCTGTTATTCTCCCTTCTCACAATAAGCAGAGCCTTGCAGTGTGTCTTCATTCCGACTATCCCGTATATGACATGGCATCCCGCCTTCTCAAGTCTTCTCGCCCAGACGATGTTGTTCTGCTCATCGAATCTGGCCTTTAGCTCAACCAGCACTGTCACCTGCTTGCCGTTCTCAGCTGCCTCCGCAAGCGCCTCCACGATAGGTGAACGACCGCTCACCCTGTATAGTGTCTGCTTTATGGCAAGGACGTTAGGGTCTGCAGCGGCACTCTTTACAAACCTGATTATCGAATCGAAGGAGTCATAGGGATGGTGGACCAGCACGTCCTGCTTTGTGATGCTCTGGAACATGTCTTCGCTGAAGGTAAGCTCAGGCACCGGCAGAGGCTTTGTCTCTTCAAACTTCAGGTGCTCAAATCCCTGCATTGATGAGACCTTGAAGAGGTATGTCAGGTCCGGGGGTCCGTTGATGCTGAAAATGCTGTCAAGACCGAGCTCGAATTCCTCCCTGAGGTATCCCAGGAGATTCAGGGATACACCTCGTTCAACCTCCATCTTTATTACCCTTCCCCATTTCCTTTGCTTGAGGGTCTCCTTTATGACCTCCAGCAGGTCTTCGGCATCCTCTTCGTCATATTCCAGGTCTGCATTCCTTGATATCCTGTAGCATGAATAATCCAGTATCTCATGGGAATTGAACAGGTCCTTGAGGTTCATCTTTATAATGTCCTCAAGCAGCATGTAGCATTTCCTTCCTGACTCTTCTGAAGGGATATAGTGATACCTGTCAAGGACCGAGGGAACCTGTATCGTACCCACGAACTCCCTTCCCTCAGGCTTCTTCTCCCTCAGAAGCATAGCGATGTTCAGTGAATTGTTCATTATGAGCGGGAATGGCCTCGAGGAATCGATAACCATTGGAGTAAGTACCGGAAAAATGCTTTCCCAGTACAGGTCACTAACGTACTCCTTCTGCTTTTCAGTCAGCTCGTTCTGCTTCAGGAAGCTTATCTTGAGAACTGATAGTGCAGGAACAAGGTCTCTTGTGTAGCACTCGTAAAGGTCATCGAGAAGGAGCCTGGTCCTTTCGTTGATGGCCTTTGCCTGCTCAACAGGGCTTCTTCCCGACGGATCAGACCTTTCCAGCCCTGCATGTATCTGGTCTGAAAGCGAGCCATATCGTATCATGTAGAACTCATCCAGGTTCGACACGACGATCGCAGCAAACTTGATCCTCTCGAAAAGCGGATTATCGGTATTCCGGGCTTCGTCAAGAACCCTTTCGTTGAATTCGAGAAAGCTTATCTCCCTGTTTATGAAATTGCTGCTGGACAATACGACTTCAGACAAAAAAACCACCACCTAATATCTATATTTTAATTATATAGCATACTATGCCAGTATGTTTCAGAATAATGCAAAATTTAACATAATTGATGCAATTATTTCCAAAATGACGGCTGATTGCGCAATATTCAGTTCCATTACCTGACTATTTTCAGACATCAGATGATGGAATAGCGTATAATTAAAGGGAAATATCTATATGACGGGAAGGTGAACCGATGAGGCTGGGTATAATTGACATAGGCTCCAACTCAATGAGGCTTGTAATATATGAGGTGCAGGAGAAAAGCTACAAGATAATCGGCCAGATCAAGAGGTCGGCGAGGCTGGGTCAGGGTATGAAAGACGGTTATCTTGGCAGAGACAGGATGGATTACGCCATATCTGCCCTTGAGAGCTTCAAGGGGTACCTTGATTCAAGGGAAACCAGGGAGATAATAGCTGTTGCGACTGAAGCTGTGAGAAAATCGAAGAACAAGGAAGAGTTCCTGTCAAAGGCAAAGATAGCCCTTGGACGTGAGATCAAGGTGCTTTCCGGTGAAGAGGAAGCCTTCTATGACTATTATGCTACAGTCAACACCCTTGACCTGAAGGATTGCCTTATGTTTGACATAGGGGGAAGCAGCATGGAGATAGTCCACATCGAAAACAGGATCCTTCAGGATTCAATCTCGATACCGTTCGGATCGATATCTCTGACTGAGAAGTACAATCTCAAGTCTTCCCTGAAGAATGAGGCAAAGCTTTTGAAGTTCCTCGAGACCAGCCTGAATGCAGTGCCCTGGCTTAAGAATGCAGCAGGACTTCCGCTCGTCGGAATTGGGGGTTCAGTCCGTACACTCGGAAAGATCGACCGGTACAGGAAGGACTATGCCATGTTCATCGCCCATAACTATTCCCTTGAAAAGCAGGATGTCGATGAGATATATTCCCTTGTCAGGGATTACATCTGCAACAGCGGGAAAAAGGTCGCAGGTCTCGGGAGGGACAGGGAGGACATTTTCATAGGCTCCGTAGCTGCCGTTGGAAAGCTGATGGAGGTCACAGGCTCAAGGAAGCTGTTCGTGTCCGGTGCAGGAGTCAGGGATGGACTGCTTTTCGAGTATATCCTGGGAGGCAAGAAAAGGATCAAAAGCGTACTGGACTTTTCCCTCGACAACATCATAAACATACACATGTACCATGACTACGAAGGAAGGGAGCTGTTCAGGCACGCCTCGACGATGTATGCTGCCCTCTGCAGGAAATATCCGTACCTGACAGGAAACGGAAAGGTGCTGAAGACTGCCGCATACCTGTATGACATAGGAACCAGCCTCAACTATTTCCAGCGGGACAGGAATACCTTCTACAGCATATTGAACGCACCGATAAACGGGATATCGCAGAAGCAGATACTTATGGCTGCTGCAACTGCTACAACCACAAGCAACAATGACATCCTGAGGGACTACTTCAGCCGGAAGATGCTGACTGACAGGGATATCGCAACCATAGAGAAGCTTGGCATGCTGATCAAGGCGGCGGAGGCAATCAACCATGGCAGGCTTTCAAGCACTAAAATAACCTCATGCGTCGCAGGTGAAAAGGCACTTGAAATAACAGCAAGTGTAGCTGAAGACCCAAGGTTCAAGGAAGAGGAGATTGCTTCTCTGTCCTATCAGTTCAGGAAGGCGGTGGGTCTGGACCTCACTGTAAGGTTCGAGAGGACAGGACTGAAAGGGAAACCAGAGGCCAGGGTTCATGAATGGCTGGATTAAAGTGCTGATAAGCGGTTAATTGGTGCTGTTGCAAATCTAGA
>NZ_AXUN02000170.1 GCF_000495435.3 Youngiibacter fragilis 232.1 | reverse complement strand
TTATTGTGCGAAGTTTGAGTAAATTATCTGAGATAACGGATTGGATTTAACATGGCAATACACCTCTCCTCTAAAGGATATGCCATTTTACAATTTGGCTCCATACCATTTTATATTTCAGCACTAATTTTATTTACGCTTTGGCGTATTTGTTTTAAAATTCTGTTCGATTTCAGCATACTATGGTGTAGTTTTAGATTGCTCGAGAAATTGCGGTTGATGGTTTGAATCTCTCATGACTTAAGTCACGAGATTCAATCATGAGGATAAATTCGCTATGGAATTCAAATCCTATTTGGAGGTAGCCCTTGAAAAATAATATCTAAAAAACAAGGCACTCTACGATAATTGCAGCGTAGGGTGCCTTATTCGCTCAAGAGATTGGATAATGTGGTACCATCTTTAATTTGAAGACCTGTTTCTTATAGCTTTTTGTGACTCATCTTATATGGATCACTTTGATTTAATAGTAAAACTGATACTATGCTCCTCTATCAGAGAATTACCGTACTGGCCCTCCACGGCACCTACAGGAATTGTAACAGTGCAAAGGCTGGCATACGGGATATTCCCTTTGATGTTAAGAATAAGATTGGAATCATGTATTCTATATGTGAAGTCCATGTCAGCTCCTGATTTATTTATTTTAATCTCTCCAAAATTATACCCTTCTTTAATCTCTTCACTGAAGGTTATCCTAATAATCTTGTTCCGCGGAACTCCTACAGCTCCATTACCCGGATCTGTTGCCACTATTCTTATGACTATCGCTTGATGCTTACCATCAGCAACATCATTATCCACGCTGGTAACTGTTACAGTTTGCGGTATGTTATAGTCCGTAATCGTAAAGACTACCATAGGTTTGTCAATCGTAATGCTGCTTGAGTCACTGGAGCTTATTGTAATGGTAGCATTATCGGTTGGTCGGCTGTTCAGGCAAACGGTAAATGTGGCTGTCGAACCATTTTCATTCATTGTTATGGTTTTGGGAGAAACTATCACGCCAGGGGTTATACCAGGCTTTGCTGGATCGTCATCATTCACAATAATGCTTACATCTTCTGGATCCATTCCGTCATAGGCAGGATCCGTGCTTTCGGCAGGATCCAATATGACAATCGCAAGATATTTACCGTCGGGGATATCATTATTTATGCTGGTAAATCTTACTGTTTGCGATATCGAATAGTCCATAGGCGTAAAGATCAAGTAAGATTTGTCAACCGCGATTATGCCGGGGTCACTGGAGGATATGGGAATTATCACATCACCGGTCGGCTGGCTGTTCAGATAAACGGTAATGGTATCTGTCATACCATTCTCAACCGTTGTTAAGAATTGGGGAGATACAGTCACACCAGGGATGATGCCAGGATCAGCAGCATTGGCAGTAAGGTTAAAAATCGGCAGCAAAAAAAACGCCAATACAAATATTAATACCCTTTTCATTTTACTCCTCCTCACAACTATTGTTTAGCCTTCGCGGGAACGCAGTAACCTGAGTACATTCAGCATTAGCAGCATCTATATATTTCTAATCACAATAATTTATTAGAGCGTAATAGCATTAACCATAATGTAGTAGAAGTAAACATTCTAAGATATTATATAGCAATAGTACCTCTAAGTGTGATTGTTTACAAGTTAACATTCCTTCATATTTTCTCTGCATCCATCAATGAAAGAGCATTTTCCTGCCATATGGAAACAAGTATGAAGCCCCCCAATATCGAAGGCAATGAAGGAGTAACGAGCATTAACCAACATCAGAATTATATCGATGGCTACTCAGGCTACAACAGTGTTGATAATTTATTGGCTAATATGGGTCGTAAGTTTTTAATGCCACCATAGCTGCAAGAACACTTACTGCAAAGTGCATACGTCCCACAAATGATTAGAGTATTGTGACCTGCTCTTTAGGGATGAAGAGCCTGTTTAGTATGTCGCAATTGAGTAACTCTTTAAAAGTACAAACTGAAACAAGCAACCCAGTCGGGTTTTAGTGCCATCAAAGGCCTATCCAGCAAAAGAGTCAGGCCCTACCGAAGTCCATGCTCAGAGAAGCGGTAAACTACGAGTTAAACCAATTGGACAAGCTACAGAACTACCTGGTTGATGGAAGCCTGGAAATTAGTAACAACCTTTCGCAGGGATCAAAAAACCATTTATTATTTCATGAAAAACTTCCCCTTCAGCAACTCGACCCGCGGAGCAACAGCTAGCGCGGTGGTATTCAGCAAATTAGAGACAGACAAAGGAAATATACTCAATTCGTTTCCCAACATGACATATGTACATGGTAAGCTTCCAAACATACACGCTAGAGCCAGACGGAGATGGATTCACTTTTTCTGTAGTCACCGGATCTTCCTGAGGAATGCAGGCTTCCATACAAAATAATAAGAACCTCATCTCCGGATGGGGTTTTCATTTTCAGAGCATAATCCATTCGCCCAAATTTCAGCGTTTCTACCATGTGCACAGCAATTTTCGCTTGCGTAGCGTAGAAATTGACTTTTTCCCATTAAAATCGCTTTACCAATTGGCGTAACAAATCTTAAAATACGACACCGCTCTATTCAATAAGAAGACAATCGTGGCGGACTTGACCGCATAAATATTCTACGAGCATTTATTGTGCAAGATTTTTACACATATCAATCCAAGAGTCTAATATTTTTTCATCCAACCACCTCACAAAAACGGATTTCATCATGCGGCAGGGATACTGGAAAATTTTCAATGTTTGATATCTACGGCGTCCTGCGAGTAGCATTCAATAATGACTGCTTTTAATTAGTATTATCCATAACGGGTACAGGAACGAATACCTTTAAGTTATACTCTGTGAGAAATAGAACCAAATCCAAGCACTTGAATTGAGGTGCTGGATTTGGTTCTCGCTAAATACTATAATTCATCTTTGGGTGCGACTCAGTCTATTTACCAATTGCAAACAAAATATTCCGTACCTTTTTTATATTCATGTACCTTGGAGAATCCAACACAATGACTGATTCAAACTCAATATACTCCTAGAGGAAGAACATAGCATCAGTTGGGCATGATTTCTGGCAGTCAAAGCAGAGCAGGCAATGTGTTGGATCAACAACCGCTGCTTTTCCTTTCTCAACAGTGATTGCATCTCCAGGACACTGTGTCTCACACACCTTGCAGCTGACGCATCCCTTGGACTTGATACTGTGCTTCGAAAATCTCGACGTCAGGCTGAACAGCACACCCCAAGGACACAGATACCTATGCCATGATCTTTCATTTATGAATAAAGTAGTAAGAAGTCCAAGTGGAATGATGATCAGGGGAAGAGGAAATTTTCTACCCTGTGTAATGGTATATATTGTGTAGCTAAGACCTATTAGAAAAAGTCCAAAAGCTATCCATCGTAGTTTTTGGGATTTCAACAGGTCAGGAACCTGCTTCTTCTGAGTACCTAACTTCTTCCCTAACCAGGAGATGGGCCGCATTAGAGTGTTAATGGGACAAGCGAAGCCACAATAGAACCGTCCAAAGAACGTTGCAAGTATGATAGATACAAAAATGAAGCCCATCCATACCTGGGCTTTATTGATAAGCATCAACAGGATAAATACTGCTAAAAATAGAATCTGAATGGTCTTTCTGTTTCTGACTAACATTACACTACCCCTTTTCTCTTTATTTCGATATCTGCTTTCGTCTTAATCTTGCTTAACGCAAGATCGGAAATCGTATTTACAGGACATATAGTACACCATGTCCTGGGTTTGAATATTCCAGCAAGAACCAGTCCTATAACAGTCGTAGTGAACATCATGGAATAGACTCTGAAGGACAGATGCACTACCCAGCCTGGAATCGAACCGAAATCCAATATCTGTGGAATATTCCATGGAATCTGGAATAAGAGTAGGAACCTGATCCTTTCAAGCGGAGCTCTAACCCCTCTTGAGACCATAATGGTTGACATGGTCAGGATGAAGAGGTTGATGCAGAAATATCCTAGAACGAACCATTTTGTTCTGCCTTTAGTCAGCCAAGATGGTGCAGCTTTTTTTATCAGCGATTTTCCATGAAATGCATTCTGGAAAAGACTCGATCTTGGACAATATCCCTGGCACCAGGTCTTTTTCCTGTCCTTATACAGCAATACGAAAGGAAGAATAAGACAGATGAATCCTAACCATCCGAAGATGATGTTGAAAAAACCGAGACCGAAAAAGACAATTGTAATGATGTACAGATAGTTTAACGACTTACTTTTCAAAACTTACCTCCTGTGAAACTTTCCACTTGCTGCCAGCATCCGACTTTGCAGGGATTTCACCTCACTAAACCCCACGCAACGACTCCATTGATACCCCCACCCCCACGGGGAGGGTTAGCTTCATATTAACAGGCCTATTCCATTAATGCAATATACTACAAGCTCATAGAAAAAATTCACTGAGGAATTCATGTCTTTGTAATATGGCCCTTGATGAAAATAACAAGCAAGGCACGCTAAGGATGCCTTGCTTGTTACTTATACTGAAATCACGATGTTAACAGTTACTTTACTGCCCGTAACTCGATATATCCCCTTGTACCAATTGGTTCTAGTTGTATCCTGGGATTTGCATCATCCCAGGAATAACCAATTAAAGCAGGGTCGTAGCGGTTCATAGCGGTTTGCAGAGCTTCAATTGCTTCGCAGTAGTTTTCTTCCTCAAAGGGCTCACCCTGAAACATCATATATTTTGCATTCGGTAACGCAATGATATCGAATCCATCAGGAACTGAGTCATTGAAATCGTCAGATACTTCAACGCCCTGAACATATTCTGAGGTTCCGGGTTTACAATACTTCTCAGGAAGCCATAGACACACAGGTTCTCCGAAAAGGGATTTCATGCTGGTAAGTATCCCCCACACATCACAACCAACCTCCTGACAATACGTCCAATATTCTGTCGCCGTCTGCCCACGCTTGATGATTACCTTGCGGGAAGGTCTATCAATGACCTGAATAAAGACATTCTTGATAGTTTCCATTCTTTTTGTCTCCTTCCAAAGTCCTCTGAATTTTACGCCATAAGGAGTGAACAAAGACAGCGGAATCGGATTCAAAGCATATTCTTTTGGATTGCAGCCGAATTCCCGGAAGAATTCTCGCTGATAGCCATCCACGCTGCCAAATCCCATATCGTAGGCCACATCGATGATCCTGCAGGCCTCATCGCGTAACTTGAGTGCGGATTTCGACAGTTTGAGCCGCCTGATGTAGTCTGCCGGTGTCAATCCAGTCAGTTCTTTGAATAACCTGGCAGAATACCATGGAGATAGATGGGCAGCTTCAGATAACTCTGCCAATGTCACTCGCTCTGTCAAATTAGCCTCAATATAGTTTTGCATGCGTTGAACTGCTTCCACTTTATCTGTCACATGTATCACCACCTGATGATTTCCATTATAGAAGCTTTGTGATAGGATTTCTCGACGTTCTTTGCTTTGTTGGGTATTATCTGTCATAGAATACAACCATCTAGATGCTTTTCAATGGAGGTTTTCCTGATCAATCATACCTGCGATTATTACATAGGCAGTTAAATTTCCCTCTATTTCAATTTTTTCTTAAATTCAACAAGGGTATAAATCTCTTCAAACTTTTCATCTGAACTCAATTCAAAAACAAGTGGAAAGAACTTCAGTTTTTTCCCCATTTGTTTTGAGTCATCTATCATCTGCTTAACTTCATCACCAATCGGAAGACTGGATGTATCTGCTCGAGCTTTTTCAGGAACGTAGATGGTCACCTTGAAGAAGCAGTCCCAAATCGACAACCAAAAAGCAGTTGTTTCATTTTGACCACCACGAATGCCTGTCCATCTATGTATTCCTTTTGCAAGCCACGCCTTGCCATCAGTATAGTATCTCCATTCCAAATGAATATCATGGTTCTCAAGTCTGTTGACAAACTTTAGGTAAGAGTTGTATGCTGCTCCAAGCGCTTCCGCAATAACTTCACTCGTTGGTTGTATGTCGGGACTTCTTAACAATTGCTGCTTAGTTGATATCATTGCTTTATTTTTCAGTTTTTCATTCACCATATTTCCACCTTGTTCTAGGCTAAAGTATGCAATTTACCCTATGAATGATAATTGGTTTGATCTTTAAGTAGTCTTAACCTTGCAGACAGGCTCACGCTTCACAACATCAACCCTGTTATCCCGCCTACTGCAAAAATATCAATGTCCCCATTAGTTAAGGTGGCATTATGACAGATGTAGTCCAATGCTTTAAAAGATGCGGCATCGATGTCATAGCCGAAAGTACGGATAGTATTTTCAAAGAAATCTGTTGCTTCTCTATTCCCTGATGAGCCCGTACGCCTATTGGGCTTCACATCGCATAAAGTCTTCAGATATTCATTAGCCTTTTCGAAGTATTGGTTCATTTGGAATCCTCTCAAAATTTATTATGCACATTTAACTTCGGTTCTTACACTTTCGCGCAAATGAACCCCATAAGTCGAGATATATTCCGGCTTCTATGGAGTGCATTATTTAATGGCTCTGATTTACATCAGAGGACTTTGGTATGGCTTTCCATCTGTGCGCTTTTTGAATTCCTCTTTGGCCTTACTTAAAATTTCCGAGTGGTTGACCAGATCAAAGAACATTCCTGCCATGATTTTCGAAGCATAGAGCATTCCCTTCTGTCCCAGCGTGCTGCCTGATGCCGATGCGGACTGCCAGGTATGAGCATTTACTCCAATGGGCCAAGTAGCCGTAAATATAGCACTGAAGGGCATGATCCAGCTGACGTCTCCAATGTCGGAAGAACCTGTTATGGAATACACCATGGCTTTTTCTTTGGGCACGACATTCAGACTGATAAAATCATTCTCGTCATAGAATCCTATGTTTTCCCGTTCTTTAACTACCTGATCGGGAGGAAGTGACTGAGACAAGGCTTTGGCCAGTTCTCTTTCTTCATCACTATAGGGAGACATCTTCATCTCTTCATAATTCCTGCTGGCCAGATCGAAGAGCACTTCATTTGGCAGAATCTCGTAACATCCCCCCTCAATTTTATAATCGAGGGAAGTATCGGTCATCAGAGCTCCACCTTTCTGACAATTGATCACTCGATTTGTAATATCATTGACATCGCTACGGTGAGGAGCTCTCACGTAATACCAGGAGGCTGCCTCCTTGGGAACTATGTTTGGAGCCTCACCTCCATTGGTAATGATGTAGTGGATCCTTGCTGAACTGATTACATGTTCTCGCATAACGTTAACACCCATGTTTGCCAGTTCCACAGCATCCAGGGCACTGCGTCCCTGTTCCGGAGCTTGTCCCGCATGGGAGGAAACTCCCGTGAAGTGGAACCTCATATTGTTCATGGCAAGAAACCCCTGATACACCGGGAAATTTGCATCCCAAGGATGGAAGGAAAACGCAGTATCACAACCGTCGAAAGCGTGATGCTTTGCCATGATGACTTTTCCATCCAGCAGTTCTTCCTGAGGACAGCCGTAAAACCTTATTGTTCCTTCCTGACCGCTTTCCTCCAGGTATTTTTTGGCAGCAATGGCTCCTCCGAAAGCACAGGTGCCGATGAGGTTATGACCACAGGCATGTCCTGCGCCTCCGGACTGCACCGCTTTTTTTTCTTTGCTACCTCCTTCCTGGGAAAGTCCCGGCAGGGCATCATATTCCCCGAGTAAAGCCACCACAGGATGCCCCTGGCCGTACTCGGCATAGAATGCATATTTTAGTTCCTCTTGATGGAACTCATGGATGGTGAATCCGTGCTCTTTCAGCAGTCTTTTGAATTTCGAGGAAGATTTTTCCTCCTCCCTGGATACTTCCGGTTCATCGAACAGGGATTGTGCGATGGAAAACAGTTCATCTGCGTGCTGATCAAGATATTGAGCTAAATCTACTTTATTCATCGATCTTCTCCTATCATGTCATTTAAGGGTACAAAAATATCAAAAGCGGGTATTATTTCTTCATCTCCGATTTAGCCATAGGAACGGTCATCAGGATGGGGATGAAAGCAATAAGTACCATAAACAAGTTAAACAACAGCGCGACGGCAGCAGAATAACGGACAGAAATATTATCTGCTCTTCCCCAGAACATACCTTTGATGAATTCCACCTGCCCACTGCTGAGCCCTGTGAAAACAGCAGCGGAAATGGCCATTCCAAAGGATGCGCCAAGAGATGATTCCATTTAATATTAATCTGAAGCCAAACCGGCTTTTCTGCAGGGACAGAAGACAAAGCTGCATCGGTGGATGGCGTGACATAGAATCCCAATCCTATTCCGAAGAGCGTAAATCCGATAGCGGCAACAACCATATTGATTTGCTCCAAGTATTTTTAAGCCCTATTCTTCGTTCCATCGGTATTTTTTATTCTGTAGTAATGTATGAAAACTACAATTCAGGCATAGTCCATTATGACAGCAGATTGTTCCTCCGCACTTAGGGCATCTCCACTTAATTTCTTCCTTTATCAGGAACCTCTCTATCCCATTTTCTCTTATGTAATTGAGATTATCTATCATGCTCATATGATATTTTTCACGGTAGCGCTTATCTAGCGCTTTTAATCTCTTGCAGGGATACTTGTCGCACTCAAAGCAGAACCGGATTTTCCCTTTTCCAAGTAACTCACACCAATTATTCAAGTGTGTGCAGTTTTTTCCCCTAGGAATACAGCCAAGGCAATACGACTTATGAAAACCCTGCTTATTTAAATCATTTTCTCTGAATCGATAAGCACTACATAAGTTACAGTTCATCCCACATGGAGCAATCAAATCTTCTTTCACTTTGAATTCTCCTCCTCTCGATAAACAAGCTAATACGGTCGAAAATGATATGGTCAAATTGCATTTTTTGCCGTCTACTTATGTTTGATTTTTGCTCTAAAATTGAATTTCTTCTTAACTTACCCTGGCATAAATACCAACCCGTTTTTCTCTTTTAGAAGGTTTGGTCAGTATGAAATGTATTTTAGGGTTTCCAGACATATTCCACCTTCTTATAAATATGACTCCAACCCCAGACAAACTGGAATTTAATAATCCAATGATATAAATTAGCTTTTTACTTTAATCTTATGATAATCTTGATACTCTCTGAATGTGTTAATGTATTCCCATTCATTAGTTTTTAATGCCTGACGACGTTCTAACGCAGTAGAAATAGCTTTTGTTACCAGATATTCATTTCCAAAAATCTCATGAAAATTATCTTTAGCAAAATTGAATATTTCAGATAAATATGATGCTTTCTCATAAGCGCTAGCTATATCGACACGAAGCACTCCCGTTTCTCCACCAAATCCTTCAATTGTCCCAACTGCTTCACCTGTCGCATTGTCTACTATTGAAAACCTAATGAAGCATTGTTTTTCATATAAATCCAGCCAGTAGCCTATTGTCTCTGACATCTTCTCCTGGGTATCAATATAAAAGCCAAAATCACAGTTGTCATCATTCATAAGCTCAACTGAGTATACCGACGTGGCGGAGCCACCAGTTCTCCTGAAATAGAGCCACCTAATCTCTTATTGAGAGCCAATGATATGGTGGCGGGAGCCACCATGAGAGATGGCTCACCTTTAGTTACATTAATGTTACTGCTGACTTCTGT
>NZ_AXUN02000171.1 GCF_000495435.3 Youngiibacter fragilis 232.1 | reverse complement strand
TAAACTGCGAAGTTTGAGTAAATAATAAAAATTATGCTGAACTATTTACAAATTGGAATAATTATTAAATAATAAATAATATCGATTATATTATAAAGGGGAGATAATTATGAAAAAATTTGTATGCACCATATGCGGCTATATCCATGAGGGGGATGTGCCGCCTGAACAGTGTCCCATATGCAAGGCTCCAGCAAGTAAGTTCATCGAGCAGACGGGAGACCTGTCATTTGCTGACGAACACGTGATTGGTGTTGCACAGGGAGTTGACGAGAGGATAGTTGAAGGACTCAGGGCTAATTTCATGGGCGAATGCACTGAAGTCGGAATGTATCTTGCGATGTCCAGGCAGGCAGACAGGGAAGGGTTCCCTGAGATCGCTGAAGCATACAAGAGGATAGCCTTTGAGGAAGCAGAGCATGCAGCAAAGTTTGCAGAGCTTCTCGGAGAAGTTGTTGCTGCAGATACCAGGAAGAACCTTCAGGTAAGGGTAGATGCAGAGCACGGAGCATGCCAGGGTAAAAAGGATCTGGCGACACTTGCGAAGCAGCTCAACCTTGATGCGATACATGATACAGTACATGAGATGTGCAAGGATGAGGCAAGGCATGGAAAGGCCTTCAAGGGTCTGCTGGACAGGCATTTTGCAAAATAGGCCGTATATGAGGACATGGTGTTTAAGCCGTGTCCTTTTTTTCATTGATCATGAGCAAGTCTTTCATTAAGTACACATCAATGCGAAAATTCGTCAGACTCATTTGGAAAATCAACGCATGACTTCCGTCCGAAATCTACGAACATTGTTAAGAATGGGAATAATCAGCGTACGGAAAATTGGAGACTTTGGCATATTTGTATGGTAAAATGAATGGAAAAATCTCATCTAAACGATTACATTAAATAAATGGATAAATTGTAAAGATTACGAACAAAAAGACTTGCGTGGGCTTTATCATTCGCATAAAATAAAGTCATGGTCATATAAAAATTGCAGGTGGTGCACGGGGAGCGCTATTGAAACACAATCTAAGACAAATATGTATCTGCACTTTTTCTCAGGCTTTAGAACTGACGGCATCATAACTATTAGGAGGGAAACATGAAAAAGATAATCAGCATGATTTCAACACTGGCACTTGTACTTTCCTTCTCCGCAGCTTGCGGAACAAAGACCACCCCGACCACACCAAGCTCTACTGCTGCGCCAACTACAGCACCATCCGCGACAACCGGAGGCAAGTTCGCAGCGATAGCTAAGGGAGACATCAAGGTAGGAGTTATCCATATAGGTAATCCTGCTGACGGCTCAGGATATACCTACGCGCATGACCAGGGAATAGTTGCAATGCAGAAGGAACTGGGGCTTGCAGATAATCAGATTATAAGGAAGAACAATGTAAATGACACAGACCCTACAGCTACTGAGACCGCGGTACGTGAGTGCATAGAAGAAGGCGCCAACGTGATCTTCGCTACAAGCTGGGGATATATGGATACAATGGAAGCTCTCGCTGAAGAGTATCCTGAGATAATATTCTCACACGGTACTGGATATAAGAGCAATGGAACAAACATGAACAACTATTTCGGCAGGATCTACCAGGCAAGATATCTTTCAGGTATAGTTGCAGGTATGAAGACTGAGTCGAACCTCATCGGATTTGTGGCAGCAATGGGACAGGACAATTCAGAGGTTACCGGGGGAATCAACGCATTCGCTATGGGTGTATACTCAGTTAATCCGGATGCCAAGGTATACGTAAAGGTTACAAACAGCTGGTATTCACCGAGTGAAGAGACAAATGCAGCGAAAGCCCTTCTTGCTGAAGGCTGCGATGTCATAGCACAGCATGTCGATACGCCAAACCCTCAGCTTGAGGCTGAAAAGGCCGGAGTATTCGGAATCGGATACAATTCAGACATGTCCAAGGATGCGCCAAAGGCTACACTCACATCTGCTGTATGGAACTGGGGCGCGTACTATACCTGGGCTGTAGAAAAGCTTATCGATGGAACCTGGGAAGGTGAAAACTATTATGGTGGAATGAAGGAAGAGATGGTAGATATCTCCCCTCTCAATGAAAGCATAGTCGCACCAGGAACAAAGGAAGCGGTTGAAAAGGCAAGGGCAACAATACTTGATGGTACATTCAACGTATTTGACGGTGTTATAGAGACTAATGACGGAAAGACAGTCGGTGAAGCTGGAAAGACTCTTGACGACGGAACCATAACAGGAAAGATCAACTGGTACTTCAAGACCGTTACATTGAAATAACGAAGCAGGCAAAGTAAGGGGTGGGTCATCTCTCTGGTTTTCGGATACGAAATGAGATGGTCTGCCCCATAATTCTTTTCATCGTCAAATTACAGGACTGGCAAAATGTGCCAGGGGTCAGAAAGATGGGAGAAAGTATGACGAAAGCAATCGAATCTAATTATGCAATCGAACTGAAGGGGATAACCAAGACCTTCGGAAGCGTGGTAGCGAACAGTGATATCAATCTTACGGTCAAGTGTGGTGAGATACTCGCGCTTCTTGGTGAGAATGGTTCTGGAAAGACTACCCTTATGAATATGCTGTCAGGGATATATTATCCTGACAAGGGCTCTATTTCAGTTGCGGGGAAGGAAGTATCCATAAGCTCGCCTACTGATGCCATAGAGCTTGGCATTGGCATGATACACCAGCATTTCAAGCTGGTTGAGGTATTCAGTGCCATGGATAATATTGTGATTGGAACGAAGGAGAAGCACCTGAAGCGGAAGGTCCTGAAAGAAAAGATATTGGGGATAAGCGAGAGGTTTGGACTTGAGATAGACCCTGAGAACAAGGTATACAACATGTCTGTGAGTGAGAAGCAGACAGTAGAGATAATGAAGGTTCTGTATCGCGGAGCTGAGATCCTGATACTTGACGAACCGACAGCTGTACTAACTCCTCAGGAAACTGAAAAGCTGTTTGCTATCTTAAGGAAGATGAAGGAAAAGGGAAACGCCATAATCATAATAACCCATAAGCTGAACGAGGTCATGGCCATAAGCGACAGGGTAGCGATACTGAGGAAGGGACACCATGTTGCCACTGTAATGACTTCAGAAACAAATGAGAAGCAGCTTACAGAGCTTATGGTTGGAAGACCCGTAAGTCTTGAGATCAACAGACCTGAGACCGTAGACAGGAATACGGTACTCAAGGTCGTAGACCTATCGGTTGAAAATGAACATGGGAACATGGGGCTCAAGAATGTGAGCTTCAGCCTGAAGAGCGGCGAGATCCTTGGAGTTGCAGGAATAGCCGGAAGCGGACAGAAGGAGCTATGTGAATCCATAGCCGGTCTGATGGATATCAAGGAAGGTGCAGTGCTCTACAACAAGAAAAACATAATCGGAATGAGCCCTGATGAGATCATAGACCTTGGAATAAGCATGAGCTTTGTTCCGGAGGACCGTCTTGGTATGGGGCTTGTCGGATCAATGGGCATGGTTGAGAACATGATGCTCAAATCCTACAAGAAGAACCCGGGACTGTTTGTTGACAAGAAACCGGCAAGAAAGCTTGCCGAGGAGCTTATCGAAAAGCTCTGCATCGTGACACCCAACGTTGACATGCCGGTAAGAAGGATGTCCGGAGGTAATGTGCAGAAGGTGCTTCTTGGAAGAGAGATAGAATCAAAGCCAAACGTGCTTATTACCGCCTATCCCGTAAGAGGGCTCGACATCAACTCATCCTACCTTATCTATGACCTGCTCAATGAGCAGAAGGAAAAGGGTGTCGCTGTACTTTTTGTCGGTGAGGACCTTGATGTGCTGCTCGAGCTTTCTGACAGGATCATGGTGCTTTGCCATGGTGAGCTGAAGGGAATTGTTGATGCCAAAACAACAACCAAGGAAGAGCTTGGACTTATGATGACGGGGCGCAGCCTGGAAGGAGTGGATTCAGATGAGTGAAAGGACATTGAAGGCAAGTGAACCGTTCGTAAGAACCGTGAAAAGGGTCGAAAGGTCAAAGGGCGGCATATTCAAGCTCAGGATACTTGCCCTGGTGCTTGCTCTTGTGGCAGGAGGACTGTTCCTCATGTTCATTGGATTCAATCCGTTTGCCCTTTATGCTACGATAATTTCTGGAGCTTTCAGAAGTGAAATGGCAGTACAGGCTACTGTAAAGATAATGATACCGCTGCTTATGGCTTCACTTGGAGTCACTCTTGCATTCAAGATGAGATTCTGGAACATAGGAGCTGAGGGGCAGATCATAATGGGAGCCATTTTCTCCTCGTATTTCGCGCTTTTCCACAATGACTGGCCGCATCTTCTGCTGCTTGCAGTAATGTTTCTGGCTGGATTTCTTGGTGGTGGCCTCTGGGGACTTATACCCGCATTTTTCAAGGCTAAATTCAACACAAATGAGACTCTTTTTACCCTGATGCTAAACTATATTGCCCTTCATACGATATCATTCCTGAGGGATGGTCCGTGGAAGGACCCAGAATCATCAGGATTCCCGAAGATCGCAAGATTTGTGGCAAATGCACAGCTGAACAAGGTTTTTGGTGTTCAGATAGGCTGGGTGATCGGGCTGGTACTTGTAGCAATTGTGTTCATATACCTCAAATACACCAAGCAGGGCTATGAGATAAGCGTTGTTGGAGAGAGCCATGCTACAGCAAGGTATGCAGGTATGAACGTTCAGAGGATAATCCTCCGTACCATGCTGCTTTCGGGTGGTATAGCCGGCGTGACAGGCATGGTGCAGTCTTCAGGCTCTGACATGACCCTTGCGGCGTCAGTCGCAGGAGGTGTAGGCTTCACAGCGATCATAGTAGCATGGCTTGCAGACCTGAATCCAGTCAGCATACTTGTCATATCGTTCCTGTTCAGTGTGCTGGAGAAAGGCTCAAGCGTAATGCAGTCCACCTATGGGCTTTCGACTTACTCGGCTGATGTGCTCCAGGGTATAATACTTTTCTTTGTGCTTGGATGTGAGTTCTTCATAAGATACAAGTTCATATTCCGTGGAAAAGGAGGTGCGAGGTAATGAATATGTTCCTGAATTTCCTTACAGCTGCAGTCCTTGCAGGTACACCGCTCCTGTTCGGTACGCTGGGTGAGATAATGAATGAAAAGTCAGGTCACCTGAACCTAGGTGTGGAGGGGATGATGGCTATGGGAGCCTGTGCAGGGTTCATGGCCGGATTCCTGACAGACAGCCTGGCATTAGCTGTTGTTGCGGCCTTTGCTGCAGGAATGGCCGGGGCTGTTGTATATGCCATCCTGACAATTACATTCATGGCAAACCAGAATGTAACTGGTCTTACTTTGACTATTTTCGGAGTGGGTATCTCCAACTTCGTTGGAGAATACATGCTGACCAGCACCAAGACAACCTCAATGAAGCTTCCGGAGAACATCACGCTGCAGCTGGCGAACCTTAATATACCGGGGCTGAGCTCGATCCCGGTTGTTGGAAAGCTGCTTTTCTCCTACAATCCTTTCGTATATCTCGGTATAGCAATAGCGATCTTATGCGGATTCTACCTCAACCAGACCAAGCTCGGGCTGAACCTTAGGGCTGTAGGCGAAAACCCGGGTGCAGCGGATGCGGCCGGGATAAAGGTCACGAAGCTCAAGTATCTTAATGTGCTCCTTGGAGGCGGTATCTGCGGAATAGGCGGAGCCTACTGCTCCATGGTAATCAATGGCGGCGTATGGATGAACAACAGTGTCAACGGACTTGGATGGATTGCAGTGGCACTTGTAATATTCGCCGCATGGAGCCCGAACAGGGCCATATTCGGCTCCTTCGTATTCGGAGCCTTCAATATCCTCAAATACTACCTTCCAAAGGACATCATAGCCATACCGAACGCATTCTTTGACATGCTTCCTTTCATAATAACGGCATTGGTGCTTGTAATGACTTCTATTCGCAAGGAGAAGGAGAACTCACAGCCGGCAAGCTGCGGTTCGAATTACTTCAGGGAAGAAAGATAAGCCTGAAAAAGAAAGATATGCCTTGAATCAGTTATCAAATGACATGGTTGAAAAAAGGATTTGAGCTAGCTCAAGTCCTTTTTTCTCATCGTTGGTATTGGCGCTGATGCCTGGATCAGCATGCGCATTGCCAAACTGATAATTATTTTGCAATTGCTATGTAAATATTTACAGGTACCCTGGGCTCTGTTATACTCAGAAAAAGCTGCAAGTCAATTTGGTTGGGTGCCAGATCAATCAGTGTGACAGCTTGGATACGAACGAAAGGTGGATATTGATGTACAGCAACAAATCAAAGTTCTATGAGAGGATGTCAAAACGGGTCGCCACAGCAATCAGCAGCATAGAGCTGTTCATTTCAGGGCTTCTTGTAATGGCGGTAATAATCAACTCATGCTTCTTCGTGATCTCCATGTTCAGGGATATCACACAGCTCAAGGAGCTCATAAACTACAACAGCTTCCAGCATTACCTCTCATACCTTCTTCTACTGATCATCGCCCTTGAGCTTGCAATAATGCTCATAAGGCACAAGCCAAACAATGTGGTGGATGTCATGACACTTGCAATAGCAAGGAAGATGCTGATCTACAACACTGAAGCCTATGAGCTTCTTATTGGAGTTGTGACAATAGGCCTGCTATTTGCAATAAAGACATACATACTGAAGGAATCACCAGTAATGGTAAGCAGCCCGCAGCCTGCAAATGAAGAGCAGCGGACAGATGAAAAGGCCTCACCTTAGCTGGTGAGACCTTCCCATTTGAATTATTTTGAAAAGCTTCTTACTGATGCCATGACGCTTTCATAGACTTCCCCATACGGGAGGTCTTTATTTTTGCAGAAATTCCTGATATCCTCATACTCCGGCGAGTATGACTTTTCGCCTTCGAAAGTCGTGACCTTGACACGGGCAGGCCCGAAGGCAGTGTTTATGGTAATGCTTTCGCGCTCCAGGATGGCCCTCTCCATCAGGACCTTCCTTATGCCAATTGAGGTGGTGTTCCTGAATATTACGGACTCCAGCCCTGCCTTGTGAGACTCGCTGCAGATCACGCTCAGCTTGTACGCCGGCCTGTTCTTCTTCATGAATATTGGCGTATAGAAGACATCCTTCGCACCTTCATCAAGAAGCTTCTCCATGACGTAGCCAAGGTTCTCTCCAGTGATGTCGTCGAGGTTTGTTTCAAGAAGCCATACACTGTCTGTTGTTCCTGATATGTTTGATTCTTCAATGATGTAGGCCCTCAGTACATTTGCCTTCCTGAAATCCTTCTTTCCTGCACCAATGCCGATGCCCCGGATCACATACCTGTCAGGCAGATTTTCCTTCGTCCTAAGTGCCGCTGCTATCGCTGCACCAGTAGGTGTTATCATTTCCCCTGATTCTTCGGTTATCCTTATGGGAAGCGAATTGGCTGAAAGGATATTGAGGACTGCAGGAACAGGAACAGGAAGGATTCCGTGCTGACATTTGACATGCCCTGTACCCTCGTACATCTCTGAGACTATGACGTCCCTGATTCCAAGATTATCAATGCACACAGCCGCTGCCACTATATCAACTATGGAGTCTACAGCACCGACCTCATGGAAGTGTACATCCTCTATTCCAAGTCCGTGCGCCTTGGATTCCGCGATAGCCACCACTTCGAATATCCTCTTGGATATTGCCTTGGCACCAGGGGTAATTCCCGAAGAATCGATTATCCTCATTATGTCGTAGAGGTTCCTGTGAGCATGGTCACCACCGTGTGAATGGCTATGACCGTGGTCATGTGAATGGCTATGACCATTGTCATGTGAATGGGTGTGCTCCTTTACTGCGGCCTTGGCTTTGATTCCAGGCGACATTCTGAATGAAGCTGCTGAAAGCTGTTTTTTTGCGGCAGGATTAGGATGTGGATGGGTGTGGCCATGGTCATGTCCGCTTTCAAGTATGACATCGAAATCGCAGGCGTCGATCCCACATTTCTGGGTCCTGCCGATTTTTATATCAAAGCCTGAGACCTTTAGGCTTTCAAGGGCTGACAGAAGGACATCCTTGTCGGCGCCCAGGTCGAGAAGTGCCGCCACTGTCATGTCTCCGCTTATCCCAGAGAAGCATTCAAGGTATAAAGTCTTACCTTCCATTGTATCCCTCCGCAAGTCTGTTTATCTGGGTGCCAAGGTAGCCTGCACCGAAGCCGTTGTCTATGTTGACTACCGATATGCCCTCAGCGCAGGAGTTCAGCATGGTGAGAAGTGCCGAGAGCCCCTGGAAGTTCGAACCATAGCCTACCGAGGTCGGGACTGCGATCACAGGCTTGTCAACCATTCCCGCTATGACTCCTGGCAGCGCTCCTTCCATTCCCGCCACTGCAACTATGCAGTTTGCCTGCGAGATGACATCCATCTTGGAAAAGAGCCTGTGGATTCCTGCAACTCCCACATCAAAGACCCTGAGCACATTGCTCCCGAAGAACTCAGCAGTCTGCGCAACCTCCTCAGCCACAGGGATGTCGGACGTTCCCCCTGTGCATACGGCGATGCAGCCTATCTTCTCAGGTTCTGAGTGGATTATCTTGATTATCCTCGACATGGGATCATATTCAGCCTCAGGTATGACAGCGCTCACAAATTTGTACTGTGCCATTGAAGCCCTTGTACCAAGAACATTGACGCCTTTCTCCATGAAGCTCTGGAAAATCATGAGCAGATGCTCGTCAGACTTACCGCTGCAGTAAATTACCTCTCCGAAGCCTGACCTCAGCTTCCTGTGGTGGTCAAGCTTGGCAAAGCCCAGGTCCTCATATGGCAGCTTCTTGAGCATGTTTTCGGCGGCAGCTATGTCCATTTCATCGGATTTGACCTTTCTGAGCAGTTCCTGTATATCCATTTTGTTACCTCACAATCATTATTTCAGGCCATTGACTTGTCCAGGCCAATATCCATGCTTCCGGACCGGAAGCCTTCCATATCAAGGGTTATGTATGTAAAGCCGAGGCTCTTGAGAGATGCTGTTACCTGATCCCTGTATCCGATGAGCTTCATGAAGTCATCTGCCGGAACCTCAATCCTTGCGATATCCTTATGGATCCTCAGCCTTACGATGCTGAAACCGAGTCCCTTAATGAACTCTTCGCCTTTTTCAATCCGTTCGAGAAGCTCGAAGCTTATCTCAGTGTCATATGGCAGCCTGGTAGCCATGCATGGGGCTGATGGTCTTGAGGCAACCGATATTCCAAGGCTTGATGCGAACGCCCTGACTTCAGCCTTGGTTATTCCGAGCCCGGCAAGAGGAGAGATGACTCCAAGCTCTTTGAGAGCCCTGATGCCTGGCCTGTATACCTTGTGGTCATCGGCGTTCGTACCGTCAATCACATACTTAAGTCCATTTTCCTTTGCAAGATCCAGCAGGTTCGAAAACAGCATGTTCTTGCAGATATAGCATCTGTTCACAGGATTTTTCAGAAGGTCCCTGTTTTCAAATTCATCCACTCTGATTATCGTGTGGATTGCGCCCATCTCTTTTGCCACGCTCTTTGACACCTGTACGTCAGATACCGGATGAAGCCTCGTCTCAAAGGTGACAGCATGGACATCCCTGCCCAGCTCCCTGCCGGCATCAGCTGCAAGCTTCAGGATAAGGCTGCTGTCGACACCACCCGAAAAGGCTATGCATGCACCATCCTTTACAAGCGACCTTATTTCACTCTTGAGCTCTTCAAGTTTTGTCATGTATTCCACTCCTGTCATTTCTTCATTGTTAATTCAAGTAAATGTGCTGTCAGACACTGTAGGTGTGCATATGGTAGTGTACATGGTGTTTGCCTTCATGCTGATGGTAATACTCATCAACAAGATTGACGCTCTTGAGCAGCTCGAATTCCATGAGCAGATCCCTTGTCAGCATGTCTGCGACTATCCTATGGTCCTCGCTGAACAGGACAGCACGCTTAGATATGTTCTGCACGAGCTCCAGGTTGTGGGTTGATGTTATGATTGTCTTCCCGGCCTTGTTAAGCTTGACCAGGAATTCCACAAGCCACCTCTGTGTCCTTGGGTCGAGACCGTTCATGGGCTCGTCAAGTACAAGCACCTCAGGATTTAGTGAAAGTACGCTGGCTATTGCTACCTTGCGTTTTTCACCTCCGCTCAGGTGATACGGCGGCCTGTGCCTCAGGTCTTCAATTCCGAGAAGGGCAAGGCAGTCATTTACCCTCTTCGATACTTCGTCTTCTCCGAGTCCCATCTGCCTGGGGCCGAATGCTATCTCATCCTCTACATCCGCACAGAACAGCTGAGTATCAGAGTTCTGGAAGACAAAGCCTATCTTCTGGTGGAAGCCTTTGGCGAATTTGCTGTCCTGGAGCTTTTTTGATGTGATCTTCTCGCCGTTGAACCTGTATTCGCCCTCGTCAGGTGAAACTATTCCGTTGATGAGCTTTAGAAGGGTTGATTTTCCGCTTCCATTAGCTCCAAGCAGGGCTACAGCCTCGCCTTTGTCGATATGCAGGGTTATATCCCTGAGGGCGGCACTTCCGGAATAAAAATATGAGACTCCATTTATGTCTATCATTTCAGACCCTTCCCAAATAGATGAATGTGAGCACTAAGCCGATGTTTGCAAGCATGTAGGCATAGTCCGCAAGACCAAGCCTTATTCTGCCCGATTTCTTGTATTCTCCAGTGAAGCCCCTGCATTCCATTGCGCTGTACATGTCCTCAGCCATCTCCCTGGATTTTACGAACATACTGCCGGCTATCCCTGAGATTGATTGATACTTGCCCTTGTCCTTGCCAACTGACCTAAGCTTGAGGGCATAGAGCATGTTTAGCGAGAATTCGCCGAGAAGGACAATGTATTTGATGGTTATGTCAAGGACGAGTATGAATATGTCGGGGACACGCAGTACCTTGAGGGCACCTGTTATGTCATTCCATCTCGTGGTGCGTGAGAGGAGATTCACAGCTGTGACTGTGGCGAATACCTTTCCTGTCAGCATTACCGCATTGCTTCCGCTTCCCCAGGTTATTGCCGGGATAAGCATCACGAAGGTGAAGGCTGCCATGATAAGGCTTATCCTCAGGACTCTTATGATCGTGCCTGCATCCTGAAGACAGAGGACTACAAGGAGGTATACGTTGACTACAACCACGAACGTGAAGTTTTTTGCAAGTGAAACCATGAGGGCCAGGATAAATGTGAATATGACCTTGAGGTTGGCATCGATTATGTACTTGCCTTCGTTTTCCCTGCCCTGGCTTTTTATCCTTGAAAGGATCCCGAGGATTGACAGGATGCTTTTCCCGATGAACCCGTCCTTATCCCTATCCGGAACATAGTCCTCTTCCTTAATAAGCCATTCAGGCATTTACCTTGCCTCCTTCATCAGCGCTTGTTCTCCCCGCCTTTGAGGCTTGAGAGGACCTTGAACATTATAATAAGGATAGCTGCTCCTGCAGCTGCTGACAGGACATATCCCGCAGTATCTGGTAGCCCGTTTATGACATAATCAGGCATTATCGCTTCGAAGCTGAATCCGTTTTTCATACCTTCAGGAACATAGCCCAGGGCCTTTCCGTCAGAAATGACGGTGCTCAGCTCATCAATGCCCCATTCTCCCCACGCTGTCCCTGTCGCGAGCAGTCCCAATGGTGTCAGGATGACGAGTGCCGCCACCAGTCCGTATATGGCCCTGGTCTTCTCCCTTGCCCCCTCATAGATCATGGAGGGTGAGACCTTCCTGATGAATGAGTATATCGCTACAGTAAACCCGGCTTCCACGAATCCTGCCACAAGAAGGTGCGGAATCATGATTGCAGGTACTGACACCGACAGGGGATAAGGGTTGTAAAGCGGCTGACCTGCAGCGCTCTTGAACAGCAGCGGCTGGATTCCGAACATGATTGCGGTCGCAAGCGCAGCTGCATTGAGACCGATGTAGGATCCAATGGCGATCGCAAGGTATTCACCCTTTTCAGACCGGGTACGGTCCTTTATGAACCTGTATACCCAGTAGCCAAGGAACGGGAGAATGAAGGCGATATTGAAGCTGTTTGCCCCGAAAGCCAGTATCCCGCCGTCTCCGAAGAGGAGCGCCTGGATAAGGAGTGCCACCGTAACTGAAATGCATGCAGAATAGGGGCCTAGCAGTATGGCGAGAAGGGTACCTCCCACTGCATGACCAGTTGTACCGCCGGGAAGCGGAACATTGAACATCATGAGAAGGAATGAGAAGGCGGCACCTATTCCAAGAAGGGGGATCCTGGCCTTGGTGACCTCTTCCTTAACCTTCCTTACTGACCTGTGCCATACTGGCACCATGGCTGTTGTCACTACTGCACAGGTTTCCGGGCTGAGATAATTGTCGGGTATATGCATGTTTAGTATCCTCCCCAAAAAAATAAATCCAGAAAGAAGCTATCTACTGACAGCTGGTTTCTGGATTCGTCCATTTCAAAATCAATTTCAATCGATTCAATGTGCCTTCGTGACACATTTAAAGGATAACATTTGGTATGACCATCGTCAATAAGCTGATGTGAAAACGTTGAAGTAATCCTCATTCCCCGGCATGGATTCCAAATAATGGAAATGAACCTCAGGATATATGAACGTCAAAGTTTATGGTTTAGAATGGGCATATGAATAAATGGAGGTGCAAGGATGCCAAACAGAAGATTTCCCGAGGGTTTCCTATGGGGTGGAGCTACTGCTGCAAACCAGGTCGAGGGCGGATGGAATGAAGGCGGAAAGGGAATAAGCGTTTCCGACTGCGCAAGGCACCATCTTGATGTGGACGTGACAGACTACAGGAAGCATAATGAAATTACGACAAGGGATGTGGAGGAAGCTCTCAAGTCCGATGATGACTCGCTTTATCCAAAACGCCATGGTTCCCAGTTCTACCATCACTACAAGGAAGACATAGCGATGTTTGCCGAAATGGGCTTCAAGGTATACAGGCTGTCCATCGCCTGGTCCAGGATATTCCCCAATGGGGATGACAGGGAGCCTAATGAGGAAGGTCTGAAGTTCTATGACAATGTGTTCGACGAGTGCAAAAAGCACGGGATAGAGCCTCTTGTAACAATGTCCCATTACGAGCCTCCGATAAACCTCACGCTGAACTATGACGGATGGTATTCAAGGGAAGTGATCGGCTTCTTCGAGAACTATGTCAGGACCATATGCACAAGATACAGGGATAAGGTCAGGTACTGGCTGACATTCAACGAGGTTGACTCAATGATCAGGCATCCATACACGACAGGCGGACTTATAGAGGACAGGTTCCAGGGAAAACTCTGGGAGGAAGTCATATTCCAGGCGATGCACCACCAGTTTGTCGCAAGTGCCCTGGCAACAAAGATATGCCATGAGATCATTCCTGGTTCGAAAGTAGGCTGCATGCTTACAAAGCTTACCTACTACCCATACACCTGCAAGCCCGAAGATGTGCTCAAGTCCCAGCAGGACATGAGGGCGCTGTACTGCTACAGCGATACCCAGGTGTTCGGTGAGTATCCTTCATACCTGCTCGCAAGGTTCAGGAACAAGGGGATAAACATAAGGAAGGAGCCCCAGGATGACGAAATCATGAAGAGCTATCCTGTTGACTTCGTTTCCTTCTCCTACTACATGTCATCATGCACTGCAGCCTCCACGGAGGGTCTTGATGTGACAGCTGGAAATACGGTTATTGCTATAAAGAATCCATATCTTCCTTCAAGCGACTGGGGATGGCAGATTGACCCCATCGGACTTCGTATCTCCATGGTAGACCTTTACGACAGGTACAGGAAGCCGCTGTTCATCGTTGAGAACGGACTTGGAGCCAGGGATACCGTGAACGAGGATGGGACCATAGACGACCAGTACAGGATAGACTACTTTGACGCTCACTTCAGGACCATGCTTGACGCCATCGAGTACGACGGTGTCGAGTGCATGGGGTATACCTCATGGGGATGCATCGACCTGGTGTCGGAATCCACCAAGCAGATGTCCAAGCGATACGGCTTCATTTACGTGGATTGTGATGACCATGGAAACGGGACCTACAGAAGGATCCCCAAGAAATCCTTCCACTGGTACAAGAAGGTCATAGAGTCAAACGGGGAGTTCCTGTTCAGGTAAGCTCGGCAGCAAAAAATGAGATATTCGTATCTGAATGAAGAAAGCCCCTGACTCACAGTCGGGGGCTTTCAGATACTGACTATTGTTTCTACTTAAGTATGATCTTCCTTACGATATCCTTCATCCCGTCCACCGGCACCACGGTGCCATGCCTGACCGGTGCATCCTTCAGCTCATGGATGGCCTTTGGAATGGCTACCTTGGATACAGCGTTTAGCGTGTCGATAAGGGAGTCGTCGGTTATGTCCTCCGGCAGACTGCCGAGTGCATTCAGGACAGCTTCAGGGAACTTGTAGGGGCTTGCAGTTGATACTATTACGCAGGGCGTATTGTCGCCGGTCTTTTCGACATACTTTTCGTAGCTTCTTGATGCTACTGCTGTATGAGGGTCCATTACATATCCGGTCTCCTCGAAAACCTTCCTTATCTGGTCCATGGTTTCCGCTTCATTAGCATATTCTGCAGCGAAGTCACCGAAGTTCGCCATGATTTCAGGACCTACGGTGTAGATGCCTGTTGACTCGAGGCTTCCCATGAGCCTGAGGAGCTCCCCTGTATTGTTCCCTGTTGCGTGATACAGCATCCTTTCAAAGTTGCTGGATATCAGTATGTCCATTGACGGGGATATCGTAAGTACGAATTCCCTGTTCCTGTCGTAGGTGCCTGTCTCGAAGAAGTCATAAAGCACCTTGTTGTCGTTTGAAGCGCAGATGAGCTTTCCTATCGGGACTCCCATCATCTTCGCATAATATCCGGCGAGTATGTCGCCGAAGTTTCCTGTTGGAACGCAGAAGTTGAGGCTTTTACCGGCTTCTATCCTGCCTGTCTCGACTTCCCTCAGGTATGCCCATGCATAATAGACCACCTGCGGCAGAAGCCTTCCTATGTTCATGGAGTTTGCGCTTGAAAACTGGAAGCCGTTCCTTTCCATTTCATTCCTGAGCTCATTGTCATTGAACAGCTCCTTGACCTTGGTCTGGGCACTGTCGAAATTGCCTTCTATAGCTACTACGTGGGTGTTATCTCCCTTTTGTGTGACCATCTGGCGCTCCTGTATCGAGCTCACCCCGTTCTTCGGATAAAATACTATTATGCTCGTACCAGGTACGTCAGCAAATCCGGCCATGGCGGCCTTTCCGGTATCTCCGGAAGTTGCAGTGAGGATCACTATGTCCTTGTCACTCTTGTTCATGACAGCTGAGGTCTTCATGAGGTATGGGAGTATTGAAAGGGCCATATCCTTGAAGGCAATTGTAGAACCGTGGAAGAGCTCCATATGGTCTACGTTCCCTACACTGACCACAGGCGCCATACCCGGATCATCAAACTTCTCATCATATGCCCCGTTTATGCAGGCCCAAAGGTCTTCATCGCTGAAATCGTGAAGGTATGCGGACATTATCTCGAATGCCAGCTCCTGGTAGCTCATTTTGCCAAGGGTTTCAAGGTCTTTTCCAAGCCTCGGGAATGAGACCGGGACGAACAGGCCCCCATCTTCAGCCAGCCCCTGCAGGATAGCCATCGAAGGTGAAACGATATTGTTCTCATCTCTGGTGCTTTTGAAATCCATAATTTCTCTCCTGTTTCTTTGACGATTTTGAAGTTTATCTAGCTTCAACAAATCTGCTTGTTATAATAATACCCTTTCCATGGAGTTAGTCAACCTTGAAAGCCCCATGTATGACCATTTTGGCGGATATTCATTGAAGTGAGGAAATAAGGTTTCAGTACCTATGCCATAAATGGTTTACAGAAAACCGTTACAGTTTATGCGTGCAAAATGACAGTCTGTGCAAAACTGTTAAATATGGTTTTTTAACGTGATATAGTTGAAAAAAACATATGAGGAAATCATATGAAGAAGAGGGGAAAAGATCAATGGCAGAAACTGCAAAGAAAAGAAAAAAATTGCCGGTAGTGCTTGGTGTGACAGCAGTGATCCTTGCTGCAATACTGGTGTATGGATTTGTGATAACAAGATCAGGCTACTGGCTTATTGCAAAATTTAAACCGGACACTGTGGAACAGAAAGCCGCGTTCACATCGGCTGCTGACACGACTAGGGCGATTTCAGACGAAGGCTTCGTACTCATGCAGAACAATGACAGCCTTCTTCCTCTGAAGACCTCAGCGGACAGCAAGATGAACATCAATGTATTCGGAATGAGAGGAGTCCAGCTTGTGTACAACGCCGGAGGATCCTCCGCATCCAACGTTGAGAGTGCAACGAAGCTTGAGGACTCACTTGCAGGACCCAAGGGCAACTTCAATGTGAACGAAGACCTGCTTTATCTTTACTACAACTACTACAAGAAGGGAAACATATCCATAGGGAAGACAGACGCACCTGTAAACAGCAGCGCTTCAGAGTTCATCGAGAAGCCTAGCAACATTACAGTCCCTGAAGTTCCTGTAAGCGCCTATACTGATACGACCCTCTACAGCGATGGCAAGACGATACTTGACAAGGCTAAGGAATTCTCCGATACAGCAGTGATCGTAATAGGACGCGGAGGCGGAGAAGTCTTCGACTTCACCGTAGAACAGCTGCAGCTCCTGCCAGATGAGGCAGCGATGGTAGGTGCGGTAGCAAAGAAGTTTGACAAGGTAATCCTTGTCGTCAACTCTGCGAATGCAATGGAGCTTGATTTCGTTAAGGATTATCCTTCAATAAAGAGCATAGTATGGATAGGATATCCTGGACAGTCAGGGATCGACTCCCTTTCAGGAATACTGAACGGAACTGTAAATCCATCTGGAAGGCTTGCTGACACTTGGCTCAAGGACAACCTCGCAAATCCGAGCGCTAATAACTACATACAGTATGAAGAGGACGGCACCAAGAACAAGAACAGCTACCACTACACCAATGCTCCTGAAGACTATGGATTCTTCACGAACTACAGCGAAGGAATCTATGTAGGCTACAAGTATTTTGAGACAAGGTCAATGACAGACAGCACATTCAAGTATGATGACGCAGTAATGTTCCCGTTCGGGCATGGTCTTAGCTTCTCCAAGTTCGAGAAGGAGATCATGGCGATAAACGAAGAGAACGGAAACCTTACAGTGAGGGTTTCTGTGAAGAATACAGGAACTGTCGCGGGCAAGGACGTAATACAGATATACTACAATCCTCCATATACCGGAGCAATCGAGAAGGCCACAGTCAACCTTGTTGATTTCAAGAAGACAAATGTCATAGCGGCCGGAGCAACCGAATACTACTCTCTGACATTCCCGATAGAAGACATGGCCTCATATGACTACAAGGTCAACAAGAGCTATGTGCTCGAGAAGGGCGACTATGCGATAATGCTCAGGGAAAATGCACATGTGGAGCTTGATTCCGAGATATTCACCTTGAAGGATGAGATAATATACAATGAGGCTAACGACGGAAAGCGTTCTACGGATCTTGTAGAAGCAACAAACCTTTTTGATGATGCAATCGGAGTCGGAGATTACCTGACAAGGGCATGGGACCCGGCAAACAGGGCCTTTACAGGACCTAAAGCATCTGATTACATTGCTACAGACAAGATTCTTGCAGCGATGACGTATAAAGCACCAACTGACTCGGAGCTTGGGCTGAAGGCTGAGGATATTCCTGAATATGGGAAGACACTTGCCAGGCAGATAGATTTTTCCGAGATGGTAGGACTTGAATATGATGACCCTAAGTGGGATGAATTCGTATCACAGCTTACACTCAAGGAAATGAGTGTCCTTGCGGGAACAGGGACCTGGCAGATTTCTGGAATAGACAGGCTTGGAGTGCCACGAACCCTTACCCCTGACGGAACGACTACAATCGGTGCAAGCATATACTCGGGCGCCATAATGGGTGCTGACGGAAAGGGAGTAACATATCCAACCCCGGTAGTAATAGCATCGACATGGAACGTTGACATAGCCAACCTTATGGGAACAAGCGTGGGGAACGAGGGTAAGGCCAACGGCTACAGCGGGTGGTACGCACCAGCGATGAACACACACAGGAGCCCGTTCAATGGAAGAAACTTCGAGTACTACTCAGAGGACGGGTTGCTGGCAGGAAAGATAGCAGCAAGTGTTGTAAGGGGAGCAAGGGACCAGGGCCTGATCACATTCATAAAGCATTTTGCGCTCAACGAACGTGAATCTAACGTTAGGAATCAGCTGTTCTCATGGAGCAATGAGCAGGCTATAAGGGAGATTTACCTGAAGCCTTTCGAAATGGCTGTCAAGGAAGGTGGAAGCCTCGGTGTTATGTCATCCTTCAACTACATCGGATATTCATGGGCAGGCGGTAACTCAAGCCTACTTACAGGAGTCCTGAGGAACGAATGGGGTTTCAATGGGGTTGTTATAACCGATGCCAACATATATCCACACATGAATCCTATCGCGATGCTCAATGCAGGCGGAAACCTGTCCCTAGATGTCATGGGAGCATGGACTGGGCAGAACGGACACAATGAGGTCATGCTCAAGGCGACTGAAGATCCTGCGATGAGGATAAGCGTAATCAGGAACCTTTATGAGTCAAGCAAGCATATGCTGTATGCCGTATCCAAGACATGGAAGGCTCAGAAGTAACATCAGAAAAATTTCTAAGGACAGGGACTGCCATCCATGGAGGAGGGCAGTCCTGGCTATAGGTGAGATATGAAGAAAAAGGAAATGATAAGACAGATGACGCTTGAGGAAAAAGCCTCATTGATGTCCGGAGAGAACTTCTGGGTGTCAAAGAAGATAGCCAGGCTTGGAATCCCGGCAATATCCTTCGCTGACGGCCCTAACGGGGTCAGAAGCCAGACCGACCAGGTGGACCACCTGGGCCTGAACCCAGGGAAGCCGTCCACCTGCTACCCGACAGCCTCGGCTGTGGCGAACAGCTGGGATACTGACCTTGCGGAGACCGTTGGACAGGCGCTGGGGGAAGAGGCTTCAGCTCAGGGGATAGACGTGCTGCTCGGACCGGGCCTTAACATGAAGAGGAACCCCCTGTGCGGACGAAACTTCGAATACTACAGTGAAGACCCAATATTAAGCGGTAAGATGGCAGCCGCATTCACGAGAGGCATCCAGAGCAGTGGGGTCTCCGCATGCATCAAGCACTTTGCAGTTAACAACCAGGAGCTTCACAGGATGTCAAATGACTCAATACTTGATGAGAGGACCCTCAGGGAGCTTTACCTGACCGGATTTGAAATTGCCGTGAAGGAAGGGAAGCCGCTGTCTGTGATGTCGTCCTACAACAAGGTGAACGGCAGCCATGCGAGTGAAAACAGCCACCTTCTATCTGACATACTCAGGGATGAATGGGGATTTGAAGGCATAGTAGTGACGGACTGGGGCGGAAGCCATGACAGGGTATCAGGCCTTGCCGCCGGAACCAATGTGGAGATGCCTTCCTCAGGAACGAACAGCGACATCGAGATCGTGAACGCTGTAAGGTCCGGTCTGATACCGGAGTCAGTCCTCGACAGGAGGGTTGACGAATACCTGAGCTTCCTTGAGGACTTGAGGATGTCAGGGAGTGAAAAGACAGCAGGAGCTTCAGGAAAGGACGTTGAATATTACCATGATATTGCCAGAAGGGCTGCTGAGGAATCGATCGTACTTCTCAAGAATGATGACAGCATCCTCCCAATTGCTGCAGGGACGAAGGTTGCAGTCATAGGGGATTTTGCAAGGGTACCTCGCTATCAGGGCGGAGGTTCAAGCAATGTGAATCCAACAAAGGTTGACAATGCGGTGGACTGCATGGTTAATACACACCTTGAGATGGTTGGATTCGAGCCTGGATTCAGGAGAAACGGGTCGGAAGACAGGGAGCTGCTTGATGCAGCGCTTGAGCTTGCCAAAAAAGCACAGGTCACCCTCCTCTACATCGGTCTCGATGAGATGAGCGAGGTTGAGGGTCTTGAGCGAAGCCACATGAGGATCAGCGAGAACCAGATCAAGCTGTTGAAAGCCCTTAAGGAAGTCAATCCGAACATAGTTGCAATTCTCAGCTGCGGCTCAGCGATCGAAATGCCATGGGCAGATGACTGCAGGGCAATCCTTCACGGAAGCCTTTCCGGTCAGGCAGGAGCCATGGCTGTCCTTAATGTAATCACGGGCAGGGTCTGTCCCGGGGGGAAGCTCAGTGAAAGCTATCCGCTGAGGTATGAGGATGTCCCGACCTGCAAGTATTTCCCTGGAACTGAAAGCACAACCGAGTACAGGGAATCAATATTCACCGGGTACCGCTATTACGGAACAAGAGGCATAGAAGTAAGGTTTCCGTTCGGATTTGGCCTGAGCTACACATCCTTCGGCTATTCGGACCTTGCAGTTGACGATAATGGCGTCACATTCTCGATCACCAATACAGGAGATACTGAAGGCGCTGAAATCGCCCAGCTGTATGTAGGCCTTGAGGACTCTCAGATATTCAGGCCAAAGCATGAGCTTAAGGGCTTCGTGAAGGTGAGGCTTCAGCCGGGTGAGAAGAGGAGGGTCGCAATACCCTTCGATGAGAGGACCTTCAGGTACTTCAGCGTAAAGACAGGAAGGTTCGAGGTGGAAGAGGGAACCTACAGGATATCAATCGGGGCATCGTCAGAAGACATACGCCTTACAGGAGAACTGAAGCATGAAGGTACAGGGGCGGAAGCGCCATATGTGAGGTCAAGGCTTGGGCACTACTATACCGCTGATGTGGATTCAGTGACAGATGAAGAGTTCGAGGCTCTTCTTGGAAGAAAGGTGCCAAGGGCAGATTGGGACAAGTCATTGCCTCTTACAAGGAACGACACCATTTCACAGCTTTACTATGCAAAAAGCGGACTGGCAAGGCTTCTCCACAGGATCCTCAGGCGCATGAAGAATAAGGCTGAAGAAAACAAGAGCCCTGACCTCAATATACTGTACATCTACAACATGCCTTTCTACGGACTTGCCAAGATGACCAAGGGAATGCTCAGCATGGAGATGGTGGACAGCCTGCTCATGATAGTCAATGGAAGATCCTTAAAAGGCCTGTCGGGCCTCTTAGCCGGATTCTTCAGGATGAGAAGGGCAAAGAAGGCATTCAGTGAAAGTCTTATGAAGGCAGGAAAAGCATGATGAACGAAGCATTCCGGAATTTCAGGGAAAGGCACTCGGACCTCTTCGAGTTCATCATGTTCAACTTGTTCAGCAACATCGCCACTATCGTGAATTTTGCTGTCCTCATTTTCAGCAGGAACTACCTGTTTTCAGGACTTGCAGGTACGGACTTCAGATTTTGGATCTATGACTACTCAGTGAAGAACGGTGGACTGGCTGCATTCCTTTCGTTCCTGCTCAGCTTCTTCGTTGCACAGGCCGTGAACTTCATCGTGCAGAGAAGGATCGTTTTCGGTGCAAACAACTCCCTTAAAGGAGCAGTGCCCATATACCTTGTAACTGTGCTTGCCGTTTACCTTATCTGCCTGTACATACCGACAGTGGCCCTTGCACCGCTCACTGCGGTTTTCGGGGTCTTCTGGGCGACGAACATTACCAACCTGATAAACATAGTAGTGCAGGTGCTTATAATATACCCGGTGCTCAAGTACGTAGTAATGAAGAAGGAAAACTGAAGAAACGGACAGCTGAGGCATTGCGCTTCAGTTGTCTTTTGCACTGTTGGACAATTGCTTATTGATACTTTAACAGCGATGGCTTAATATTCAGATATCCGGATAATAAAGGTGCTGGAAGCATGGGAGGTGAAGAGATGATAAGGGTGGCTATAGTAGACGATGAAGCTGAAGTGAGGGACCTCCTCAAGGGCTGCATTGCAGAATATTCCAGGACAAGCGGTGAGAAGTTCGAGGTCACAGCATTTGCAGACGGGTCTGAAATAGTAGAAGGCTACAAGCCTATATACGACATCATATTCCTTGACATACAGATGTCCAAAATGGACGGGATGACCGCAGCGGAAAAGATAAGGTCAGTGGATGAGGATGTCATAATGATCTTCATAACCAACATGGCGAACTACGCCATAAAGGGGTATTCGGTTAACGCTCTTGATTTCGTCATAAAGCCCGTGCTCCCGTTCGCATTCTCGCAGCAGCTTGCCAAGGCCATAAGCCAGATGAAAAAGAAGAAGGACAGCTTTCTCGTGGTGCAGCATTCAGGGGGGATAGTAAAGCTCGACCTGGCAAAGGTGACCTATTTCGAGAGCCTCGGGCACAGGATCACTGTACATACTTTGGACGAGGAATACACATTCAATGATTCCCTGAAGAACATGGAGCAGAAGCTCCCTTCATCATCCTTCACCCGCTGCAACAACTGCTATCTTGTCAATCTTGCCCATGTGGAGAGTGTAAACCAGGACATAGCTACAGTGGGAGGGCACAAGCTCAAGATAAGCAGACCGCGCAAGGCTGATTTCATGAACGCGCTTGCTGACTATATCGGAGGTGTGCTTAGGTGAGCTATCTGCAGTTTTCTGAGATCCCAAGGCTTTACACAGCACTTGCTGAGTTCGCGGCATGTGCCGTGTTCATACTGGTCCTCAGGAGAAGGTTCCTTGGAATAAGGCTCGCAGGGATTTTTGCCGCTTTTGGCATAATCCAGTTTGCAATACAGCATGTAGCCGGAATGCTGCACATTGCCTTCTGGGTCCCGAGCATGATGGTTGCAGTCGCATCCATGCTGGCCTTCATTTATGTATGCAGCGACATACCCTTGCTTGACGCCGGCTACGCCACATCCGTAGCCTTCATTGCAGCAGAGTTCATCGCAGCCTTTGAATCGCAGGTATACTTCTATTTCGTCCTGATCACTGGCCATGATTCACTGACAGCGTCAGTCCTGATAATGGCTGGAGTGTATTCTGTCCTTTTCGTGCTGCTTTACCTTATTGTGAAAAGACAGGTTAAAGGAAACGGAAGGCTCGACGTCAGCAGGAAGGAGTTAGGCAGTGTCATACTCATCACCATTGCTTCCTTTACAATAAGCAACATAAACTTCGCGTTCAAGGATGCTGAGATCTTCACGACTGTGGGGGCCGGTATATTCTACATAAGGACGCTCGTTGATTTCAGCGGACTTACCATGATCTATGCCCAGCAGGAACAGCGCAAGGAAATGAGGATGAAGTTCGAGCTCGAGGCTATCAACAACGTGCTTTACAGGCAGTATGAGCAGTACCAGAGCTCCAAGGAAGCTACTGAGCTGATAAACAGGAAGTACCATGACCTGAAGCACCAGATAGCAATAATAAGGGCGGAAACCGACGCTGCCAAGAAGGAGTCATACCTTGCCGAAATGGACAGGGCCATAAGCATGTATGAGTCGGACATAAAGACAGGTAACTCAGTGCTCGACACCGTGCTTACAGGGAAGAGCATCTACTGCAGGGAGAAGGGCATCAACCTTACCTGCGTAGCGGATGGAAGCCTTTTGAACTTCATGGATGTCATGGACATATGCACGATATTCGGGAATGCCTTCGACAATGCCATCGAGGGAGTGGAGAAGCTGCAGGACAAGGACAAGCATCTGATAAGGGTAGCTGTGTTTTCTAAGAATGACTTCCTTATGGTGAGATTTGAAAACTACTTTGATGACAACATTGACTTCGAGGACGGACTGCCCACCACAACCAAGGCAGACAGCGATTATCACGGATACGGGATCAAGAGCATAATCAGCACCGTAAAGAAATATGGAGGAAATGTCACGATAAACACCAGCGACAACTGGTTCATCCTGAGGATGCTCATACCTCTGCAAGATGGCGGCGGAAGACATGAGGATATCCTTGGGGAATCCTGACGAGGTCCATTAAAATCAAGTATTCATACAAGAAACTTACTTTTCCTTAAGCCACTATATTATATCTAGTTGAGGTATTTTTGATGAAACTATTGTCCATAGCCGTTCCATGCTACAACTCACAGGAATATATGAGGAACTGCATAGAATCCCTTCTTCCAGGCGGAGAGCAAGTTGAGATACTGGTCATTGATGACGGGTCATCTGATGACACCGGCTTGATTGCGGATGAGTATGCAGAAAGGTTCCCCCTGATTGTAAGGGCGATCCATCAGAAGAATGCCGGACATGGCGGAGCTGTGAATACCGGCATGAGAAATGCCGCCGGAAGGTATTTCAAGGTGGTCGACAGCGATGACTGGGTTGACCTCGACGCGTATAAGCGTATCCTTGAAACGATAGGCAGGATGGTTGAACAAGGGTCTGATGTCGACCTTTTCGTAAGCAACTTTGTCTATGAGAAGCAGGGAAACCTGGTTAACATGGCAATGCGGTACAGGAATGCCTTGCCTGAGGAACGCATTATCACATGGGATGAGGTGAAGAGATTCAGGAAGGGACAGTACATGCTGATGCATTCAGTCATATTCAGGATGGATGTGCTGAAGGAATCAGGGCTCATACTGCCCGAGCATACCTTCTACGTGGACAACCTCTTCGTATATGTCCCAATGCAGCATGTGAAGACGCTGTACTACATCGATGTCGATTTTTATCGTTATTTCATAGGCCGTGCTGACCAGTCCGTCAATGAAGCTGTGATGATAAGAAGGATCGACCAGCAGATAAAGGTCAACAGGCTCATGTTCGAGCAGGTGGACCTTGACAGTGTGACTAACGTAAGGCAGAGAAGGTACATGCTCAATTATCTTGAGATTGTTACGATAGTGACCTCGATCATGCTTATACGGTCGGGAACAGCAGAAAACCTCAGGAAGAAGCGGGACCTCTGGCAGTTCATAAAGACCAGGAACAAGAGGATCTACAGGCATTTCAGGAGGGGATTCCTGGGTGCTACCGTCAACCTTCCGGGAAGGTTCGGAAGGATCGTGTCGATTGCGGTATACAAGGTATCGCGAAAGGTTGTGGGGTTCAACTGATGTATGATTATCTTATTGTTGGGGCCGGACTTTACGGCAGCGTCTTCGCCCATGAGATGAAGAAAGCCGGGAAGAAGTGCCTTGTTATCGACAAAAGAAGCCACATAGGCGGAAATGTATATACCAGGGAAGCTGAAGACATAAACGTACACGAATACGGGGCGCATATCTTCCATACCGACAACAAGGCGGTATGGGAGTATATGAACAGTTTTGCGGACTTCAACCGGTTCACAAACGAACCGATAGCCATATACAGGGATGAGATATACAATCTTCCCTTCAACATGAACACCTTCCACCAGATGTGGGGTATAAGGACACCTGAGGAAGCAAGAAGGATCATAAAAGAACAGGTTGAAGCTGAGAGGATAAGTGAACCGAAAAACCTTGAGGAGCAGGCGTTAAGCCTTGTCGGACGAGACATCTACGAGAAGCTGATAAAGGGGTATACGGAGAAGCAGTGGGGAAAGAAGGCGACTGAGCTCCCTGCCTTCATCATCAAGAGGCTTCCCATGAGGTTCATCTACAGCAACAATTACTTCAATGACAGGTACCAGGGCATACCGGTCGGAGGCTATACAAGGATTGTTGAAAGGCTCCTGGAAGGTACAGAGGTCATCTTAAATGCTGACTTTTTAAAGGACAGGGAGCAATATTCCAAATCGGCAAAGAAGATAGTCTTTACAGGCATGATAGATGAGTACTTCAACTATGAGCATGGCGAGCTTGAATACAGGAGCCTGAGGTTTCAGCATGAAGTACTTGATACAGACAACTATCAAGGAAGCGCAGTAGTTAACTACACAGAATATGAAGTTCCTTACACAAGGATAATTGAACACAAGCACTTCGAATTCGGAACACAGCCAAAGACTGTAATAACCAGGGAATACCCTGAAAAATGGGAACAAGGATGTGAACCGTACTATCCGGTAAATGATGCAAGGAACAACGAAATATACGCTAAATACAGGCAGATGGCAGATAATGAAAAAGGTGTGCTATTTGCCGGGAGGCTTGGCGAATACAGATATTACGATATGCACCATATCGTGCAGAGAGCTCTGGAAATGGCAGTATTGGAAAAAGAAGCATAAACGGTGAGATGGATATTGAATATAAGGGATCGTCTGTTGGCATTGTCTGGCAGGCGATTTTCTCATTCGGCAGTCATTGAAGGCTCGAGATCTTTCGACCGGAGGTTCGACCGGAAAACCGGACGAATTATGGAAAAAAATAGCAGGATATGGTAAACTTAAACCGGACGAATGAAAATCGTCCGGAATGGAGGTCTGAAATGGAAATACTTATGGCAGGCGAAACCAGGCAAATAGAATACAAGCAGAATTATTCCAATACACTATTAAAGACTGTCAGTGCATTTGCTAATTATCATGATGGCCATATCATTTTGGGGATTTCAGATGATCTGCACATTATTGGTGTGGATAGTCCTGATGAACTTAGGCTTACCCTTGAGAATGCAATAAATGACAACCTGGATCCGAAGCCATACTATGAAATCGAAAAAATATTGTATGATGGAAAAAATATAGTTGTTTTGAAGGTATACAAAGGGGAAAACACTCCTTATCTTTACAAAAACAAAGCGTATAAGCGCATGGATACTTCAACTGTAGCTGTAGACAGATTCGCATATGAGGAACTTATTCTTCAAGGAAGGAATACAAGCTTCGAGGAACTTGTATCTGCAACTCAGGATCTTAATTTTGCATTCTTAAGTAGAGCAATAAAAAAAGGACTTGGAATTCAAATTTTGACTGAGGATCTTCTAATAACACTCGGATTAAAAAGAACAGGAAAGTATAATAATGCAGCAGTAATTCTTTCAGATGGTGACAATCAAGTAAATAAGATGATTAACCTGATTGCTTATAGCAATGATAATGTTGTTGAGATAAGAGACAGGCAGACGCTAAGTGGAATGTCAGTGCTTGAGCAATTTGATGTGTGTATGGATTTTTATCGGAAACATATCAATGTGGGTGAAGTGATCACGAGCGCGTTCAGGGAAACAGTGGAAGAGGTGCCATTGGTAGCATACCGTGAGGCAGTGGCAAACATGATAGTTCACCGTGATTACTCCCGTGATGCTGCTGCGAGAATTGAAATCTACACAGATCGCATAGAAATATTTTCACCTGGAGGTTTACCCATTGGAATATCCGAGGAGGAGTATTTAGAAGGGCGTATTTCAGTATCGAGAAACAGAGTAATCGCAGATGTTTTTTACAGACTTAGGATTATTGAGAAACTAGCCACAGGGGTAAGAAGGATCAAGGCATATTATAAGGATTCAGCAAAAAAACCCGAATTTCATGTATCTGAAAATAGCATCACAGTAGTTCTTCCAAAAATATCGGGTAATACTGCAGATAGTGATAAAGGGTTTATTTCAAGACTTGATAGCATGAGCGAAGTCGCAAAGGAAATTTATGAAGTTATAAGTAATAAAGGACCGATAAGCCGTGCTGATATTGAGAAAGAAATCAAACTGGGAAAGTCACAGACGATATTCTGGATTACTCAGTTGAGAGATAAAAGGCTTATAATTCAGCTGGGGCGTGGCAGAAATGTAACCTACCAGGCTAGAGAATAAAGTAATAATATCCATGTGGTTTCCAAGAAGAGCATAATTTATTTTATAAGCAAGATTATGGATGATTATTATCGACCGGATTAATCCGGACGAATAACAATCGTCCGGAAAGAATTAGCCAATATGCAGTGGCAGCCTTATTGTTGGATTTTGCAAAAATGCGAATAAATTTAAGTGTATAAACTATCTTGACTTGGAGCGTACTCCAGATGCTTTGTTTAGGTTGAGAACATTCATCAGTAAACCAAAGTATGGGGGAAAGGAAATGAAGAAATTCGGGTTCGGATGCATGAGGCTGCCCCTTTTGGACAAAAAGGACCAAACCTCCTTCGATGTTGAGACCTTCAACAGCATGGTGGATACATTTTTGGCTAGAGGCTTTGGATACTTTGACACTGCGTACCCCTATCATGGATACAAGGCTGAAGCTGCGGTAAGGGAGTCAATTGTCAAAAGGCATGACAGGAAAAGCTTCAAGCTTGCTACAAAGATGCCCATGCGTGATTTCAATTCCCTGGAGGACAAGGAAAGAATATTTAACGAGCAGCTTGAAAACTGCGGTGTAGAGTTCTTTGACTACTATCTGCTGAATAATATTGGGATAACCTCCTATAAGAAAGCTTGTGATTTCGATAGCTTTGGCTTCTGCTTAGGGAAGAAGCAGGAAGGCCGAATCCTTAATTTTGGGATATCATTCCACGATACCCCTGAGCTGCTAGAGGAGATACTGACTGCACATCTTGAGCTGGACTTTGTGCAGCTGCAGATAAACTATGCTGACTGGTAGAATCCTGGAATACAGTCAAGGAAATGCCTTGAGGTTGCCAGGAGGCATGGCAAGCCGGTAGTTGTCATGGAGCCGGTCAAGGGAGGCAATCTTGTGAATATCCCGAACATGGCTGAAAAGCTGATGAAGGAGCATGCTCCGCATGCGTCTGTGCCTTCATGGGCCATAAGATATGCTGCAAGCCAGGAGGGTGTTTTCATGGTACTCAGCGGAATGAGCGCCATGGATCAGCTCCAGGACAACACATCCTATATGGATGATTTCAAGCCGCTTAGTGAAGATGAGAATGAGATCATCAGGCAGGTCACGAAAATAATAAATGAGGACACTGCCATAGCCTGCACAACCTGCAGATACTGCGAGAAGGACTGTCCCATGAGCATTGCGATTCCTGACTACTTCGCCCTATACAACAGCGCGAGCAGGTCAGCCATGAGCAATGAGATCCTGTTCTACATGAACCTTGCGACAAACCACGGCAGGGCGAAGGACTGCATAGCCTGCGGTCAGTGTGAGAGCGTATGTCCGCAGCATCTCCATATCATCGACCACCTCAAGGATGTTTCTGCAAAGTTTGATTTTCATTTGCTTTCCCTACAAAAAAATAGGAAACAGGAGCCTGACCTTAAGATTCAGGGGACTGCTAATACCAGGAAAGATTGCAAATGTTGGTGCTTTGGGTGATAATTGGTTTAGTGGACAGTCCACAGTCGATGGAATCGAGAAGTCATCTGAAGGAAGTGTAGAGTATGTTTACTCCGGTTAAGAACACGAAGGTTTATGAGCAGGTTATTGAACAGATAAAATATATGATCGTGAGTGGTGAGCTCAAGAAGGGCGACAGGCTGCCTCCTGAAAGGGAACTCGTCGAAAGGCTGCAGGTCTCAAGGACATCGGTCAGGGAAGCGCTGAGGGCTCTGCAGATAATCGGCCTGGTTGAGTGCAAGCAGGGCGGCGGCAACTTCATTCGTGAGCAGTTTGAGGATAACCTGATAGAGCCGCTTTCACTGATGTTTACCCTTCAGGACAGCAGGAACTCAGAGATACTGGAGCTTAGGAGGGTGCTCGAGGTGGAGACCGCATCATTGGCTGCAAGGAGCATTACAGACGAGGAGCTAAACGCCTTGGCTGAGATCATTGCCGGTATGAAGTCGCATCCGGACGAGCAGGAAAATGTAGTCCTCGACAAGAGGTTCCATTACATCATCGCAAGGGCTTCAAGGAACAACCTGATCGTAAGCATACTTACAGCAGTATCTTCGCTCATGGATTCATTCATCAAGGAGGCCAGGGAAGCGATAATCAACAGGGACGAGAATAAGGAAACACTCCTTGAGCACCATGAGAAGATCTACAAGGCACTCGCTGACCATGATGAGAAAAAGGCTGCGAAAGTAATGGAAGACCATATGAACATGATAATCAAGAATATGGACCTGTACTAAAAGAGCATATGAGAACTCCGGAGATTACTTTTCAATGTGAAGGGTAATCTCCTTTACTTTGCCTTTCAAGGTTAAATATTTAACGGAATATTTTACTGATGACCGCAAAATCATACTGTGTAAAAAGTTTTTCGTAGGTGCGAATGGTCTACGGGTGCAGATGCTTAGCGGTTTCTTTGGATTTTGAATGTAAAAGATTACAGAAGGCGGATGTTAATTTTTAAATTAAGCTTTAAACGTTATCAGCATTGTGATACTATCATCTCAAGAAATTGGTCATACCAAATGACCATACGACCAAAATTTAATAAGTAAGGGGTTAAGAAATGAAAGTGCTAAGACAGCTCGCGATCATACTTGGTATCCTTCTTGCAGGTGAGGCTATAAGGTCAGTGACTAGGATCAGCATACCCGGAACTGTCATAGGTATGGTGATCCTGTTCCTAGGGCTGATGACTAAGGTAATCAAGCCAGATGACATCGGCCTTGTCACTAAGTTTCTCCTTGACCATCTGGCGTTCATGTTCGTTCCTGCAGGAGTGGGGCTGATAAGCAGCCTTGACGTTGTCGGAGCGGCATGGCTGCCGATACTGATGATCGTTGTTATCTCAACCGTCCTGGTAGTCGGTGTGACCGGCTGGACGGTACAGCTTTTGAAGAGGAGGAGAATCTGATGGCATCGATCCTCAACACTCCGGCATTTGGGATACTTCTTTCCATCGCGGCTTATGAGATCGGAATACTCATAAGCAGACGAACGAAGAGCCCGCTCATGAATCCTCTGCTGGTTGGAATTGTGATCGTGATCCTTGTCCTGATGGGGACAGGCATCCCGAAGCCCAGCTATGACATGGGCGGAAGCTTCATACTGTTTCTGCTCGGACCTGCGACCGTAGTCCTGGCACTACCGCTCTACAGGCAGATCGAGATGCTGAAGAAGGACATGGTGCCAATACTTGTTGGTATACTTGCCGGAAGTGTCACCTCGATACTGAGCGTCGTGCTTCTGTCCAGACTGTTCAGGGTTGACCTGGCGGTGGCGGTTTCGATGATCCCGAAATCAGTGACTACTGCCATAGGAATGGAGATCTCCAGGGAAATCGGAGGAATCGTACCGGTGTCGGTTGCGGTGATAGTGCTTACAGGGATTACTGGAGCAGTCATCGGACCAGGACTTCTCAAGGTATTCCATATCAGGGATGAAGTGGCCCAGGGTGTTGCAATTGGTACTGCATCCCATGCGGTAGGCACTTCAAAGGCCATGGAGCTCGGGGAAACGCAGGGTGCCATGAGCGGACTTTCTATCGGTATTGCAGGGCTGGCGACTGTCATACTTGCCCCGCTTCTAATGGGATTGCTATAAAAAGAAAATGGAGGGAAACATGAATATTTTGGTGTGTATCAAGCAGGTTCCGGGATCAACGAAGGTTGAGGTTGATGAAAAGACAGGAGTACTCAAGAGGGACGGTGTGGATTCGAAGATGAATCCCTACGACCTGTATGCTCTCGAGACAGCCCTGAGGATAAAGGAAAAGAGCGGCGGGTCGATAACCGCAATGACCATGGGTCCGAGGCAGGCAGAGGATGTCATAAAGGAAGCCTTCATGATGGGAGTAGATGAGGGAGCGCTGGTTTCGGACAGGAAATTTGCAGGCTCGGATGTGCTCGCCACATCATACACGCTTTCACAGTCAGCAAAGAAGCTTGGGAATTTCGATATCATACTTACCGGCAAGCAGACGACGGATGGTGATACTGCGCAGGTGGGACCTGAGATGGCTGAGTATCTGAACATACCCCACATAGCGAATGTGACCAGGATCTTTGAGATAGCTGATGATTCGATAACCGTTGAGATGGATATGCCCAATACCATCGAGAAGGTCAGGGTCAAGTACCCATGCCTGCTGACTCTTGAGAAGGACATATTCCAGCCGAGGCTGCCTTCCTACAGAAGAAAGATGGCGACTAAGGACAAGGCTATAAGGACAATAACCTTCGCAGACTTCGAGGACCAGGATGTCAGAAAATACGGACTTGACGGTTCCCCGACACAGGTTGAGAGGATATTCCCGCCGGCTGCGAACGGTAAGAGGGAAATTTTCAAGGGTGAGGGTTCAGAAGTTGCGATGAATGTTTCCAGCAAGCTCGTTGAGCTCAAGCTGGTATAGGGAGGTATGGAACAATGGGAACTTTAAAGGTCAACGACCATCTGGTGACGGCTGAAAATATGGCTGAACTAATCAGGATATGTCCTTTCAATGCCCTTGAGGATAACAATGGGAAGCTTGAGGTGAATGCAGCCTGCAAGCTTTGCAGGATCTGCGTGAGCAAGGGGCCTAAAGGAGTCATGGAGTTTGTCGGGGATGAGAAAAGGCAGGCTGTGGACAAGAGCTTATGGAAAGGCATCGCTGTGTATGTGGACCATGTTGAAGGAGAGATCCATCCTGTGACAATGGAGCTGCTTGGCAAAGCGAAGGAGCTTGCAGCGAAGGTTGGCTTCCCGGTATACGCTTTGTTCCTCGGTCATGGAATACTGGACAAGGCAGGTGAACTCCTTCACTACGGAGCTGACAAGGTATATGCATACGACCATGAGGAACTGAAGGATTTCAGGATCGAGCCTTACGCCGCCGCATTCGAGGATTTCATAAACAACGTGAAGCCTTCATCCATACTTGTAGGAGCGACCACCATAGGAAGGTCACTTGCACCAAGGATGGCCGCAAGGTTTCGGACCGGGCTCACAGCTGACTGCACTGTGCTTGATATCAAGGAGAACACTGACCTTGTCCAGATAAGGCCGGCCTTTGGCGGAAACATAATGGCACAGATAAAGACCCCGAACACCAGGCCACAGCTTGCAACCGTAAGGTACAAGGTGATGAACGCGCTGGAAAGGTCGGCAGAAGCCAGCGGTGAGGTAGTAGAGTGCAGAATCGATGAGAGCAGGCTTGCATCGAGGACAGAGGTCCTCGAGGTAAGGCAGAAGGACAAGGAAACGAGCATTTCTGATGCTGAGACCATAATAGCTGTCGGCAGGGGAATAAAGAGTGAAAAGGACATGGAGATGGTAAGGGAGCTTGCAGGACTGCTTGATGCCCAGATTGCAGGGACAAGGCCCCTTGTTGAGTCGGGCTGGCTTGATGCCAAGAGGCAGGTAGGGCTAAGCGGACGAACTGTAAAGCCGAAGCTCATAATAACGCTGGGAATTTCAGGGTCCGTGCAGTTCGCTGCCGGCATGAACGGGTCGGAGCATATATTTGCGGTGAACAGCGACGAGAAGGCTTCGATCTTCAACATAGCACACTATGGAATCGTCGGGGACCTTTATGAGGTGCTGCCGCAGCTCATTGAAAGAATCAAGCTTGAGAAGGGAGCATAATGATGGGATATAAGATAATAGATGACAAGGATCTGGCTTTTCTCAGGCAGGCGCTTGATGATGGGAGAGTATATGCAGGAGAGGCGATAAGCGAAGACTTCAGCCATGATGAGCTTGGAGGCATAAGCAGGATGCCTGAGGTCATGGTAGAGGTGCTCTCCACTGAAGAAGTGTCTAAGGTCATGAAATATGCGCATGAGAACAACATCCCTGTGGTTATAAGAGGTTCGGGAACTGGCCTGGTCGGAGCCTCGGTGCCAATACATGGCGGGATCATGATGAACATGACCAAGATGACAAGGATAAAGGAACTGGACGAGAACAACCTTACACTGACGGTGGATCCTGGCGTCATGCTCATGGATATTGCCAAGTACGTCGAGGAAAGGGACTTCTTCTATCCTCCTGATCCGGGTGAGAAGACAGCAACAATTGCCGGCAACATAAATACCAACGCCGGTGGAATGAGAGCCGTGAAGTATGGAGTGACAAGGGACTACGTGCGTGGCCTTGAGCTCGTGATGCCAAACGGCGACATCATGAAGGTAGGCGGAAAGGTCGTCAAGAACAGCTCAGGGTACAGCATAAAGGATATGGTATGCGGCTCCGAGGGAACCCTTGCAGTAATCACCGAAGCCACACTGAAGCTTCTTCCGCTGCCAAAGAAGGTCATCAGCCTTCTCATACCCTTCCCGAACCTTGATATGGCAATAAGCACAGTGCCTAAGATAATTAAGTCCAAGGCGGCGCCGACAGCCATAGAGTTCATGCAGAGGGAAGTAATACTCGCTGCCGAGCAGTTCCTTGACAAGAAGTTCCCTGACAATTCATCAGATGCATATCTTCTCCTTTCCTTTGACGGAAACAGCACTGAGGAGATTGAAAGGAGCTATGACAAGGTGGCTCAGCTCTGCCTTGAGGAAGGTGCCCTTGATGTGTTCATATCGGACACAGACGAAAGGAAGCAGAGCATCTGGTCCGCAAGAGGAGCTTTCCTTGAGGCGGTCAAGGCGTCCACGACTGATATGGATGAATGCGATGTATGCGTCCCAAGGGACAGGGTAGCTGACTTCATAAAGTACACGCATGAGCTTGAAAAGCAGTTCGATGTAAGGATCAGGAGCTTCGGACATGCAGGGGACGGAAACCTCCATGTGTATGTTCTGAAGGATGACATGAACGAGGAGCAGTGGAAGAAGAAGCTGACTGACATATTCGAGTGCATGTACAGCAGGGCAAGGGAGCTTGAAGGTGTAGTATCCGGGGAGCATGGAATTGGCTTCGCAAAGAGACCATACCTTTTCGAGCAATATGATGAGTCATACATCTCTCTGCTAAGGAACATAAAGCTGGCATTTGACCCAAGGAATATACTTAATCCTGGGAAGGTCTGCCAGTAGGAAGATTACGGACATGTGCATTTCAAAGCGCATTAGGTAAGAAGAACCATGCCAAACATTTAGCAATACTCCTATACTCCAACGAAAAGAGCTGTTCGTCCCAGCTCTTTTTACGTTGGAGCATCTGTACAGCTGGAAGCATCCACGGCCCTTTATGACCTTACATGTTCAAACTTTGTATACAATATACTATAATGGTTACAAATGAATTATCTAAGGAATGCGATTGGTGCAGTAATGGTGTATTTATGAGAAAAATCGGTTTGGTGCAGACAAAGGACCAGATAGCTGACGTACTAAGGGAATATGTGATATCCGGAAGGCTGATTCCGGAACAGGAAATCATTCAGGAAGAACTGGCAGAACAGCTCAAGCTTTCCAGGACACCGGTCCGGGAGGCTCTTCAGCTGCTGGAGAAGGAAGGTTATCTGGAGAGGCTGCCCAACAGGCATATGAGGGTAAGGGCAACTACTCTCGATGAGATAGCCAGGGCTCTCAAGATCATTGCAGAAATTGAATATGAGCTCATGGAGGTCATACTGGCAAGGGAACTTGATATATCAGGATTGAATGAGATCTTTGGCAAGTATATGAATGCCTGTGGGGCAGAAAGGATTGACCAGGCAAGGATTCATGAATTTGAAATCCACAGGGCAGTTTCTGAGACTACCGGCTTTGGATATCTCGCAAACCTCCATCAAAGACTTCTTGCAGGCTATCCTGGATACGTGATCATGAATTCAGAAAAAGGACCAGCCGACCGGGTTGAGGGCATCAAGAGGATTATGGAATATCTCATACTCAAAAAGAAGCCTGAGTTGAAGGCTGCTGTAGACAAATATTATTTTGATCTGGCTGTGTGCTATGGAATACTAACCGGACCATAAGAAATTAAGCGGTAAAGCTGGTTTTGAATACATAGTATGGAGATGCATGTCCATATGTCAGGATTTCACTTATGGTGAACGCAATTGTAAGTATATTTTTAACGGGATAATTAGTAACAGATAGAAGGACCTTGCTGCCAAAGAGAGATTGGCGGTAAGGTCCTTTATTGTTAAAGCTCGAATGACCGTGTCCTGAAGGCTTCCATCATCTCGCTTGTGAGGCTTATCTTGAGCTCAGCAGGCGGGATATCCTCCCTCTCCATCCAGACTCCAAGTGCAAGCTCGTCTTCCTCTATCGTTATCTTGTCGTCGCCTTCAAGCTCAGCGTAGAAGCCAACAAGCAGCGTGTCAGTAAATGGCCAGGGCTGGCTCTTGTAGAACTTCAGGTTCCTGACCTTTAGTCCCACCTCTTCAAAGACCTCCCTTTTAACAGTCTGCTCCAATGTTTCGCCGATCTCTGCAAAGCCTGCAACCAGGGCATAGTTCGCATAGGCTCGGCCTGCATACTTTGTCAGCAGCAGACGGTTGCCGTTATGGACTCCGACTATGACACAGGGTGAGATCGTAGGGTAGGTCTGGAAGCCGCAGCTTTCGCAGTATAGCATGCGTTCCTTGTCCGAATGGGCCATTGGCTTTGTGCATCTGCTGCAGAACCTGTGGTTTGAATACCATCTGTTCAGCTGCCAGCCGACGACACCTGCGAAGGAGCGCCAGTACTTCGGTTCGGTCCTGAACCTTGAGGTGCTGACGTATGTCCAGCCCTCAACTGAATCAAGTGCCTTTTCATCTGTAAGGTAGTAGCTTAAGTCATCAATGCTGAACAGGAATGTGGCTTTCTCCATGAGGTTAGGATGACCTTCCTCGAAATCGGAGAATGAAGGGTACCAGAGCTTGTCCTTATCCTCTCTGACAAGGACCTTATCACCATCATATGACAGGAAAAGGTCATGGGCCTCCGGCTTCCTGTTCTTGAAGTTGTTGTCGAATATTCTTGGCTCTATATCCTGGATCATGGTAAACACCTCGTCTAATTTCTATCTGGTTTTCTTAATACAGCTTAATTCTAACAGAATCAGGATGCTTCACCAACAGAATATCACGTGATGTGAGCTTTACTGCAATCTTATGTGGATAACTTCAGAAAAGCTGGGGATCATCCGGAACTTTTCAGTTATTTTCGATGGTATTCTGGCGGATATTTGCAGATGGGTGACTGGAAAGGTCAGGCAACCCGGACAGTCAGGCCGAACTTGTTTGGTGTCGGATTAGATGACGCATTAAATGGCAAATCGTCGCTTTTCGCGACGGAACATGCTGATGAATCTATCAAATGGCCTTGTTTTTGGTCTTTTTTTTATTGGCATGGTTATTGCTAAATATAAGACGTCGATGTAATTGTTTACTTCAAATCAGGAGGGATGAAATGGAAAGACTGGCAATTATGGGAGTTGGGTCTCTTGGTACGATACTTGGGGCCCACATAGCGCAATCGGGAAGGGAAATCGACCTTATTGACGTCAACAGGGAGCATGTGGATGCTCTTAAGAAGAATGGCGCCAGGGTTATAGGTCAGAAGGAGATGCTTGTTCCGGTGAATGCATTGACACCGGACGAGATGGAAGGGATCTATGACCTTGTCTTCTACATGACCAAGCAGACGTACAATGAAGCGGCGTTCGCGCAGCTTAAGCCGCATGTGGGGGAAAAGACGATAATCTGCACACTGCAGAACGGACTTCCTGAGATCGCCGTAGCAGAAGCGTTCGGTGAGAACAGGACCATGGGTGCACCAGTAGGCTGGGGAGCCACATGGGTTGAGCCCGGAGTATCAAGGCTGACAACGGAAGTCCAGGACATGTTCTTCACGCTTGGAACCGTGAACGGTGAGATAACTCCCGAGGTATATGAGATAAAGGAGATACTTGAGTGCATGTGTCCTGTTGAGATCTCCACCAACCTTATGGGGCTTCGCTGGGGAAAGCTTCTCATGAACGCGACATTCAGCGGTGTCTCCACTGCGCTTGGATGCAAATTCGGGGATGTCATGGAGAATGACAAGAGCTTCAGGGTGCTTCAGGTGGTCGGTAAGGAGTGCATAGATGTAAGCAGGGCAGCGGGGATAAGGATGGAGCCTTCCCATGGCTTCGACTTTGACCAGAGGCTTGATTACTGGGATGAACCGAGCAGGCTCGAGGCTGAGAAGGCATACAGGTTCTTCTGGAGACCTCATCTTGAGCTTGTTGCGAGCATGCTCCAGGACCTGCAGAAAGGCAGGAAATGCGAGATAGATGCCATCAACGGGGTAGTCTGTGAGACAGGAAGGAAATTCAATGTCCCTACACCGATGAATGACAAGGTGGTCGAAATAGTAAAGAAGATTGAAAACGGCGAACTTAAGTATGAGTTTTCAAACCTGGATCTGTTTGAGGTCTAGGCTGGAGATAAATCAAGTTACATTAGGAGGAAAGAATGAGGACAGCAATTTTAGGAGCGGGTTCCCTTGGAACCATCATGGGAGCGGTTGTATCAAAGAACGGCGGAGATGTGGTGCTTGTTGATTCGTACAAGGAGCACGTGGATGCACTGAATGAGAAAGGTGCGACCGTAACAGGGTACCTAGACCTCAAGAACATACCTGTAAAGGCAATAACTCCAGACCAGATGGATGGCATCTATGATGTGGTGATAGTGCTGCTTAAGCAGACTGCAAATGCGGTTGCGCTAAGGAACCTTTTGCCGTTCATCAATGAGGACAGCGTCGTGTGCACACTCCAGAACGGAATACCAGAGGAGGCGGTAGCGGAGATAGTAGGAACTGACAGGACAGTAGGCGGAACAGTAGGCTGGGGCGGAGGCTGGATAGCACCGGGAGTGTCACAGCTCTACACCAAGCCGGAACACATGAGGATTGAGATTGGAAGCCTTGACGGCGCGATCACTGAGAAACTCAAGAGGGTTGAAGCATTCCTGAAAATGGCTGGAGATGTGGAGATCAATACCAACCTGCTGGGTATCAGGTGGTCGAAGCTTCTCATGAACAGCGCTTTAAGCGGAATGTCAGCTGCCCTTGGCTGCACCTTCGGTGAGATAATCGACGATGAGAAGGCGGTCAGGTGCGCAGCGCATGTTGCTGATGAGCTCATCAGGGTAGCTGACCTGAAGGGGATCGGGCTCGAGGTCATCATACCTGGAAAGGACTTCAATGAGCTGAAGTTCTATGACGAAGCGGGAAGGGACCATGCAGTGGAGTTCCTGAGAGACGTATATTCAGTTCACAGGCCTCAGAAGGCCAGCATGATGCAGGACATGGAGAAGGGCAGACCCTGCGAGATTGACTACATCAACGGGATAGTTTCGCTTAATGGCGACAAATTCGGACTTGATACACCTTTCAACGACCTTATCGTAAAGATAGTCAAGGAATTTGAAGCAGGTGTGATACCTTTCCCGACAATGGCTAACCTTGAGAGGTTCACGGTACCTAAGTTATAATCTGGCGGTTTCAATCGATATGGCTCATAATAATAATATAAGGAAAGAGGGATACAGTGTTAGGAATAACTGGACTACTAATAGCAATATTGATCCTTGCGGTGCTCGCCTATAAGGGAGTAGGAGCACTGCCGCTTACAATTATCGCAGGTATGGTCGTAATACTTACAAACGGAATGGGGATATGGGAATCCTTCTCGGAATTCTATATGACCGGATATCTTAACTTCTTCAAGAACTATTTCTTCATTTTTGCCGCTTCGTCACTTTATGCAAAGCTCATGGAGGAGTCAGGTGCAGCGATAGCCATAGGCTACAAGTTCGTTGACTGGTTCGGTTCAAAGAGGTAGTGTATTTTAATTTG
>NZ_AXUN02000172.1 GCF_000495435.3 Youngiibacter fragilis 232.1 | reverse complement strand
ACAGGTTTTGTGATTGACCCTTTATAAATAGAGAAAAGCGGCCAAAAGCCGCTCTTCTCTTCTCACAATATTCCTTCAGCTGATCTCAAACCGCTCTATCTTACCTTCACCGTCTATGGAAATGGACCCCACAAAGCTTGCCCTGTCACCAAGGACAAGTGGAGTTATCCTCAGGTAATACTCGCTGATTCCATCCTTGTGGAAACTTTCATCGATGCTGCACCACTCAAGGTCACCCTCGCTTCCGGACCTGAGTTCTCCTGTAAAGTCCTCTGTTTTGAAATAGAATGTTATGACTTCAAAATCCCTTCCAGCCATATGATTATGCACAACACCCCTGAACTCGAGGTTTCTGACATCCAGGTTAGTCTCCTCCGCTACCTCACGCCTGCACGCTGCGATCAGGTCCTCACCGACTTCCTTCTTTCCTCCAACGACAGTATATTCATTGTATGAAGGAGGATTACCCCGCCTTATGAGCAGGATCTTCCCATCCTTGACTATATAACAGAAGACAACAGCAACTACGCTGGCATACCGCTTCATCACTCTGTCCCATCTTTCTTCAGGTTCTTGGTTCTCAATTCTATCCATATATTCTCCTAAACAAAATAGCCCGATATTATTCATCTTGCAATAAATATAACACTTCATACAATCGTAATGCCATATAAACTGATATTGTCCTTTTAAAGCTAGTCACTAATATTGTATTTCAGATTATAGAATCATTTGTTCCAGCTAATCACTCAATGATTCCCGCGATCGCCTTAGCTAACTCCTTCTTAGCCGATACATTGCCCTGCCTCGCTATCATGATCCTCTGCGCTTGAGGTGAACCCGCTCCATGCATCGACTCGGTTCTGTATCCTACTGCGGCAGTACCTAGTGTCAGATTCTCTATCAGCCTCATTATTCTCAGCCTGTTCTCCGCCGAAACCCCATTGATCCCCTTCATATATTTTTCAATGTACGGTCCTACAATAGGGTCCCTTAAATCCTTCTCAGAAGGAGCTGTAACCATGCTTCCTCCGGCAATATCTTCAGCGAGCCTTGCAATCTCATATGGGAACCGCGTTACATTCTGTTTGCATACATTCGCCATTAAAAGGTCGACCATGTAATTCCCAGACTCTGTCATCTTCCCTTCAGAAGAGCAGGCCAGACCACAACAATACAATGTCTCATTCAGATGGATCATCTCTATCAGCTTGTCCTTGACATGGGATGCCTTCCCTGCTCCATTATAATCAGCCGCCAATGCAGATGCCCCGATCAGAACATCCCCGACTCCAACCTTGCAGCCACCATAGCTCTGCCGGTGGTATCCTGCGAATCTTTCCACAAGCATACCCGCAAATTCCGTCTCTCCGTTAAGGAATATCCGGTCATTTGGTACAAATACATCATCAAATATTGTCAGGCCCTCAACTCCACCATACTGACTGTTGCCTGTATCGATTGTCGGCCCCTCCAATTTCCTGGTATCGCAGGACTGTCTACCGATTATAATGACTATGCCCTTAGTATCTACAGGTACTGCGAATGCAACAGCATAGTCCTTATCATCCGGACCCATTGATACTGTGGGCATTACAAGCACTTCATGTGAATTGCATATTCCAGTCTGATGAGCTTTGGCACCCCTGACCACTATTCCATCAGGTCTTCGCTCCACGATGTGGAGATACTGGTCCGGATCTGCCTGTCTGCTTGGAGGTAGAGACCGGTCACCCTTTGTATCTGTCATCGCTCCATCTATTGTAAGATCCTTTTCCTGAACATATTTGAGATATTTCAGGAAGTTTTCGTGATATATGGTTCCATATTCCTTATCTATCTCATACGTAGTGCTGAAGACCGCATTGATTGCATCCATCCCAACGCACCTTTGGAAGCATGATGCTGTCTTCTGACCCAGTAACCTCTGCATTTTCACCTTGCTTATCAGATCATTGGCGCTCCTATGGATATTAGTAAATCGGTTAATATCTTTGTCGACGAAATGAGACCTTGATGTCATCAGATCATGGTACTCATCATTTTGGGCCAGTTCATATGTCACCTTCACAGAATTCAGCGAAGGTCTGAGCATAGGATGGTCCACAGGATTTTCAATTTTTTCTCCAAACATGTATATCTCCATGTTCAGCTTTCTCAAACTTTCCACATACTGTTCACCAGTCATCAACGCCATTTCAATGCCTCCTCAAAATCTTGGTTAATCAGTTCAATAACATTTCAGTCTACCAATATGACAGCAATACATCTTACTTCATCTAATCATATTCTAACAGAATAGAGAGTGCCTGTTTCACGAACATTCACTCTCAGGGTAGTCATAATTTGATTAAATTCTTCAGAATGCCACTTCGGATTTTCCCTTAAGTCCCAGAATGGAACGCGCCTCATCAGGAGAAGCTATTTCCTTGAATAGAGCCTCTGCTATACCACGTATCTTTGTCACCTGCTCAGCAGAGCTTTTTGCCAGCACCTTTGGAGCCAGGTATAGATTATCCTCCAGCCCGACTCGCACGTTACCTCCAAGAGTAAGCGCTGCAGTAGTCATTGTGAATTGGTTCCTGCCTGCTGCTGCAACGGACCAATTGAAGTCACCCAGCTGATCTTTGGCGGTTTTGAGCATGTATACAAGATTATCCACACTGGCTGGAATCCCGCCCAATATTCCCATGACAAATTGTATGTATATCGGCCTCTTCAGGATGCCTTCTTTCAGGAAATAGGCAAGATTATTTATCATACCGACATCATACACTTCAAATTCAGGTATTGCTCCGACTTTATACATTTCATTTATGTATCTTTCGAGGCTAAGGAATGTATTCGAGAATACCAGGTCCTTCGTGCCATTTAGATAAGGCACTTCCCAGTCATAAACAGGCTTAAGCTTTCTTGCTGCCGGTTCGATGACAAAATTAATGGATCCTGCATTGCATGATGCGAGTTCAGGCTTAAGGGCAGGTATCGCAGCAATCCTGTCATCAAGCGGCATACCGATGCTGCCACCTGTAGTTATGCAGATTATGACATCGCTTCTCTTTTTTATTTCCGATACAATCCCCTTCATGAGGCCGACATCAGCTGAAGGTCTTCCATCCTTTGGGTCCCTGGCATGAATATGAACTACTGCCGCACCGGCCTCACAGGCCCTGACGGCATCTTCTACGATTTCTTCCGGCGTTATCGGCAGATGTGGGGACATCCCCGGAGTATGTATGGCACCTGTTATTGCTGCGGTGATGATGGTCTTGGACAATAAATTTCTCCTCCAATCTAATAACCAATTCTTACAGGGCTTCCCTGGCTGACTTTACAAGTCCGGACAGGGCTGTTGATAATGCGGTCATATCAGATCCGTATGCAATATAAGTTGCTCCCAAACCTACATACTTCTTGACATCTGCCGGTGTTCCGCAATATATTCCAACTGCCTTACCTTTCTCCAATACATTAACAAATATCTTTTCAATCAATGCGACAACTTCAGGATCATTCATCTGTCCAGGCTTTCCCATTGCCTGGCTTAGGTCCCCCGGTCCCACAAAAACAACATCCAGCTGTGGAATTTTAAGCAGACCATCAATATTCTCTGCCATTTCAAGATTTTCAACATGGGCTATCACAAGAGAGTGCTTATTCGAATAATCGGTATACTTTTCATTTTTATTCCAGGCACTGTACATTGCAGCCCTATGTGATGTTGTGAATCCTCGATTGCCTTCAGGGTAATATTTCGCTGATTTGCATACCTTTTCCGCAGTATCTACATCTGATATGCTGGGAATTTGTACCCCATCAGCACCTGAATCAAGTGCATGCAGGACATCCTCAGCAATTGCTTCCCTTACTCTTATCACACTGCTTAGCCCAACACACTCTGCAGCTCTGATAAGACCCTCTATGTCATAGCTTGAATAATTGGAATGTTCCGTATCAACGATCATAAAGTCAAATCCAGCGATCCCTATCATCTCTACAATCGCCTGACTGTTGAATTTATAGAATGTACCGATGACAACTTCCTTATTCAATATTCTTTCTCTTAATGAGAATTTCTTATTCATTTCGTACCTCCAATTTAATTATGCAATCCCCAACAATCTTGGTATGAACATAACAAGGTCAGGCAGGAATGCCAGGGCAAATGTAACAATAAGGGCCATTATACAAAATGGTACTACAGCTTTCGCTAACTTGTTCAATGATATCTTCGATATATTTGAAGTTACAAATAACGTCATACCAACAGGGGGTGTTATCAAAGCTATTGTCATCATGATGCAGAATATTATTCCGAAGTGTATCGGATCCATCCCAATCTGTATGGCTATAGGTAGCATAACAGGTGTAAATATAAGCATTGCAGCCGTTGCTTCCATTACTGCTCCTACTAAAATGAGTATAAAAAGCATCATTAGGATAATGATTGACTTACTTGACGTAAATCCAAGGATTGCAGCTGAAATCGCCTGAGGTATCTTAGCAATCGCCATTGACCAACCTATGATGTTACCAAATCCGATGATAAGGAAAATTCCGGCAGTGGCGACAGCGGATCTAGAAAAGATACCTGGAAACATCGACATCTTGAATTTCCCGTAGAAGAGACCTGCCAGGAATGCTGCCAGAACTGCAACTGCGCCTGATTCAGTAGGAGTGAATGCGCCTGTCATTATACCTCCTACAATTATAACTGGCACTATTAAAGCAGGAAGTGCTGATAAGAAGGATTTGACCAATCGCTTCAGATTAAATGATTCGCTTGGTGGCAAATCAAATTTTCTTACACTGATAAAGATTATAATAGCAAATCCCGCTCCCAGAAGTATTCCAGGTACTATTCCACCCATGAACAAGCCATTCACGGATACATTGCTCAAAACACTGAAATAAACAAAGGTTACACTTGGCGGAATGATAGGGCCTAATATTCCTGATGATGCAATCAGTGCGCCACTGAATTCCTCAGGATACTTGTCCTTAGTCATTTCAGGGATGATTACTGCACAGAGTATTGATGCTACTGCATTGGCAGAGCCAAGAATTGCTGAAAGTATCATTGCTATTATAACAACAGCATATGCCAGTCCACCTTTAAAATGACCTATAAGGTTCCTGGTAAATTCGAGAAGTTTACCAGTAACACCACTGGCATTCATCACTTCACCGGCAACAATGAAGAACGGAATGCAGGTCAATCCAACAACATCCATACCTCCAAATATTCTTGGTGTGATTGCATTGAAAAACGATGCATTGCCAATTTCAAAAATATGGAGAACACCTGCAACTCCAAGCACCACTGCAATTGGAACCCCTGCAAGCAGAGTCAGGACAAATGCAATTATCGCAAGAGTCATTTCGTTGCACCTCCAAAATACTTATCATATATTTCCTTGTAATGATAAAGCCCGAATATGAACATCAAGCCCATGCCTATGGGGATTGCCATATATGGTATTACCATTGATATTTGCAGTCCTATGCTTTTCTGGTTCATAATTGAACGTGATGTTATCGAACCTATAGAATTCATAAATATGTATCCTATGAAAGCAAGAGTTACTGTGTTCGAGAAGATCATTAGTAATCCCTTTTTCTTGCCTTTGACCAAATCAACTATCATGTCAAAGTATACAAGCCCATGTTCCTTATAGCTAACTGCTCCACCTAGTAGTGATATCCAAATAATCAGGTACCTTATTGACTCTTCTGACCATGGGAATGACTTACCAATAAAGTAACGCCTGAATACCTCTGTCAATGCGACTATAAGCATAATACCCAGAAGTAAACCAAGGAAAGCCTTGATTATTGCTGCAACATAATCCAATATTTTCTTAATCACGTTATTCTACCCTCCTTGGGTGGGATAAGCCGGCTGGCCATATTGGCCAGCCAACTCTTCTATTGCGGTTTGTCAAGGATATTATTTGTAGTTAACCATTGCTTCGATGAAAGCCTTGATTTTAGGGTCCTTCGCCTTGTATGTTTCGTAAATCGGTGCGATTTTTCCCCTGAATGCCTCCTTGTCTTCAATTACGTTAAAGACAACTCCTGCCTTAATGCAAGCATCCTTTGCAGTAACCTCAAACTCTGGAAGATGTTTTTCAAATAGATTCTCGGTTCCCTGCTTGAATCCATCTGATATAATCTTCTGGTCTTCTGCAGACAAAGAGTTCCAAAAATCAAGATTGAATACTACCAGGGCTGGGAATGGGTACATTCCAATCTCCGAGACATACTTAATTGTCTCATAGTGCTTCATAGCATAAAGTGATGTGATGTTAATTTCTTCTCCATCAATTACCTTGTTCTGAAGTGCAGTATAAACCTCGCCGTAATTCAGCGGCGTTGGGTTAGCACCCAGCATGCTTACCGCCTCCTTAAGCATTGTACTGGGTACGACTCTAAGTATCAGGCCATTAAGGTCATCCGGGGTAACGATCGGTCTCTTATTGTTAGCAAAGTGCCTGATTCCATTTTCCATGAATCCCACTATCTTAAGCCCTAGATCCTCCGCAGACGCAAGTAACGCTTGTCCTTCAGGGCTTTCGAATGCAGCCTGTTCCTTCTCATAGTCAGTAAGAAGGAATGGAAGCTGAAAAGCCTCCAGCTTGTCGGTGAATTTACTGAACGTGCTTGTTCCCAGCGTTGCCATCTGCATTGTGCCATCCATGAGCTGCTGTATCATCTCGGTCTCGTTGCCAAGTACCGCATCAGGAACGTAGTCAATCTCTATCCTTCCATTTGTCTTTTCCTTTATGTACGCGATTCCATCCTGGTATCCCTTGGCAGGCGCCATTTTGCTTGACCCATAATCAGCAAATGTTATCTTTATCTGTTCCTTTGTACCATTGCTCGGTGCAGTTGTTTCATTTGCCGGAGCTTTTGATCCGCATCCAGAAAGCATAATGGCTGTGCTTAGTGTTAAAATGCAAATTCCTAATATATGCTTCTTCATTATTTTTCCCTCACTTTTCTTATTAAAGCAGAATCACCGATAATCCAGTAACGTTTACTTCTATCTAACAACGTGCTATCATGGTTTCAGAATACTTACTTGAGGATTGCACGCTTCGTATCGTGTTTCCTCTTTTTTTTATTACTTAACATCCTTGATGAACTGTGAGTATGATTCAGTATATTCAGGCCTGTCCGGAGTGAATATATCCATCTGAAGACAAGGCACCGGACTGTCATATACGTGTATGTAGTGTTCAACGTTTGATGGAACCGTCACCCATGACCCCGGCTTCAGCCTGTAGGGTACTCCATCAACGTAGTAATCGCATTCACCTTCAAGGACAAGAGCTATCTGTTCATTGGGATGAGTATGGGGTTTCACTTCGTTTCCATTCTCTACCCTTCCTATAGTGCAGCAGACGCTGTCTGCTTCCATTGCAAATACGACTCTTGAGATACCTTCCCTAACTGGCTGCCATGGTGATTCATTCCAATTTCCTGAAGCGATTGTTGTCATTTTTTTCCTCCTAATATGCTTTTATTTCAGCTTGGTCATATTCCAAGCAGTATAGCCGGATTTATTTTTGCCATTTTGTTTATTTCTTCAACTGATACTCCAAACTGATCAATCAGTAGATTCATGAAGTTATACATTCCTTCTACAGGCGAACCATTATTTGCCTGACCAAGATCAGAGTCCAATATTATCCTATCCACTCCAACAGCGTCAATCATCTGTTTTGCGACAATATCATCGACATCTCCAAGCTTTGATCCGCTCTTGAATACGCATACGTTAAGCTCGATATACGCTCCCAGTTTGGCCCATTTGGCCATTTGCTCATATGTGGCTCCAACATTGTAGTGCGGATGGTTAACCAGGATCCTCTTTACACCCAGCTCAACAGCCTTTTCCACAAGATGGTCTACCTCCCATATGTTTCCATGTCCTGTTCCCAGCGCCATGTCATGACTGGCCATATACTCAAGCACCTCTATCGCTGCTGGATCAAGATTACCTTCTTCATCTACATAGGTCACAGGATTTTCTGCTATCTGAGATTTTCCTGCACCTACAAATGCACCAGTTGAATGGTCATCAATATGCTTTTTTGTTGAAACTGTAGGAAAATAAACCATTTTCGCATCCATCTGCCTTGCGGTATCCAACGCTTTCAGATTGAACAAGCCCATTGAATTATTCAGTGCCATGGATCCGAAGATTCTGCAGGTTCCATTGCCCAAATGCTTCTCTATCATTTTCGTTCCCATCATGCTTGGGAAATAATGATCCTTGACCAGGAAACCAGCATAACCTGCTGCTTCAGCTTCTTTCAGCATTTCAGCTGCATCTACCGCTCTGTTGGCAACAGACGGACCCGCATGAACGTGTATGTCTATTACCCCCTGTAATATTTCTCTACCCATAATTTTCCTCCCTGTCGAGCATTTTTATCAACTCAGCAATATTGCTGCCAAGAACATGTAAGCTTTCAATTCCCTCAATATCTTCCATGATATCCCCAGGATGCTTCCCAAAAGCGGAATTCCAATATGTAGAACCTACCGTTATCATCTGGGAGATTCCAAACATGAAGTTAATTGCGGAGTATGCGAAGGTTGCTCCAGTTTTTGTTGCCACGACTACCGCAGCCCCGATTTTACCCTTGAAAAGATTACCGTTGGCCTTTGAAACAAAATTGGTTCTGTCCATGAACGCCTTTACTTCTGCAGTCACATTAGATGTATACACAGGGCTCCCTATGATGAATCCATCACTTTCCTTCATCTTCGCAATCAGCTCATTCACTACATCAGAGTTTATGATGCACTTCTCATCCTTTGTTTCCCAACATTTCCTGCAGCCCATGCATGGAGTTATTTTCACACCGCCAAGCTGGATTAATTCCGTTTCCACTCCCTCGGTATTCAGCACTTCCAAGACTTCCTTAAGTGCCATGGAAGTGTTTCCGCTTCGATGCGGGCTGCCATTGAATGCCAGAATCCTAGACATTGTCTTCACCTCCTTCGCCTTTTGTCTATATATAAGCAACTGCCGTGCCAATCCCATGTCAATTCCAGTAAACATTTACACAAACACGCCTGTATCAACGCAATACATAATTATTAAATATTTGACAATATATTAAATTCCGGATAATACAGTAGCAATAATTTCACTTTTAAGTCATAATTAAATTATTTATTCGTAAACGATTTAACTCAAATCTGACTTAACACTTTGCTCATCCAGGAGGCCGACATGGAATATAATTTTGTAGCATCAGAAAATTACAAGTATCTCAATGCGTTTATAGTCTCAGACTTCATAGACCTGCCAATACATATAATCAATGAAGAGGGGTTCATTATTTTTGTCAACAAGGCATGGAGCAATGCATACAAGATACGCAGAGATCTTGCAGTCGGAAAGCATATCCAGGAGGTCATGCAGAATGAACTTCAGTATTTTCTTTCACTCGAAAACCCTTACCCTGCTGATGAGAGTGTTCGTATAAATGACCTCACATCAAGTCACCTTGATGACATCTCCAATGAATCTGCTGCTCTCAAGGCATTGCATCAACGAAAGAAGATTTCCATGGTCACATCTTCTTCTGAAGGGAACAAAATAATGGTGACAAGTACACCTGTATTCAGCGGGCTAAATGAGATAGTCTACGTATACACCTTCGTGCAGAACCTGACTGAAATATCCAAATTGAAGGAGCGGTTGGATTCGGAAATAGAGATGAATAATCTTCTGAAATCCAAGCTGACATCACTTATGGATAAAAAGGAAACCTCAAAGCTATTTGGGAAATCAAAAAAAATCAGGGATATAAAGGAACTTATTCCAGTGATTGCAAAAACAGATGCATCCATACTGATACTAGGTGAAAGTGGCGTTGGAAAGGAGGTTCTGGCAAAGGAGATATACCTCAACAGCAATCGGGCAGATAAACCATTTCTTACAATCAACTGTTCAGCAATACCTGAAAACCTTCTGGAGTCAGAGATGTTTGGTTATGAAAAAGGTGCCTTTACCGGAGCTGTCACTTCAAAACCGGGACTTTTTGAGGTTGCAAACGGTGGCACGATATTCCTCGATGAGATAGGCACAATGCCCCTTTCTTTGCAGCCAAAGCTCTTAAGGGTGCTCCAGGAGAATGAATTCATGAGGGTTGGTGGGACAAAAAAAATCTCATTGGACGTAAGGTTCATTTCAGCTACGAATGAAAAGCTCATGGAGATGATAAGCAGCGGGAAATTCAGACAGGACCTTTATTACAGGCTAAACGTCATTCCTGTAAAGATTCCCCCGCTAAAGGACCGCAAGGATGACATAAGGATTTTGAGCGAGAGATTCCTCGATGAGTTCAATAAGAAATACAACAAAAGGAAGATGTTCAATGAAAGCGCTTTGGCCGGATTGGAAAAATATGACTGGCCTGGCAATATAAGAGAACTAAGGAATGCGATCGAGAGGTTGGTAATAATTGGTGAGAAAGATGTCATCTGCGAAAATCAGTTATCTTTCCTGGCACAATCAAAAGACCAAATGCCTGACTCCCAGCTTAACTACAATATTGATTCTTCAATCTCTCTGAAGGATGCTGTCAAAAAATACGAGAAAGCTCTCATACAGGATGCTCTAAAAAAGCATAAGACCACTTACGGAGCCGCTAAAGCACTTAGGACCTCACAGTCAATGATTGCTAGGAAGTCAAAGTCATTCGGGATAAACAAAGACTGGGAGTAGTAAACTACAATGCATGACCTATCTTGAATCAATAAATCAAAAACACTGTAAGGCAACTCGCACAACTAATGTGTCTGTACCTCACAGTGTCTTTTTTTTAGTAATCCATGAAATATTCTTGATGGTGAAATAGATACCCATTTCCAAACTCCCGAAATTACATCTTTATTAGTTGAACAAAAAGAAAACAGCCCAACATCGTTAGACTGCTCTCCAAATGGTAGCGGGGGAAGGACTCGAACCTACGACCTTCGGGTTATGAGCCCGACGAGCTACCAACTGCTCCACCCCGCGATATTAACTTGATTGGTGCTGAAGACCGGGATTGAACCGGTACGGTGTTTAACCACCGCAGGATTTTAAGTCCTGTGCGTCTGCCAGTTTCGCCACTCCAGCACGCTATTGGTAGCGGAAATAGGACTTGAACCTACGACCCTTCGGGTATGAACCGAATGCTCTAGCCAGCTGAGCTATTCCGCCACATTCGTGCTGCCACCTTCTGGCGACAAAATTAATTATACCTAAGATACCCTATGCTGTCAACACATTATTAACATTATTTTCAAGAAGTAATTTCAACCATTTTCACACCGTTTACATCTTTTCTCTGGAAAGAATAAGACCCGGCATTATGCCGGGTATGATTGCTAGTTTCCTCTTCTGCTCTTTGTGCGGACTTCCTGATGCTTCTTGTAGTCCGACATCTTTTCTTCACTTTCCTTCATGAACTTCGACATTATGTCCTCGAAGCTTGAAGGTGCAGGGGCTTTCTTCCTGTCCTGTCTGTCAGAATGATGCCAATCGACTTCAGTCGGTCTGGTGCTCCTCTTTGCCGGAGCCGCTACTGTATTGGCCTGCTTTATGGACAAGCTAATCTTACCGTTGTTGTCTACGCTGAGTACCTTCACCTTCACCTTGTCGCCATCCTTCAGAAAGTCCTTGATATCCTTGACATAGCTGTCAGCCACTTCTGAAATGTGCACAAGTCCAGTCTTTCCCATCAAATCAATGAAGGCTCCGAAGCTTGTGATGTTAACAACAGTTCCCTCTACAATGTTTCCTACCTCTAAGGTCATGCTTTAAAGTATCCTCCTTAAAATTGTGTGTATGTTATTCATGATAACCTAATTAATTCGAAGAATCAATGACCGGAATTTCTCCTGGTTTCAGGAGACCGAGTCTTGTTCTTGCATTCTTGATGATGAACTCGTCAGTCTTTGTCATCTCAAGGTTGTTCGTGAGGATTCCATTTTCTTCTTTTGCTTTAGCCAGCTCCTGCTGCTGCAGGACAATGTTGGCTTTGATCCTTTGCATGGCCAGCTGCTGGTTGTATACAGTCGTGCCTATGACCACTATGAAGAGAACGATTAATGCCCTCTTGATCAGATTGCCAAACTTCATAACCACCTCCGCGGGACCATTCCCGGAAAAGAATGCAAAAGGCCTACTCCTCGGTATCCTCTTCGCCTTCCACTATCTCGTACATTGATGAAGCATCTTCCTTTCGGACATGTTCCACTACCTTCAGGATCCTTGCCAGGATCTTTTTGGATGCGAATGAGATCTCGATGATGTCGCCTTCCTTTACGTCTGTACCTGCCTTTGCCACCTTGTCATTGATTTTGACCCTTCCGCCATCACAGGCTTCCTTGGCCACAGTTCTTCTTTTGATGATCCTTGATACCTTCAAATACTTGTCCAGTCTCAATCCTATACCTCCGGGGCCATTTCCTTTGACGCTCTAAGCCAGCTGTCCAATGCCTCGTTTACTCCATTATAGATAGTTTACCGTACAATGTGAAGAAAAATTTGTTAAATGTTCTAACTTAGACCACGTTTTTTTATATTTCTATAAAATTCATGTTGAAAATCCATTTTGAAACATGAAAATGCACGCCCCAGAAGGCGTGCATCCTATGGAATGTTATTTCTCAGCTTTCTTTCTGCCCCTCTTCTTTGGCTGTACGTTGACCTTGGTCTTGAGGTCCTTGCCAGCCTTGAATGATGGTGCCTTTGATGCAGGAATCTTTATCTCTTCTTTGGTCCTTGGGTTTCTACCGACTCTTGCTTTTCTTTCCCTTACTTCAAAGGTTCCGAATCCAACGAGCTGTACCTTTTCACCCTTTTCAAGGCTTGCAGATACTGCTGTGATAAAAGCCTTGAGAGCAGCCTCCGAATCCTTCTTGGTGAGCTTGCTTTCCTCAGCGATTGCCGCGATTAATTCCGCCTTGTTCACAATTGATTCCTCCTTATTGATTAAAAATTGAAACTATTATTGTTATTCTACACAATTGGCTCAAACCCTTCTTTTCTAAAGGTTTTTTTCAAATATTTTTGCTTTTTCCCAATAACGGTCCAATTCTTCGAGGCCAAGACCCTTGAAAGTGACTCCATCAGCGGATATGAGCTCTTCCATTTTGGTAATCCTTGAAATGAATCGGTCGGTTGTATTGTTGAGGGATATCTCAGGATCCGCATCCAGAAACCTCGAAAGGTTGACCACTGCAAACAGCAGATCCCCAACCTCCTTCTTCGCATCATTTCCATTGCCTCCGTCGAGGGCTTCCCTCACCTCAAGGACTTCCTCGCTTATCTTGTCGAATACGGGCTCTATGTCCTCCCAGTCGAAGCCATATTTCCTTGCCTTCCTCTGGACCTTCTCAGCCCTCAGGAGTGACGGGTAATGCCTTGACACGCTGCCGACGGCATCTATGATGGATTCCTCGTTCTTTTCCTTTTTCTTCAGATCATCCCACTGCGCAAGGACCTCATCCGAAGTCATATCCCTGTCCTTCTCGAACACATGGGGATGCCTGTAGACCATCTTTTCAGACCCTTTCCGTATGACCTCATGTATGTTGAATTCACCTGACTGCCTTCCAATGACGCTGTGAAGCAGCACCTGCAGCAGCACATCACCGAGTTCCTCGGCCATGAGGTCAGGATCATCAAGGTCGATGGCCTCCAGAGCCTCATAAGACTCTTCGATAAGGTACCTCTTGAGGCTATCATGCGTCTGTTCCTTGTCCCACGGACACCCATCTTCCCCCCTGAGCCTCTCGACTATCCTCAGGTAGCTGTAGAAGTCATATGCCGAATTGTCCTTCGGGACATATACTGAGGTAAGGTGGTCTATGTCCTTCTGCCTGTCAAGCTCATAAAGCCTGATTTTCCTTATGGATTCATCAGCAGTCCCTGCAGCCCTTATGAACACTATCTCTGCCTCATCATCCATATACTGTGAAAGTGCAAGCTTCACCCTGCCAGCTACATACTGGGAGTAGACCTGTGTGATCACGGTTCCCTTCGAGAAGTCAGGATGCTCGTTCTCGATGTCAAGGGCGTCGATTATCCTGAGGCCTGTTATGGGATCTATGCCAAGGGCTTCAGTAACCGCATCCACGAAGCTTACCGCAGGATGGATCCTGTAGGCTATGCCATTCTCCTTCGCAGCTTCGATGATGAGCTGGACAGAAGCTTCCGCAACCAAAGGATGACCAGGCACAGCGTATACGACATCCCCCTTGACAGCCTCGCTCACAATGAACTCCGCTATCGACGAGTAAACCTCCTCGAAGCTGCCTGAGCTCTCGTAGAACCTGTCAAGGCTCTCAAAGGCTATCCCCTGACTCTCAAGGTAGCTTACAGTCGGATGCTCCCTGGTCCTCAGGAACAGCGGTCCTTCCTTAAGCAGCCTGAGTGTCCCGATCGTCATTGACTCGTAATTTCCTGGTCCAAGACCTGCCAAATGTATCAAAATAAGCACCTCTCTAATTCTTCTTGATTACAATATACCTCAACCAATCCCTTACATCCACAGTTCTTACGAAGATGGCCTTGATCCGACGTATGCCGCTACAGATATTGCAACTGCCAGCAGGATGATCCTTATAAGTGTGCTGTCCGTGAAGAACAGCATGGTCGAGCCAATGCCAAGACTCATCAGAAGGATTGCGATCACCTTGGTCTTCACCGGTATCGTGCCATTTTCATTGTAATCCCTTATGACAGGTCCGAACCTCTTGTGGCTTAGGAGCCTGGCATACGCCTTATCAGAACTCCTCATCCAGCAGGCCGCTGAAAGGAGGAGGAAAGGTGTGGTAGGAATGAGTGGGAGAAAAACCCCTGCGAGTCCCAGCCCAAAAGAGACTGCCCCTATTCCAACAAGCATGTATCTTACAAATATATTCAAGCTTAATACCTCCACTGAAATTGATTCTCAATAAGATATTTTACCACAAAAAAGCAGGCCGTACCATAAGGTTTCGGCCTGCATAATAACCTTGTTATATTATCTTGTCCTCGTACGTGGTGACCTTTAGCTCTGTCTTCCATGTGGCCATCTGTTCTTCATACCTTGTCTGCTTCTTCCCTGCAAGCAGCTCATCAGTGACGTCATCCTTGACCTCGTCAAATGCAGGAGTTATATCCTCTGCCTGGACATCCTTGACGGTTATGATATGGTAGCCTGCAGTTGACTGTACTACACCTGAGATCTCGCCTTCCTTGAGAGGCTTGACCTTGTCCATGAAGTCCGCGAGAAGCTCGTCAGTGTCATATTCAAAGAAACCCAGTTCACCGCCATCCTCTGCTGTTGAATCCTGGCCGTACTCAAGGGCTATGTCAGCGAATTTGGCACCTGCGTCAAGCTTTGCCTTAGCTTCATCGGCCTTGGCCTTTGCTGCGGCATCAGTACCGAAGTATATGTGGTATATTACTGCTCCGGCCTTCTCCACGTATGCTGCCTTGTTCTCCTCGTAATAGGCCTTGGCCTCTTCCTCGGTAGCTGTAACGTCCTTTACTATCTCGTCGTATACAAGACCTCTCAAAACCTCTTCAGTGACGAATGTCTTGTAGGACTCTTCAGTGTATCCCATCGACTTGAGGCTCTCAACGTACTTGGCGTCGTCCCCGTATATCGTCCTTATGTACTCAATCCTCTCATCAGCCGACTTGGTTACAGCCTCTGATGTAAGGGACAGTCCGTAGTCCGCAGCCTTAAGGTTCAATATCTCCATCTCTACAAGTGAAGCCAGAAGGTCCTTCTTGAGACCTGCTACAACCTGCTTGCCCTCGTCGGATGCTACAGCTTCCTCTCCATACTGGCTTATGAGCGTGTCGATGTAAGACTGGGCCTCAGTATCAAGGTCCTTCTGTGTGATGTTTACGCTTCCTACCTTTGCAAGGATCGTCGCATCAATGGACTCCTGTGTCCTTTCCACCATTCCGCATGCCGAAAGGCTAACGGTGGCGATTGCGGCAACAGCAGCTGCCATTATTGCTTTCTTTACTCTCTTCACTTGTTCTACCTCACTCCTGATTTAAAATCACAGTTTCATTCGATTGTTGCAGTCAGGGACTTGCTGTCCCGCTTCAACAAGTGTAGTATCGCATGCTAAAAATTAGCTTAAGTGCGGTTTGAAGCGAGAAGGTCTGTCATGAATGTTGTAAGTCCTGCAATCATCTGGTCCTTGTGCTTTTCAGTTATTTTGTAGGCTATAGCCGGTGCATCCCTCCTGAATTCTATCCTCCTGCCATAGGCCTTTAGAAGCCTGTCGATAACGGCTTTCGTCATCTTGTCAGGAGAAGCGAATGTGATCAGGGCATAGGCACCGTAATCCTTGACCTCAAGTACTCCGATCTTCTTGGCGAATGACTTGAGCAGCGCTATGTCCATGAGATTGTACAGGGAATCAGGAATATCGGAGAACCTGTCGATAAGCTCCTCCTTGACCTCGTCATACTCTTCCCTGCTTTCGATTGAGGCGATCTTCTTGTACACCTCTATCTTGTGCATCTCATCCTCGATGTACTCAGTAGGTATGTATGCATCTATCTTGATATCGATGACCGTGTTGATCTCCGGTTCATCCAATTCACCCTTCAGCATCCTCACAGCCTCATCCAGCATCTTGACATAAAGGTCGTAGCCTACCACGGACATCTGGCCGTGCTGGGCCTTGCCCATGAGGTTGCCCGCACCCCTTATCTCAAGGTCGCGCATGGCGATCTTGAAGCCGCTTCCAAGTTCGGTGAAATCCTTAAGCGCCCTCAGCCTCTTTTCTGCAACCTCAGTCAGTACCTTGTCCTTCTTGTAGGTAAGGTATGCATATGCGATCCTGTTTGTCCTTCCTACCCTTCCCCTCAGCTGGTACAGCTGTGAAAGTCCCAGCTTGTCAGCATTGTTCACGATTATCGTGTTGACGTTCTGTATGTCCATTCCTGTTTCTATTATTGTCGTGCATAGAAGCACATCAGTGAAGCCATCCATGAAGTTCATCATGGCGTTCTCAAGTTCCCTTTCAGACATCTGCCCATGTCCTATGTCAATCGTCACCTCAGGGATGAGCTTCTGCAGGTACGCATGAAGTACATTGATGTCCTCCACCCTGTTATGCACAAAGTAGACCTGACCTCCCCTGGATTTCTCCCTCAGTATCGCATCCCTTACCAGCTGCTCGTTGAATTCCACGACATAGGTCTGGATAGGATACCTTTCCTCCGGCGGAGTCTCTATTACCGAGATGTCCCTGATTCCTGTCATAGACATATGGAGCGTCCTCGGGATAGGCGTCGCAGACAGAGTAAGCACATCAACGCTCCTCTTCATCTGCTTCAGCTTCTCCTTGTGGGTGACCCCGAATCTCTGCTCCTCATCAACCACAAGCAGTCCCAGGTCCTTGAACCTTATATCCTTGGAGATCAGCCTGTGTGTTCCTATCAGTATGTCCACGTTCCCTTCCTTGAGGCTTTTCAATGTGTCCGATTGCTGCTTCTGGGACCTGAACCTGGATATCATGTCGACCTTAACAGGGAATCCCTGGAATCTTCTCCTGAAATTCCCATAATGCTGCTCGGCAAGTATGGTGGTAGGAACAAGGAATGCCACCTGCTTGCCATCCATGACTGCCTTGAAGGCAGCCCTCATGGCAACCTCGGTCTTACCGTAGCCCACATCACCGCACAGCAGCCTGTCCATGGGCTTGTCCTTCTCCATGTCAGCCTTTATCTCTTCAACGGATGTAAGCTGGTCGTCGGTTTCTGTATATGGGAACTCTTCCTCGAACTGCCTCTGCCATTCGGTATCCTTGCTGAACGCGAATCCCTTTACCTTCTCCCTCTCGGCATAGAGCTTTATCAGGTCCTCTGCGATCTCATCAACGGACGTCTTGACCTTCGCCTTTGCCTTGGCCCATTCGGTGCCGCCGAGCTTGCTTATCTTAGGTTCCTTGCCCTCTGTGCCCACATACTTCTGTATCATGTCGAGCTGCTCAACAGGTATGAACAGCTTGTCATTCTTGTCGTAGGATATGTCAAGGTAGTCCCTTATGAGTCCACCGCTCTCGAGCTGCCTGATCCCATGGAATACACCTATTCCATGGTTGACATGCACCACATAATCTCCGGATTTCAGCTCGGTAAAGGACTGGATCTTGGCAAGGCCCTTCCCCTTTTTCGGCTTCTTTGATGATTTCCTCTTTGCCTCTCCAAATACTTCCTTGTCCGAAATGAGTGACAGCCTTATGTCCGGAAATTCGAAGCCCCTTAGCTGGTTGCCGAAGGTTACAGTGACTGTCGACGGCACAAGCTTTGAAACCTGGTCCTTGTAGGATGATTCAAGGCCCCTGTCCCTTAATGTGTCGACAAGCCTCTCACCCCTTGACCTCGAGCCCGCGAGGATCACCGTGGCATAGCCCCTCTTCTTCCTCTCCCTTATGTCCTCGATCAGCATGTCAAGCTGACCCTGGTAGTTGTATATGGTCACCTCATTGAAGGAGACGAGGCTCCTTGGGGGAAGGAACTTCTCTGTCTTCTGGAACTGGTTCAGTGTCACAACCGGCCTTTCCTTCAGCTCGGATATCAGCATTTCCTTTTCCATGAGAAGCTTTCCCTGCGATGGAAGTATCTCTCCCCTTTCCAGGAACGCCTCATAGTTCTCCCTGAACTCAAGGTATGTCGAATCCAGCTTTCCGAGTGAGTTCGATGTATCATCCACAACTATTGTGTCGCTTCCCATGAAGTCAAAGAGTGTTGACGGCTCATCGTAGAAGAATGGCAGGTAGGAGTCTATGGTCTCGAAGTACATGCCTTCCTTAAGGTGTTCAAGGTTCGCACCCACATTCATCTTCAGCTTTTCAAGGCTTTCCTTCTGGTACTCCTTCCTTTTGCTCTTCGTCTCGATGATTCCCTTAAGCTCTGCTTCGATCCGCCTTGCACCATTTTCCATGGTCTCCTGGCCGATTATCATTTCCTTTGCAGGGAATACCTCGATTGATTCCACATGCTCAATGCTTCTCTGTGTCTCAGGGTTGAACGTCCTTATGGAATCTATCTCATCCCCGAACAGCTCTATCCTGTATGGCATGGACCCCATGGGAACGAATATGTCGAGTATCCCGCCCCTCTGGGCGAATTCTCCCCTGCCTTCAACCATCTCGACCCTCTGGTACCCTGATTCGGTAAGCCTTCTGCCTATGGCCTTCAGGTCAGCTGTCTCGCCTTGCCTCAGTTTGAAGGTATACGTCCTGAAGAAGCCGGCAGGTGTATAGAACTGGCTTAGGGCATCAATTGTTGTGACAACTATCTTCCTTCCGCCTTCAAGGAGCCTCTTCATTACCTTGAGCCTCTCCCACCTTAGGTCTCCGGATATGGCGTCTATGTTGTAGAAAACCGCTTCCTTCGATGGAAAGTAGTACACGTCGTTCTCATAGAGAAGCAGGTCCTCGTAAAGGTTCTTTGCATCCATGTCCTTAGAGGCAAACACGAAAAGGCCGTGTTCTGATTTTCTGAACACAGCTGACAGGAGGAAGGCCTTTGCGGATTCCGACACCCCGAATACTCCCACGGGGTGTCTTCCGGCCTCCATATTGCCGATAAGCTCCCTGAAGCCCTTGTCGGATTCTATGGCATCCAATATTCCATTAAGTCTCATGTTGACACCTGTTCGGCCCTGAAGCCGTTATATTCCGAAATCGCAGAGTCCACTCCGTTCCTGACCATTGCAATGACAGCATCCTTTGCTGCTGAAAGTGTCCTGTCCACAATATCCCTCTCTTCCTGCTGGAATTTCCCGAGCACATGCCTTACTAGGTCCCTTTGCGGACCGCCAATGCCTATCTTCACCCGCGGAAACACGTCTGTCCCGAGGTGCGCAGTAACGGATTTGATTCCGTTGTGGCCTCCCGGGCTTCCCTTCTTCCTTATTCTCAGCCTTCCAACCTCTAGGCTTATGTCATCATATATGAGTATTATGTTTTCAGGAGGTATCTTGTAGAAGGCTGCAGCCTCGCCCACGCTTTCACCCGAAAGGTTCATGTAGGTTGAAGGCTTCAGCAGAAGGACCTTCTCCGTGCCTATCCTCCCTTCACCGAAATAGCCCCGAAACCTTGTCCTGTCAAGGCTTGCCCCGATGTCGGACGCAAGCATGTCAAGACAGTCGAAGCCCACATTGTGCCTTGTGTGCATGTAGTCAGGCCCTGGATTCCCAAGGCCTACGATAAGGTACAAATTCACCACCACCCAATCAAACGTAGAAGCCGCTGCGAAGTCCCTTGTCAAGGACTTCCCTGGCATAGACCTTTGCAAGCTCAAGGGAATGGTCCCTGTAGTTTCCGCACTGCAGTTCGTTAGCGGCAGGTATCTCCTCTGTCCCAATGACCATTTTAAGTGCATATTCCAGAGCGTCAGTTACAGCATCCTCAGTCAGGTCTCCCCAGGCTACCATGTAGAAGCCTGTCCTGCAGCCCATGGGAGAAATGTCTATGATCTCTTCCAGCTTCTCCCTCATGTATCCTGCAAGGAGATGCTCCATTGTATGTATGCCTGATGTCTCCATCACTCCCTGGTTTGGCTGTATGAACCTCAGGTCGAACTTTGAAACCGTGTCCCCTTTTTTCCCAAGAAAAAGACCGCATTTCCTTACGAAGGGTGCCTTGACCTTGGTGTGGTCCATCTGGAAGCTTTCTACCTTAACCATCTATATCATTCTCCTTTATACTATTCCGTGTCCTTACATTGTAATGCAAAAAGGGGCCTGTTATAAAGCCCCTTTGAAAAATCATCTTACCCTTGTACCGTAAAGTGTAGCTTCTATGGTCTGCTCCCCGGAAACCCTCATGACCTTAAGGATTACTATCTCTCCAACCTTCTTCGTCTTGAGGTAGTCATCGATGGTGGTTTCTGATGTCATCGCAATAGAGTCAATGGACAGTATGATGTCGGTAGGCCTAAGCCCTGCCCTGTCCGCTGTGCTTTCAGGCTCGATCCTTCTGATGTAGTAGCCTGTCTGCCCTTCAAGGTCCTCAGTCACTATGTTGCCTGTTATCCCCATATACGGCTCAATGGCCTGCCCGGTGTTGATGATGCTTCGCACCACGCTCCTTGCCTCATTGATCGTTATGGCTGCACCGAAGCCTCCGTTGAAGCCTTCCGAGAGGTCCAGGCTGTTGATCCCAATGACATCGCCCTGCATGCTGACAAGCACTCCGCCGTTTGTCGCCCGATTGACGCTGGCGTCAGTCTCGAAGGCGTAGACCTTGACTTCCCTGTTGTCCTCAGTGACCGTTGATATCAGCTTGTTGACAGTGCTGATTATCCCGAAAGTCACTGTACCCTTCTCGATATCACCGAACGAGCTGCCTATCGCAAGGACCGCCTGGCCTACCTTTACAGAGCTTGAGTCACCGAATTTCGGCGGCTCCACATCGAGACCTTCGACCAGTAATACCGCAGTATCCGTGGATTTGTCCTTTCCGACTATCGTAGCCTCAAGCACATTGTCCTTGTCCTTTGCTGTCTTGACATATATCGGCCCCTGATACCCGTCGATTATTGAATAAGGCACAAGTATATGGCCGTTCGTATTCATTACAACACCGGTGAGAACTCCATCGTAGCTCCCGGTTGCGAACGCTGCAGGATCCCTTGAAACCCCAACCAGCGAACCTGCAACCCTTGCATAGATGTCCCTTATGATCTGCCTGTCATAGAAATCACGGGTGAAATTCTCTATGTTCATCCTTATTACCTGAAGGATGTTGCCTTCTGTGTCCACTCTCAGTGCGTTCTCGTATATACGTCTTGACACTATGGTCGACGTTATGAGTGAGGTCATGACAATAAGAGCCAGGAGTGCTGATATTCCGGCAAGCCTCTGGAGGAACCTAGCCTTCTTGTCCTGCCTGAACCTTATCTCTCCCGAGCGGCTCTCATCCCTGTATTCTTCATTGTTCTGAGTGGTTTCCCTATCCTTATCAAACTCTCCCATTTCGTCTCCTTAGGTCTTGCTCAGCGTGAAGGTGAACGCAACGCCCTTAGGCCTGTTCTCCACCCAGATGTCTTCGCCGAACTGAGTGATTATGTTCCTGACGATGGGAAGCCCCAGACCCGTTGAAACCTTGTTGGTCCTTGACTTGTCAGCCTTGTAGAATCTGTCCCATATATACTTGATATCATTTTCTGATATGCTTGGTCCGTCGTTGTATACAGTTGTGTGGACCTTCTTTCCCTTGGTCTTGGTGTAGATCTCCACATGTCCGTTATCCGGGGCATGCTTCATGGAGTTGTCTAGCAGGTTGGTCACGACCTGTATCAACCTGTCCCTGTCTCCTGCAACATAGAGATGGTCACCTTCAAGGGTTACATTGACCTTCAGCCCCTTGTCGTTTATCTTGGTTTCAGCCCTAATTATGCAAAGCCTTATTATCTCGTTCAGGTCAACCTCAGTCATCCTGAATGAGAACCTTCCGGATTCCATGGCAGAAAGGTCAAGAAGGTCATTGACAAGCCTCGTCAGCCTCTGCGTCTCGTCATAGACTATTGTCAGGTAATAGTTCTCCTTGTCCTTCGGGATAATCCCGTCAAGTATACCTGCAATGAAGCCCTTCATGGATGTTATCGGGGACCTCAGCTCATGTGAAATGTTGGAAAGGAAGTCGCGCCTGTTCTTGTCGGTCTGCTCCAGTGATTCCGCCATGATGTTGAAGGATTTTGCAAGCTGCCCTATCTCATCGTCAGAGGTCACGCTCACCCTCTGTGAGACCTCACCCTTGGAGATCTTGGATGCTATGGTATTCAGGTCCGTGAGGGGCTTGAACAGCATCTTCTGGACAAAGTAGTAAATTCCAAGGAGCGTCATTAAGAAAGCAAGGGCCGCAAGGCCCCAGATAATGACAAGCACGCTTGAAAGCGGTTCCCTTATGGTTTCATCAGCTATATAGGTCACCAGGCTCCCCACATAGGCATCCTGGTTGAACACTGGCTTTATGAACACGAGGGAGGTCTCCTTGGTTACAGGGTTCACCTCTCCGCTTATTTCAAGCTCCGAGCCAGCTATGAGCCTCCCCTTGTCAGGAAGCCGAAACTTTGAGTAGATCAGGCTGTCAAAACTCGCATCAGACACATAATATATGTAGTCCGATGCGTCGATAAGGAGAAAGTCCCAGTCTTCACCCTCCGAGACCCTCCTTATGTTCTCACCGAGTACAATGTCATCAATGTCCTTGTCAAGATAATCGGTTACGTACTCCGCGATATACCCTGCGGTTATCTCAGCTCTTTCAGTGACCTGTGCGCGCAGATGCCCCTGGAACCAGATTGACAATGCCGCAGATATCAAAATATAGCTAACGGCGACGACGATGGCGAGGGTCGCCACCAGCTTCGTCACCAGACTGCTGTTCTTCATAATTACACCACAATCCTATTTGACTTCGAACTTGTATCCTACTCCCCAGACAGTCTCAAGCTGCCAGTTGGGTCCGCCGTGGAGCTTCTCCCTGAGTCTCTTGATATGGACATCAACAGTCCTCGAGTCTCCCGGATAATCATATCCCCATACTTCACAGAGCAGCTGCTCCCTTGTGAATACCCTGTTCTTATTTGATGCCAGGTGGTAAAGGAGCTCGAACTCCTTAGGAGGCATCTTTATGTCCTGGTTCTTGTACGTGACATTGTACGAATTGACGTCGATGTTCAGCTCAGGGAAGTTCAGGACCTCCTTGCCGCCTCCATCAGTGTTGAATCTCCTCATGACCGCCTTGACCCTTGCAACCACTTCCTTTGGTTCGAAAGGCTTTACCATGTAGTCGTCGGCCCCCAGCTCAAGTCCAAGGACCTTGTCGAAGGTATCTCCCTTTGCTGTCAGCATGATCACAGGAGTGTCGTAGTCTCTCCTTATCCACTTGAGGACATCTATACCATCAATGTATGGAAGCATTATGTCCAGAAGCACCAGGTCAGGCTTGTACTCCAAAAAGTTCTCCTGGGCCGACTTTCCGTCGCCGCACACCCTGGTGTCGTAGCCTGAGCTCTGCAGATACATCTTGAGCACTTCGCTGATGTTTTCGTCATCATCCACAACCAATATCTTTCCTATCTTACCTTCCATTGCCTTATCCCCTTTTCCACATCCAGCCCCCATAAATTATGGCGGTCTGTTCATGTTTAATAAATATTCTTAACATAATCATATATTCTTTATGTAGAAAAATCATAAAAGTTACAAATAATTAATGGTTACGGGGTCAATTGTTAACAAATTATAATCATTATAAAATAGCGGCAGGTATCAACCCTGCCGCTATCGCTATGAATCAGTCGAAAAGCTTGCTTAACGGGACATCGTCCTTTATCCTCTTAATGGCTTCCCCGAAGAGAGGTGCCACTGAAAGGTATGTGAACTTCTCCATGTCCATCCTGTCAGGCTTTGCTATGGTGTCAAGGCATACCAGCTCCTCTATGGCAGAGCTGTTTATCCTCTCAATGGCAGGCCCCGAGAAGACTCCGTGGGTGCAGGCCGCGTATACGTTCTTCGCTCCCAGGTCCTTCAGTGCGTTTGCCGCATTGGTTATCGTACCTGCAGTGTCTATCATGTCGTCTACAAGTATGCATACCTTGTCCCTTACATCTCCGATAATGTTCATTATCTCAGATACGTTTGCCTTTGGCCTCCTCTTGTCGATGATGGCCATCGGTGCATGGATCCTCTCAGCGAGCTTCCTTGCCCTTGTTACAGAGCCTAGGTCAGGGGAAACAACGACTATGTCCTCATTCTCCATGAAGCCCTTCTTTATGAAGTAGTCAGCGATTATCGGCATTCCCAGAAGATGGTCAAGGGGAATGTTGAAATATCCCTGTATCTGAGCTGCATGCAGGTCCATTGTGAGGACCCTGTCGGCACCTGCAGTCGTAAGTATGTCAGCTACAAGCTTTGCAGTGATGGGATCCCTTGATTTGGCCTTCCTGTCCTGCCTTGCATACCCATAGTATGGAATGACGGCATTTATCCTTCCTGCTGAAGCTCTCTTGAACGCATCGATCATGATCAGAAGCTCCATGAGGTTGTTATTTACAGGATTGTTGGTCGACTGGATTATGAATACGTCGCAGCCTCTTACTGTCTCGTTTGTCTCGACGAATATCTCACCGTCTGAAAATGTCCCGACCTTGCAGTCTCCCAGCTTCATCCCCAGGATTCCTGCTATGGATTTTGCGAGCTCCGGATGTGAGTTTCCTGCAAAAATCTTCATGTTGTTATAGTGGCTCTTGTTCATTTTACCACTTCCCCTTTCACAGCTTCTTCGTTCCTTCTGGCAACCCAGCCTTCCTTGACCACCTGCTTCGCTCTCGCTATCGCAAGGCTGTCTTTAGGCACTTCATCGGTTATCGTCGAGCCTGCGGCGATGTAGGCTCCCTCGTTCACAGTGACAGGTGAAATGAGGTTTGTGTTGCAGCCAATGAACGCATTGTCCTTTACAACCGTCTTCCACTTCTTCTTGCCATCGTAGTTGACTATAACGGTTCCGCATCCGAAATTGACATTCCTGCCAACCTCCGCGTCACCTATATACGTGAGATGGGATATCTTTGTACCATCTCCAATTACCGATTTCTTGATCTCCACAAAATCTCCAACCTTCACATGCTCACCGATGACCGAGTCCGGCCTGATGTATGCGAAAGGTCCTACTGCAGTGCAGCTTCCCACCTTCGATTGAAGTATCACTGAAGATGTTACAGTGACTCCATCGCCGATCTCAGAGTCCACGATCCTTGAATTCTGGTAGAGGGTACAGTCTTCACCGATGAAGGTATTTCCTTCAATTGACACTCCCGGATGGATGACCGTATCCATTCCTATGGCTACATCGGCTCCTATATAGGTCGACCTCCAGTCTGTGAAGGTGACTCCGTTCTCCATGTGGAACCTTGCTATCCTCTCCCTCATGATCTCCTCGGCCTCAGCAAGCTGCGCCCTTGAATTGACTCCCCTTGTCTCGTCAAATTCAGTGATGCTGGCTCCGATCCTTTTGCCCTTGCCCCTCAGTATGCCAATGACGTCAGTCAGGTAGTATTCGCCCTGTGCGTTGTCATTATTCAGCTCCTTAAGGCTTTCAAGGAGCTCCTTTATATCGAACATGTACATCCCCGCATTGACCTCAGGAGTCTTCAACTCTTCTTCAGTGCAGTCCTTGTGCTCGACGATCCTTAGGACCTCATCGCCATCTCTTATTACCCTGCCATATCCGGTTGGGTCGGAGATCACCGATGTCAGGAGCGTAGCGCTTGAAGCGTTCGCCTCATGCCTCGAATACATGGCCTCCACTGTCTCTCTCCTTATCAGAGGAGCGTCTCCGGTAAAGATCGCAACAGTACCGTCCTTGCCTTCTAGGTAATCAGCTGCGCAGATTACTGCGTGTCCGGTACCCATTGGGTTTTCCTGTACTGAGTATGAAACTCCCCTCGAGGATGTCCCTGCCATCACCTGTTCCCTGGCCTTTCCGACGATCACATTGACATCCTCGAAGCCTGCGCTTCGCATAACATCAATTACGTGGTTCACCATCTCCTTGCCGCATACCTTGTGAAGGACCTTCGAGACCTTTGACTTCATTCTCTTGCCTTCACCGGCAGCAAGGATCAATGCGTATTTTCCCATACTTTCACCTCTGTCGTGTAATAGGGCTTTATTTTTTCTACTGCGCCCTTATGCAGCTTGTTTCACCTATTCCATTATAGATTAGGTGACCTGTCATTTCAACTTAAGTGATGTCAGGATTTTGCTTTGTTTCATATGACTGCCTGCAAGCGAAAATTGTGGCCTGATATAAATCAGGCCACAATCCGCATTTTTCCTAAACCTCTGCCGCTACAAGCACTTCCGCTTCCGGCTCCTCGTTCCTTACCTTCTCGTATTCGCCGAGAATCGAGTCCTGAAGCCTTTCCCTGGTGAGTGTGTTGATTGGATGTGCAATATCCTTGAATTCACCATCCGGTGTCTTTCTTGACGGCATCGCAATAAATAGTCCGTTCTGCCCTTCAATTACCTTGATATCGTGAATAACGAACTCATTGTCGAATGTCACCGATACAATAGCTTTCATCTTGCCCTCTGCAGCTATTTTTCTGACCCTTACGTCTGTGATGTTCATGTCGTACCTCCTTAGTTTGCGGCCTACCTTAATACCCTTTTATTTGTAAAATTCTGAATTCAAGGCCTTTGTACATTCATTATAGTATGTAAAAGATTACATTTTCAATAGATTTCTTTCCGGATTGACGAATTATTGGTGAAGGGATGATATTACTCCAATTTATATGAAATTTGTCAAAAAAATATTACAATGATTATAAGAAAAATGAAATCCTACGGAGAATGCTTATGAAGACCGTATTTGTTACCGGAGCCACCGGAAACATGGGGTGGCCCCTTTTGAAAAGGCTTGTCGGCAGACCTGATATAAGGCTGATTGTTCTAGCGTCCCCGAAGGACAGGAAGATTCAACACCTTAAGGAGATGGAAAGGAAAGGTCAGCTTTCCCTGGTGTGCGCTGATGTGTGTGATAGGCCCGCCCTGGATGAGCCTGTTGGAATTGCGGACATCATAATCCATATGGCTGCCGTCGTTTCACCTGCAGCTGACAGGCTTCCTGAGCTGGCCATGGAGGTCAACCTGAACGGTACCAGGAACCTTCTCGCTGCCATAAGGACCATGGGAAGGGAAGCTTCGGTGAAGCTGGTCTTCATAGGCTCAGTAGCGGAGACTGGTGACAGGCGTCCTCCCCTCCACTGGGGCAGGGTCGGTGACCCAGTGAAGCCAGCCAGGTTCGATACCTATGCGCTCTCAAAGCTCAGGGCGGAACGTGAGGTCGCCGAGTCAGGTCTCAGGTACTGGGTGTCACTCAGGCAGACCGGTATCATGCACAAGGGCCTGCTTTCGGTCAGGGATGGGATAATATTTCACCAGCCACTTAACAATTGCATGGAGTGGATATCTGACGAGGACAGCGCTGCCATGCTGGAGCATCTGATTGATTCTGACCTCCCCGAAGTGTTCTGGAGGCATATCTACAACGTGGGCGGAGGTCAAAAATGCCGGCTTACCTACTATGAGTTCATGGAATTGCTCTATAAAAACATCGGGATCAGGGATATAATAAAGGTCATGGAGCCATCCTGGTTTGCCCTTGGCAACTTCCACGGGCAATATTACCTTGATTCGGATATCCTTGAGGACTTACTCCATTTCAGGAGTGAAAGTCCGGAGGACTTTGTAAGGAGGATAAGGAGGCAGCTGCCGGTAGGCATCAGGCTCTCAGGCATGTTCGGGACTTCACCTGTAAAAAGGGGCATGTCCTCCATCTCGTCAAGCAAGGGCGGCAGCCTTCAGTGGGTGAGGGAGAAGGATGGGGATAAGATCGATGCCTTCTATGGCTCCATCGGCTCACTTAAGCTCATCCCCGGCTGGGAAACCTGGATACCTCTCCGAGGGACCAGGGAAGGAGAAAGGATAATCCTTTCCCATGGATACGACGAGGACAAGGGACTCGAAGGCATTGATTTCAATGACCTTAAGGAAATCGCAGCCTTCAGGGGCGGACAGCTGTTATCAGAAGGCTATGACGGTACTCTCTGGAAGAAACTCGCCTGGGAATGTCCTGTCGGGCACAGGTTTGATGCAAGTCCCGGCCTTATAGCACACGGAGGCCATTTCTGTCCGGTTTGTGACGGCAACTGGTCGGAGTATGACAGGATTTCAGCCTCCAGCCCATTTTTCAGGCAGGTGTACGAACCGCTAAGACTAAACAGATGATTGGAGAGAATATGGAAAAATACAAGCTGATTTGCCTCGATGTCGATGGCACCCTCTACGACAGCCACAAGAGGATACCGAAGGAAAACATAGAAGCCATAAGGGAGGCCGCTGCCAAGGGTATAAGGATCGCGATCACCACAGGCAGGATGTACAACTACGGCAACCTTTACGGCTCCAAGCTGGGTGTGGACACCCTGACAGTAGCGTCGAACGGCGCATTTGTGAAATATGGTGATGATATCCTGATACACGAGACCATCGATGATGGCGACCTCATGTTCCTAACAGAGCTCCTTGGAAGGCTGGACCTCCTTACCCACTACAATGAATGGAACGCTCTGATCTGTGACAGGCCCTTAGGTGATGCCAACGGATACATGGATGCCAATCTTCATCTGCCTCCCGAGAGAAGGATTGAAATCATAGAGACTGACGACCTCCTTCGGACCTTCAGGGAAAGGAATTCAAGGATCGTCAAATCCATATCCCTCGAAAGGGAGCATCCTGAAAAATTCACAAGACTGAGGAAGGCACTTGAGGGGCACCCTACCCTCGAGGCAGTGTCCTCCACCTGGTTCGGACTGGAGGTCATAAAGTCAGGAGTCAGCAAGGCCAAAGGGATAGACGCCCTTATAGGTCGCCTGGGAATAAAGAAGGATGAGGTCATAGCGATCGGTGATGGTGAAAACGACCTTTCGATGATAGGCTATGCAGGCATGGGAGTGGCAATGGGCAACGCTATCCCTGAGCTCAAGGCAGCAGCGAAAATGATAACAGATACCAACGACAACTATGGAGTCGCTAAGGCGATCCGGGAACTGTGCCTTTAGAAAACAAGGAATGGAGAATTTTGATGTTGAACGAACTGCTCAAGAAGGACAAGAAGTCAGCCGGCACCATAAAGCTTGCCGCATCGCTGCTTCTCCTGTCCGGGATACTTACAAGGAACTACCTCCTGGCATACATATCGATACCCGTATTTGCCCTTGGTCTCTATAAGGGAACTATCCCCAAGGATACGGCAGGGGAAAAACCCGGTCCTTACCCTGCAGCAGAAAGCTCTGGTGCAGCAGTCCCTGAAACAAGGTCCGTTATATTCGATGCGGACGTCGATGGGCTGGACGATGAGGGAAGAAGCTTCCAGGATATCATCTCCTTATTCGCACAGGAGAGGATTCACCCCGGCTCAAGGTTTGAAGGTCTGTCAGATGAGGAGATAGTCAGGCTCAGGATGGGAGTATATGAGACTGAACTTACCGGCCTCGGGGAGATAAAGCTAATTTCAGACGGTACCAGAGTCAGGGTGATCCATGATGAGATGGGACATGTGGGAAATGTGCCTGAATCAAGATCAGCTGAAGTATTGTCTGTGCTTGACGGTGACAACAGGTACAGGGTGATCTGGCAGGTTTACGGCGGAAGATACAAAGGGTATGACCCGGAGTCCGGAACTGTGGATTCGAAGGATTCCCAATACACAGTCCATGTCGAGCTCCTTGAATTCATATGAAGAAACAAACTGCCATTTCAGNNCTGAAATGGCAGTTTGTTTCTAGATTGTGGTTGAAGGCTTCATCCTTATCTCGCCCTTCTCGTCGATCCCGAAATAATCAACTATGGATACGTAAGGCTTGGCCATTGTCTTCTTGACTTCCTTGTTGTCGACGAGGACTCCTATGCCTATGAGCTCGGAATCGAACTCCCTGAGAAGGTCCTCGATGCCGTTTACAGTTCCGCCGGCCCTCAGGAAGTCATCGATGAAAAGACACCTTGAAGAGGTCTTGAGTGTCCTCTTTGACAGGCCCATTGTCGAGAGTCGTCCTGTTGTACCGGAAACATAGTTTATCGTTACAGATGTCCCCTCTGTTACCTTCGAGTTCTTTCTAGCCACTATGAGAGGAACTCCCATGTACCTTGCTACCTCGTAAGCCAGCGGAACTCCCTTTGTCTCTACGGTTATGATGTAGTCAGGCTTGAGCTTTATGAAGTTTCCGGCCAGCATTGCGCCAGCTTTTGAAACCACTTCCGGATCAAGCATTATATCAGTAACATAGAGGAAATTCCCTGGAACGACCCTGGACTTGTCTGAAAGAGTGGAGCAAATGTAGTCCTTGAACTTTTCCTTCTCTTTCTCGCTCACCTTCACTATGTACCTGACTCCGCCTGTTGCACCGGCTATCGTCTCAATCCTGCCCATATCCAGCTTTTCGAGGATTTCCCTTACAACCAGTATGTCCTCGCTGATGGTGGACTTTGCCGCGTTAAGGATATCTGAAAAGTAATTAAGGCTCATTATCTTGTTTGGATTTTCGGTCAGGATCTTGGTTATGATGCTGACTCTGCTGTTTCTGGAATATTTCTCCATAAGTTCGCCTCCATTTCCTCAAAATATATCTTATAATACAATCGAATGTTTCGCAACGTTTTTTAAAAAATCATTCGTAAAATTCTGAAAATAGGGGCGAAGTAAACGCTTTGATATAATCAGCATTCGTGATGATGGTCGGGACCTGACAGTAAATCAAGGCTTCATCTGGTGTTTCTTAGTACCTTTGCCCCGTCCTTGCTGCCAACTACGACAATGTCCGCTGTCGTTATGAAAAGTCCAGTCTCTATTACTCCGGGCATGAGTTTCAGCTTCCTGTGAAGACCTTCGGGGTCTTCAATGAAGCCTGTCTCGAGGTCTATGATGTAGTTGTTCTCATCAGTTGTGAACGGGCAGCTGCCCGACATCCTGAGCCTCGGTGAAAATCCCATCCCTTCAAGCTTGCTTATGAGCTGCATATGGAAGAAAGGCACGATTTCAATAGGAAGCGGAAATGCTCCGAGCCTTTCAACAATCTTGCTGCTGTCAACCACCCACACCACAATCCTGGAGATGTCGGCTACCAGCTTCTCATGGAGGAGTGCTCCTCCTCCGCCCTTTATGCCGTTGCAGGACCTGTCCACCTCATCAGCGCCGTCAATCGTCATGTCGATATTTAGAACCTCTGACATTGGTATGAGGTCAAGGCCCAGGCTTTCTGCAAGTTCAGTCGTCGCTTCCGAAGTGGAAACGCACCTTATCCTCAAACCTTCCTTCACCCTTTCTCCAAGCCTCACTATCACATGGTAGACTGTTGATCCCGTCCCGAGCCCTACTGTCATTCCATCCTTCACAAAACTTGCTGCCAAAATGCCTGCATGCCGTTTCTCTTCCATTGCAGACCACTCCTCTTCAGGGCCTGCGCTTCAAATTGTTTCTTTTTGGCCCTCTTTGTATTATCATACTAAATGGGGGACTGTTTTACACCCCAAAGCCATACCAAAAGAAAAATATCGGAGCTGATTTTATGTCATTTGATTTCAGGGACTATAAAGGTAAAAAGGTTCATTTCATAGGAATAGGCGGAGTATCAATGAGCGGCCTTGCCGCCATACTCCTGAGCAACAATATAGAGGTTACGGGTTCTGACTTCAGGGAATCTGAAACAATCGAAAGCCTCAGGGAAAGGGGCGCTAAGGTCATAATCGGCCATTTCAGGTCAAACATCACAGACCAGGACCTCGTCGTCTACACCGCAGCCATTCGTGATGACAATGAGGAGCTCATGGAAGCAAGGGAAAGGGGTATACGGACCCTTGACCGTTCCGAGTTCCTGGGACACCTCATGAAGAACTTCAGGAACTCCATTTCTGTATCAGGGACCCACGGAAAGACCTCGACGACCTCCATGCTTTCATCCATTGCCATGAACAGCGACTCGGACCCGACCATCCTTGTGGGTGGCCAGCTTCCTCTTATTGGAGGAAATTTCAGGATCGGGGAAAGCGACCTGTTCATTACCGAAGCCTGCGAATACAAGGGCTCGTTCCTCAGGTTTCCTGCACTCACCGCAATCATATTGAACGTCGAGGCAGACCACCTGGATTATTACAGGGACCTTCAGCATGTCCTTGACACCTTCAGGGAATATGTGGCGATGATTCCTGAAGGAGGCACGATCGTAGCGAATGCAGATGACACCAACATGGATTATGTGCTTAAGGGTGCAAAAGCAAGGGTAGTTAGGTTCGGTATCGAGAACGGGGACCTGAGGGCTGAAAAGATCACCTTCAGCGAGTCTGGTAAGGCAAGCTTTGACGCATCCCTTAAGGGTGAATACCTTATGTCCGTCAGCATGGGGGTTCCCGGCAGGTTCAATGTCTTAAACGCCCTTGCTGCAATAGGCGCATCAATAGCCGCAGGGATCCCGCTTGAATCCATATCAAAAGGGCTTTCCTCGTTCACCGGCGTGGACAAGAGGTTCCAGCACCTGTATACGGAGGGAGGGGTCACAGTCATAGACGATTATGCTCATCATCCGAGTGAAATAAGGGCTGCAATCGAGACAGCAAAAAGAACCGATTCCAGAAGGATACATGTGGTTTTCCAGCCGCATACCTATACCAGGACGAGGACACTGTTTGGGGGTTTCGTCGAGGCATTTGACGATGTGGATACTCTGGTCCTCCTCGACATATATGCAGCCAGGGAACTTGACACCGGACTTGTGACATCAGAAGAGCTTGGGGATGCCATCAGGGAAAGGCGTACCGTGACGACCGTGAACTGTCACAGCTTCAAGGAGGCAGCAGAAAGCATAATGCATTTCGTTTCTCCGGGCGACATGGTAATCACCATGGGAGCAGGCGAATCAGTAAAGGTAGCTGATATCATAAGGCCACTTCTTAAAACCATGTAAAGGGTTGACAATATATATATATGATGTATCGTAAAGTCATGGGTTATTCCATGACTTTTTACATCCGGGGGGTTTTCAAAATAGACAGAGTATACTCGGAGGTCAGGAAACACAAGCTGCTTGTGATCATCCCTTCAATGGCGATGATCCTTTCACTTGTCCTCGACTTCTTCAATCCGCTCATAACACGCGCGATAATCGACAGGGTAGTCACAGGCGGAGAGAGGAATCTACTGCTTCCCTACATAGCCGGGCTGTTCGGTGTTACCATGTCAAGGGCTGTCCTTGGCTACACAAAGGAGTATCTCTTCGACCTTTTCTCGACCAAGGTGGTGATAAGGTTAAAGGATGATACATACCGCCACATAATGAAGCTGAGCTTCAAATACTTCGATTCCATGAACACAGGAGAGCTCATGTCAAGGATGAGCGAGGATGTCGAAAATGTCTGGAATGCAGTGGCCTTCGGACTGAGGCTCATAGTCGAGGATGCCCTGTACTTCATCCTTGCACTTGGACTCCTCACATACTTCAACTGGAAGCTTACACTTATCTGCCTCACGATCATGCTTCCCATAGCCTGGATAGCCGTGCAGCTTGAAAAGAGGAGCACGAAGAGCTATGAGGAGATCTCAGACCATATCGCAAAGCTCAACACGACTGCTCAGGAGAACATTGCCGGAGTAAGGCTTGTAAAGGCCTTTTCAAGGGAAAGGCATGAGATAGGGAAGTTCTTCGAGATGAACAGGAAGAACTTCGAGCTTAACAGCAGGCAGACAAAGATCATGTCTGACTACTTCCCTCCCATTGAGCTTCTTACGAACCTTGCGGTAGTCGCAATGGTTGCCTTCGGAGGTTACTTCGTGACTACAGGGGAGATGACTCTTGGAACCCTTGTCGCATTCTCCACCTACATCTGGAACCTCATATGGCCGTTAAGGGACATGGGCTGGCTTATAAACCTGGCTTCCCAGAACAAGTCATCCCTTGGAAAGCTTGAGAAGATATTCGCAGAAGAGCCGTCGATAAGCGACTCCGATATCGCAAAAGACCTGGCAATCAGTGGAAAGGTAGAATTCAGGGACCTCTCCTTCTCCTACGGAGGGGAAAATGTTCTTGAGGACATATCCTTTATGGCAAGTGCAGGCAGCACAGTGGCGATAATGGGAACCACCGGGTCAGGAAAATCCTCTCTCACCGGATTAATTGGAAGATACTATGAGTTCCAGTCAGGAGACCTTTTTGTGGATGACATTCCAGTGAGGGAAATAACCCTTGAATCACTCAGAAGAAGCATGTCGGTAGTTCCTCAGGACACCTTCCTCTTCTCAGACACCATTGAGAACAATGTACGGCTTGGGCGAAGGGATGCGACAGACGCCGAAGTCTCTGAAGCCCTTGAACTGGCATGCGCTGACTTCGTTGGAGAGCTTTCGGACGGTGCTGCAACTATTATAGGCGAAAGAGGCGTTGGCCTTTCAGGCGGACAGAAGCAGAGGATCGCAATCGCCAGGGCGATAATAAGAAGGTCACCGATAATGGTACTCGATGACGCCACCAGCGCACTTGATATGGATACGGAATACAGGCTGCTCAGGAATCTGAAGCATCTTCCGTCTAAGAGCACGCTGTTCATAATCGCCCACAGGATATCCGCAGTGAAGAACGCCGACCTGATACTCATGATGGAGGATGGAAGGATAATCGAGCGCGGAACCCACGAGGAGCTTGTTGCTCGAGGCGGGGCCTACTACGAAGTATACCGGGAGCAGTTCAAGGATTTTGACTCCCTGAAGGAGGGAGCATAATGGCTAAGAATACCGTAAAGCAGGACGAGAAATTCACGGTCACCGGAAAACGCGAGCTTATTTTGAGGCTGTTCACCTACATGGTTCCCTACAGGTCAGAGGTCATGATTGTCCTCATCCTGATGGTACTTGTAATGGTCGTGGGCCTTATCAACCCCTACTTCACAAGGCAGGCAATAGATGTGTATATAAGGAATGAGGATATGAATGGCCTTGCGATTGTTGCTTCAGTAATGGCGGCCCTTAACGTAGCCGCCATGGCAGCATCCCGCACAAGGATATACAAGATGGGTATCGTGAGCAACAAGATCGTATTAAGCATGAGGGAAGACCTCTATGCCCACATCCAGAAACTATCGTTCTCATTCTTCGACTCCAGACCTGTAGGAAAGATACTTGCGAGAGTCGTTGGAGATGTCAATGCACTTCAGACGCTGTTCTCCAATTCGGTGACAAGCTTTCTTCCTCATATACTGCAGCTCATGATGGTTACTGTGATGATGTTCATACTGAATTACAAGCTTGCCCTGGCTACCATGGCAGTAATGCCGCTTCTTGGAGGAGCAATGTTCATGGTCGAGGCTAAGGCAAGGCCGAGATGGCAGGATTTCAGGAGCAAGCGAAGCAACCTCAACGCCTTCACCCATGAAAGCTTTGCAGGAGTAAGGGTAATACAGGGCTTTGCTACCGAGGACGACAGCAGGAAGACACATGATTCCATGGTCACCGAGATGATGAAAAGCTTCATGAGCGCCATATTCCTCAACGACTTCTTCTGGCCCCTCGTCGAATCTTCATGGGGCATAGGATCCTGCGTCGTTTATTTCGTCGGAGTGAACCTTGTGTTTGCAGGAGACATATCGCTTGGTACCCTCATTGCATTTACCATGTACGTCAGCATGTTCTGGAGACCGGTTCTTAACATCTCCAACTTCTACAATACCCTGATAACCAATTTTGCCTCAGCAGAAAGGATCTTTGAGATACTTGATATCAATCCGGACATCGAATCGTCCGACAAAGCCCTGGAAATGGATAGGATACAAGGCAGCGTCGAGTTCAGGAATGTTGACTTCAGCTATGAGGATGGAATCCCCGTGCTTACGGACATATCCTTCAAGGTGGAGGAAGGAGAATCGATAGCCCTTGTAGGTGAGACCGGTGCAGGCAAGACCACCATAGTCAACCTCCTTTCAAGGTTCTATGATACCGACAGAGGGGAAGTGCTGATCGACGGAACAGACATAAGGACAGTGACCCTTGAATCACTTAGGAGCCAGATGGGGATAATGCTTCAGGATACCTTCCTGTTTGCTGCTACCATCAGGGAAAACATACGATACGGAAAGCTTGATGCAACAGATGAGGAGATCGAGAAAGCAGCAAGGGCTGTAAACGCACATGACTTCATAATGAGGCTCGAGAACGGATATGATACGGAGATAAGGGAAAGAGGCTCAAGGCTGTCAGTCGGGCAGAGGCAGCTGATATCCTTTGCCAGGGCGCTGCTTGCGGATCCGAGGATCCTTATCCTTGATGAAGCAACCTCGAATATCGACACCCAGACTGAAAGGCTTGTACAGGATGGAATAAGGAAGCTCCTGAAGAACAGGACCTCGTTCGTCATAGCCCACAGGCTTTCAACCATAAGGGACTGCGACAGGATAATGGTAATTAACGGTGGAGTCATAACCGAAAGCGGCACCCACGAGGAGCTGCTGTCAATGAAGGGTGATTACTACAGCCTGTACATGTCACAGTACAGATTCTTGAGCGAAGGCGCATAGGAGGTAAAAATGCACGCTTCTCTATTTGATTCAGACTTTGGATTCTTCAGAATAATACCATTCATAGTGGCACTTGGGTTCCTTTTCATAGGTTCAATGCTTATCCTGAGCATCATAAGAGGTATAGGAGAGTGGTCAAGGAACAACAACTCTCCAAGGCTTGAGGAAAGGGCGCGGGTCGTAGCAAAAAGGACAAATGTTTCCCATCATCACCACGCTAACCAGAATACTCCTTCATCAAGCACAAGCACCACATATTACGCCACCTTCGAGCTCATGTCAGGAATAAGGCAGGAATTCCATGTGGCCGGGAATGTATTCGGATATCTTGTGGAAGGTGACGAGGGCATACTGGCCTTCCAGGGTACAAGGTACCTGGGATTCCAGCGGGACCTGCCCGAAACCCAAAATCCCTCAACCACTTGAAGAAATCACCCTTATGGGTTAAAATGTATGTGCAATTGACATACATGGAGCAAAAGAATGTTCCGGGCTTCTAGTCCCCTCGGGACGGAAGCTCTTTTAATGTAAATATTACGATAATCAGGAGGAACGAATATGCCATATGTAAAAGAGCTTTATACGAAGCCTGACGACTTTGCGGGCAAGGAAGTTCAAGTCAGCGGATGGATAAGGACTTCAAGGGTCTCCAAGTCATTCGGGTTCATCGAGCTGAACGACGGTACTTTCTTCAAGAATCTTCAGGTGGTCTTCGATGATACCCTTCCAAATTTTTCAGATGTCTCAAAATACCATATAAGCACGGCAATCACCATTAAGGGTGACTTCGTGCTGACTCCGGAGGCAAAGCAGCCATTCGAGCTGAAGGCTAAGGAGATAATCCTCGAGGGTGAATCAAGCGCTGATTATCCCCTGCAGAAAAAGAGGCATACCTTCGAGTACCTGAGGACCATAGCCCACCTGAGACCGAGGGGCAACACATACTCAGCGGTATTCAGGGTAAGGAGCATGGCTGCCTTCGCGATCCACAAGTTCTTCCAGGAAAGAGGCTTTGTATATGTGCACACTCCGATAATAACAGGAAGTGATGCTGAAGGTGCGGGGGAAATGTTCAGGGTATCAACCCTTGACCCCATGAATCCTCCTCTTACTGAAGACGGTAAGATCGACTATTCGAAGGATTTCTTCGGAAAGTCCTCCAACCTTACAGTATCAGGGCAGCTCAATGGTGAGGCTTATGCCCTCGCATTCAGGAACATCTACACCTTCGGACCTACCTTCAGGGCTGAGAACTCAAACACCGCAAGGCATGCTGCAGAATTCTGGATGATAGAGCCTGAAATTGCCTTTGCTGAGCTCTCAGACAACATGCAGCTCGCTGAGGACATGCTGAAGTATGTCATAAGGTACATACTTGAAAACGCACCTGAAGAGATGCAGTTCTTCAACAGCTTCATCGACAAGACCCTCCTTGAAAGACTCAATTTCCTTGTGGATTCTGAGTTCAAGAAGGTTACCTACACTGAAGCGGTAGAGCTCCTCCTGAAATCCGGGAAGGAATTCGACTACAAGGTCGAGTGGGGAACTGACCTCCAGACGGAGCATGAGAGATACCTTACAGAAGAGATCTTCAACATGCCGGTATTCGTAACTGACTATCCCAAGGAGATAAAGGCATTCTACATGAGGCTTAACGATGACGGCAAGACAGTCGCTGCAATGGACTGCCTGGTCCCCGGAGTCGGGGAGATAATTGGCGGAAGCCAGAGGGAAGAAAGGCTTGACGTGCTTCTTGACAGGATGGAAAAGCTTGGATTAAACGAAGAGGACTACTGGTGGTACCTTGAGCTCAGGAAATACGGTGGTGCAAAGCATGCCGGTTTCGGTCTCGGCTTCGAGAGGCTCATCATGTATATCACAGGCATGACTAACATCAGGGACGTTATCCCGTTCCCGAGGACACCGAAGAGCTCTGACTTCTAGACAAGACAGAACTTTACTCATGCCCCATTACCAAGAACATTGAATAAGAATAGTCGAGGCGCGCTCCGGATCCGGAGCGCGCCTCATTTCTCATGTCAATATTCATCATTTTAATGTGCATAAAACTTCATCTGTGATGCAGCCGCTAAACTTCTGTCCCGATGACCATGATTTCCTTCGTGTATGAATTAATCACCTTATGCCCATCCTCTGTTACAAGCACAAGGTCCTCGATCCTGACACCAACGTCACCCTGAAGGTAAATTCCCGGTTCAACTGAGAATACCATGCCAGGTTCCAGGATCGAGGTATTGGCTGATGATACGTCACCTGCCTCGTGCACATCGAGACCGATCGAGTGGCCCGTCCTGTGGGTGAAATACCTGCCGAAGCCCTTTTCCTCTATGAAGCCTCTCGCAGCCTGGTCCACATCGCAGAACCTGACTCCGGGCCTGACCATATCAATTGCCCTTATGTTCGCCTCAAGAACAGTCTCATAGACTTCCCTTGACCTTTCAGGGATCTCCTTCCAGAATACTGTCCTCGTCATGTCTGCGCAGTATCCATCCTTCCTGCAGCCTATGTCTATTATTATTGAATCTCCAGCCTTGAGAAGTGCACTCCCATTGCTGTGGTGAGGGTCAGCCCCGTTAGGCCCGAAGGCTATTATGGGCTCGAAGGAGAACCCTTCCGTGCCAAGCTCCTCATAGATCTCAGAGAGCAGCCTTGCCAGGTCCTTTTCAGTATGGCTTTCTCCTATGGATCCGACAAGCATCTCCATGGCTTTGTCGTTTAGCCTGGAGGCCTCTTCCATGAGGCGTGTCTCTTCCTCGTCCTTGATGGCCCTTATCCTGTCTACGATTGGGGAGGAGTTCACGAAATCGCGGGAACCTGTCTTTTCCATGAGGCTTATAAGGAATCCCGAAGGCCATGTCTTGTCTATTCCGACAGGCTTATTAGGAACGATGTATTCCGCCATGATCCCTATCCCATCTGAAGTGTCCTTCAGCCAGACGATTTCAAGCCCTTCTGCCTCCTCTGTCGGAAACAGCTCGTTTATGAACAGGACAGGGATTCCCTCTTCCCTCAATAGAAGAGCCAGCAGCCTTTCTCCTGGATGGATATCCTTGCCTGTCAGGTAAAGTATCGAGGAGGGGTCGGAAACTATGATCTGGGTGAGCCGCTTTCCCTTCATGGCATCTATCGTATTGCCTAACCTTCTGCCTGCTGCATTCAATTCCTGTCACCGCAGCCGCAGCCTGGTTCCACAGCCTCCAGAGCCAGGTTGTACAGGGTCTTCACTCCTGTTCCTGTAGCTCCCTTAGGAAGATAGCCCTTTCCTGATGTGAGATATGCGGTACCCGCTATGTCAAGATGAACCCAAGGTGTGTCGCCTGTGAACTCCCTGAGGAATGCGGCCGCGCTTATCGCTCCACCCCATCTTCCTCCGCTGTTCTTGAGGTCTGACCTCGTTCCCTTCACAAGCTCCCTGTATTCTTCATTGAGGGGAAGCTGCCATGTTGGCTCTGCTGCCTTCTCCGCTGCCTTCCTGACCCTCTGCATAAGCTCATCATCGCTTGCGAAGGCTCCTGACATCTGCTCGCCAAGGGCGACAACACAGGCTCCGGTAAGAGTTGCTATGTCAACGACCTCGTCCACCTTTTCCCTGGTTATGATATAGTGGAGTGCATCAGCGAGCGTAAGCCTTCCCTCCGCGTCTGTGGACAGTATCTCAATGGACTTTCCGGCCATTGATCCGATGATGTCTCCCGGCTTGTAGGCTTCACCGTTTACCATGTTCTCTGTCGCAAGTACCACCGCGGTCACATTCCTTTTCACTCCGTTGGCAGCAAGTGCCTTCATGGCCCCGATGACTGCCGCAGAACCGCCCATGTCGTCATACATGGTTACCATGGAATCCTTGGGCTTAAGTGAATATCCGCCTGAATCGTAGGTAACTCCCTTGCCGACAAGTCCCAGGAGCCTTGAGCTTTCAGCATCGCCCCTGTATCTCATTACGATGACCTTTGGTTCTTCGGATGAGCCTTTGGCAACAGCGAGGAAAGCCTCCATCCCAAGGTCGGCTGCAGCGGATCTTCCAAGCACCTCAACCTCGACTCCGAATGGAGTCAGCTCCTTACCGGCAACCTCAGCAAGTGTTCGAGGTGTCAGCGATATCGCAGGCTCATTAACAAGGTCCCTTGCAAGGAACACAGCATCCATAAGGTTCATTGTCTCAGAAATGGCCGACCTTACCTTATCTTCCTTTCCTTCCTTTATGAGGAATGACATCTGAAGCTTGGGATTATCCTTCTTTTTCGCAAGGTATTTGTCGAAGGAATATGCGCTTTGAAGCATCCCTTCCACCCATGCCTTGGTAGTCTCCTTGTAGCATAGCCCTGAAAGCTTAGATATCCTCATGCATGCAGCAGCCACCTTGTTTGATGCAAGCTCCTGCGCAGCCCTGAAGCCCGCCTTCCTTATCTTTTCCAGGTTTACGGATTTCTCCTTTCCAAGTCCTATGAAAATCAAAACCCCTTTGCGCTCTGCACCTAACGTAGAGTAGACCTCTCCGGATTTTCCTGTGAATATCCCCTTTCCTGACAGGAATGAATATTCCTCCCTGAAGGCCTCCTCTACGGCTGCATCCTCGCATACCGGTATAACAACATTTTCCTTTTCCATGTCCAGAGTGAAACTGAACATCTCATGAAGGCTCTTTTCGGCCATCATAGTCACTCTCCTTCCTTATCCGCCGCTCCCATGCGGTGGAAATGATGTGGTCCGTATAAGACCGACAAATACATTTTACTATCTAAATCCGTGCAAATACACCTGAAATTACAAGAACAATCCATGAACAGGATCTGTTTCATTGTTTATCCTTAATCGCTTTGCTATACTTTATATAAGAAAGCCATGAGGGGAGATAATAATGAGTAAGATAGCACTAGTCACAGACAGCGCTTGTGACCTGACCGACGAAGAACTTAAGGAGTGCGGAGCCAGGCTCCTGCCGCTCAGGATAATCTATGCAGACAAAGAATACAGGGACAGGGTTGAAATACATCCAGATGAGGTATATGCGAACCTGGAGAAGGAGGTCCCTAAGACCAGCCTTCCATCAGGAGAAGACATCGAAGCGCTTTACAGGGAGCTGAAGGATGAAGGATATACCCACGTGCTCGGCGTTTTCATCTCAAGCGGACTTTCAGGGACAGCGAATGCCGTAAAGATGTATGCCGAGGAGCATCCGTCAATGGTGACCCATGTATTCGACACAAAGAACCTTTCAATGGCTGAAGGCATAACTGTCCTTGAGGCAGGAAGGCTTATAAAGTCAGGAATGGCACTAGAGGAGATCCTTGAAAAGCTTGCTGCCTTCCAGGAAACCATAGACACATACTATTATGTGGATACCCTGGAATACCTCATGAAGGGCGGAAGGATCGGCAAGGTGGCAGGAACGATCGGACAGCTGTTGAACCTCAAGCCGATAATTTCCGTTAACCGTGACGGAATCTACTACACCATAGCCAAGGCAAAGGGCAGGAAGCAGGCACTTCTCAGGCTTGTGGGAATCCTTGAGGAAAACCTCGCGAAATACAAATGCAATGTTTACGTCATGCATGGAGCTGCTCTTGAAGAAGGCAAAGCACTGGTGGAGACCATAATGAAGATGAAGAACGTCCAGAGCATGGACCTGAGGCAGATCAGCCCGGCCCTCGGTGTCCATACGGGAAAGGGACTTCTCGGCATATGCCTCCAGAGAAATCCGCTATAAGATTGACCTTGACATGAATATGTATTAGAATGATAAAAAAGGCTAGGGGTGCCCGAAAGGGCTGAGAGGCGGAAAGCTAACCCTGTAACCTGATCTGGTTAGTACCAGCGTAGGGAAGCGGAAAAAGTGGTTTCAAACCGTCTTGCACCGCAGGACGGTTTTATTTTTCCAGCCTATAGAAGGAGGTAAAATAATGTTTCTATCAATTCTCGAAAGCTTCGGCGAGGCATTTGCGGCGCTCAGGGACAATCCTATGGCAATCGCAGCGCTTATCATCCTGCTCGGCGGCATCGTATTCCTGATAAGTCTGAGGAAGGTAAAGCTTACACCTCAGCTCATGGCAAAAATAGCAATGGCAGTCGCATTGTCAGCGGTCCTCAACAACATCATCCTGTACAAGATGCCGCAGGGCGGCAGCGTAACCCTTGCATCAGTGCTGCCGATAATAATACTGTCGTACGCATACGGACCTGAAGTCGGAATGCTCACTGGATTCCTCTTCGGCATAGTCAACCTGTTCATGGGACCGTACATCGTGCACCCGATCCAGACGCTCCTTGACTATCCTATCCCATTCATGCTGATTGGAGTATCAGGCTTCTTCAGCAACAGGTTCGCAGGAGCGGTCGCTGCCCATATCATGAGGCTCATACCACATGTCCTTTCAGGAGTCGTGTTCTTCGCGGAATATGCACCTGAAGGCATGCAGACAGGAAGTGCACTCTGGATCTACTCGATAACCTACAACGCCCCGTTCCTTCTTGGTGAAATGGCAATAATACTTGCAGTCCTTGCTTTCGTTCCATGGAACAGGCTGCTTAAGGCCGTGAATCCCGGGTACAAGGTTCCGGTAAAGTAAATTAAAGGACCATGCTTCATGTGATGTGAAGCATGGTCCTTGTTAGTTTGATTTACGGAAGGTTAGCACCTATAGATTTAAGATAATCGTAAACCGCCTCATAGTACGCATCAACATCACTCTTGTCGATTCCATCAAACCATGATCCGTTCTCATCATTTTCTGTGCTTCCCATATGTGCTGCAACGTCTGAAATGTAGTTTCCGTATGTCTTTCCGGATATCTGGTACCTGTGAGGTATTCCAGCATTCTTGAGAATTGCAGCAGCGACTGCAGGGGCTGCAGGATAATCGACTATAATCGGAATAAGCAGTTCAACTGTCACATCTTCCACATCCGATGCTGCCTCGTAAGGGCCTGTGAATGTTGCTGTGACTTTAAGCAGATATGAACCGACTTCAGTTATTTTCCATGGTGCAGTAAATCCGAATTCTCTTCCAAATTTACCTCGAGATGCGAGGTCCATCGCATCAAGCGGTGGATCATTATCGATTTTTTGAATGGATTCAAATGCTCCTCCGTCCTTCTGAACTTCTAGTGTCAGTATATCAAGCCTGCCCTGGTTCGAAAATACAAGTCCACCATCTTTATCCGGTACTCTGTTGTCGAATTCGACATATCCAGTTACATTCACTTCATATCCGGCGTTCAGCTGTTCCTGTGTAAGCGCAAGGTTTGCAATCGGATCGATATGGACTGTGCCTCCCGCTTGCTTTTCCGCTCCAAGAACAGGTAGTGTCAGGTTGAGGGCCATGATGGCAGAAAGAATGACAGCAAATTTTTTCTTCATACAATACCTCCATAATATAGTGTAACAACATGCAATATATCTATCATCATTGTTTGTACCACTATATCAATTTTTCAATTTTCAATCAATACTTATTCGACATATTTTTAATGTTAAATTTTAGTGAAGATAAATTATCACCAATATTACTCGGCTTATATTAGTATTTATCCTATAATAAAAAGAAACACTTTGCGATAATTGCCGCAAAATGTTTCATCATTTAACTATCCAGGAAAGGTATCGACTTTTTCTTCGCTTCAGCTACCCTCTTCGCAATCTCATTCTCATCATTCCTGAAGGCTTCCATAAGGATGTCATAATCCTTGTTTGTGGCTGCGTAGCGCTCAGCCATCCCCTCTTCAAGATAGGATGCGAAGTCAGGGTCGATGGGGAGCTCTGCAAGTAGTGGCAGTCCCATCTTTTCAGCCTGGCTTTCTGCTGTGTTCCTTGAGAATACGTTCATCTTCTCACCGCAGCTTCCGCATCTGATATACGACATGTTCTGGACTACTCCCTTTATAGGCACTTCAAGCTTCTCGGCCATGTTCACCACCTTCTTCACGATCATTGAGACCATGTCCTGAGGTGTCGATACCACTACAAGGTAGTCAACCGGGAACTGCTGCATTATGGTCAGTGCTATGTCTCCGGTACCCGGCGGCATGTCGATGAGCAGATAGTCCAGATTTCCCCAGTCAGTGTCCTGGAAAAGCTGCGTAAGCGCATTACCAAGCACCGGCCCCCTCCATAGGAGAGGCTCCTCCTCTTCGATCATGAAGTTCATTGAGATGGTCTTAATACCAAGGCTTGTTTCCACAGGTATGAACTTGAACACATCCTTTACGTCAGTTGGTGCATATCCGGTCCTTTCCTCGTTGATTCCGAAAAACCTGGGTATGGACGGGCCTGTCATGTCACCGTCAAGGACTCCTACCCTATAGCCCAGCTTCCTCAGCTGCACTGCGAGTATCCCAGTTACGCTGGACTTTCCCACTCCGCCTTTTCCGCTTATTACACCTACAACATGTCTTATCCTGCCATACTTCGGCTTTATGAAATCGCATTTGATATCCTTGCTGCATCCGCTCTTGGATGCACAGGTTGAACATGATGACATTGGAACCTCCCTAAAAGCCTGCTGGCTTCTCCTCTGAAATTATCGTATCCCACTTGCTTATATCATTGGAATATTTCCCGTAGATATAGAAGCTTCTTTTCGTATAGTCCTTTTCATTCCTCAGGGTTACGACAGCCTTGAACACATTGGTCTTATACCCCTGAGTCTTCACTTCCAGCACAATATCAGTCTTTTCCCCTGATGAGAGCAGCATCGCTCCCTTCTCCAGCAGCTGCAGCCTGAAGTCCTCGATGTCCCTTGAGATCTGGTACTTGAGAGTATCCACATCATTTGAGATCCTAATTCCTATGCTCATTCCAGGATATTCTTCCTTAAGAAGCCCTGTAAGCTCAGACAGCGAGCCATAGTATATATCCTCGAAATACTTTGGCTTCCTCAGTGTATACAGGTTCCTGATCAGGTCGTTGTCTATCCTCTCCGGAACCCTGAAGCTTTTCTCATCGCTGTAGAAATTGCCCTTGTCCTGTTTGGAGACTCCGGCAACATAGTCATACTCGATCACCGTTCCATCTATCATATGGAACTCGAAGGTATAGTCAGGTGCAAAAACAGACTTTTCTTCTGTGGCATCCGCCTTCTTCAGGCTTGAATACAGGTCCCCTATGGCTATCCTGTCCGTCACCACGAACCTGAAGCCCTTGTCCCTGACACTCTGTATGATTATGGATTCAAGGTCCTCGCTCTTAAGGAACTCAAAGTCCTGGTTGATCAAACCGTATCGCAGCCTCAGCGAATCTATAGCCGCGCATCCCTGAAGCATGAGCATCATGATTAGAAGTGCCGAGATGAAATGAAGCTTCCTTTTCAAGCTGGTCACCTTCTTTTTCCAATGGCATTGGAGAGCCTTGCGAACTCCTCGACAGAAAGGGTCTCCCCTCTCACATTGCTGCCGATTCCACATTCCGCCATGGCCTCGTCTATGGTATCCCTGCTCAGACCCATGGATTTCAGGCCATTCACGAGGGTCTTCCGCCTCATGTTGAACGAGTGCCTGACTATATTGAAGAACAGCTTCTCGTCTTCAACCTCCGCTCTTGGCTTATCCAGCTTGTCAAGCCTTATGACAGTCGAATCTATCTTCGGCCTGGGGATGAACGCGGATGGCGGTACATTCCTCACGACCTTGGTATCGCAGTAATACCTTACGAGGATCGTAAGTGAGCCATAGTCCTTGGTCCCCGGAACAGCTGCCATCCTCTCCGCAACCTCCTTCTGGACCATGATAGTAAGGCTGTCGAAATCCATACCGCTTGAAAGTATCCCCGCAATTATCGGTGTTGTCACATAGTAAGGAAGGTTTGCCACAAACTTGACCCTGTCACCTCCGGCGATCTCCTTCAGGTTAAGCTTCACAGCATCACCGTGTATAAGAGTGAAGTTATCGAACTCCTTCAGCTCCTCGGTAAGTATGGGAATAAGCTCCTCGTCAAGTTCTATCGCCGTTACCTTTCCTGCATGCTCTAGAAGCTTCCTTGTAAGGGTACCCACACCCGGTCCTATCTCAATGACTGAATCATCCTTTGTTATCTCCGCACCTGCGATGATGTCATCGACTACCCTGAGGTCGGTAAGGAAATTCTGTCCCAAACTCTTTGTGAATCTGAAACCATACTTTTCTACAATGCTCCTGGTACTTTTATTCTCCATCAGAATACTCCTCAAAATTGGCTTTCAGGGCTTCCTCAAATTCCTCCACCCTGATACCGTATGAATTTAGCCTTTTCAGGAAAGCGGAGGTATTTGCATAGCCGATCCCCAAAGCCTTTCCCATTACCTGTCTTCTTGCCTTCGAATCTGTCCTGCCTGTAAGCCCGAATCTCAGCATATCCTCCATGTTGAAGGTTATCGCCCGCTCTGACTGGCTTGCCCTTGCATTTGAGAGGGCTCGCCTTATCGCTTCCGGTGAGGCATTCTCAACGCCTATGTCCCCGTCTTTGGTCCCCTCGGAGCGCATGATGTAGGCATGCCTTATCCCAGGCACCCTCTTGGATATTATACGCCTGATATGCTCCCCTGCAAAATCAGGGTCGGTCAGCACTATGACACCTTTCCTTATTGCAGCTTCACGTATGATATCTATTATCCTTGCATTTATCCCGTAGCCTCCGACAGCTATGACTTCAGCATCTACAGCCCTCTTTACAGCCGTGATGTCATCCCTGCCTTCTACAACGATTATCTCACTTATCATATTCATCCACCTTAAAAAAGTTCTACAGTCTATTATAGCAGAGAAAGCCTCTGCTATTATAGCAGAGATATCCTCTGCAAAAAAACAAATCCGGTTTCCCGGATTCGTTTCTTATTACTCTTATCAGTCAAGTATGTAGATTTTGACGTACCTTACTCCCCATCTGATTGCATCAGATTCAGAATTCATGAACACGTCTATCCTGTCACCCTTGATAGCTCCGCCAACATCCTGCGCTATGGCATATCCATAACCCTCAACATAGACCCTGGTACCCAGCGGAATCCTTGTCCTGTCTACAGCGATAGTGGACCATCCTGAGGGATTCCTGACAGGTACTGCTCCGCTTGCGGTTATCCCGTCACCTGCGTATGCTGTGGCCCTTACGGTATACGTGCTGGAGTAGCTGAGGCTTGCAGGAAGCGGACCTCTCGTTGCTGTATTTACAGCAGCGTAGCTCATTACCTTGGTTCCCACGGCGACAATCTTGTCGACAGGGCTCTTGGTGACATTCTCGCCCACGAGCTCCTCAGAGACAAGAACGCCATCCTCATAGGTCCTTTCCTTGGTCAGGACCTTCTCACCAGCGCTTCCTTCCTGAGTAACCTTCTTTATGCCCTTCATAATGGAGGAGTCTTTCTTCTCCTGCACTCCGAAAGCAATGGTCACATTCTCAGTAACCATTTCCTTTGTTACCCTTACAATCGTAATTTCCATGTCCCTTGATACCATCGTTTCCACAGGGACTGATATCTTGTCGATTTCGCCTAATGTAACGCTCTCTGCATCAAGAAAATCCTGAACCGTCTTTTCAGCGGTCATGAATTCCTGAATAGCTCCATCCGCATACAGCACCACAGGGACTGCCCTTGTGATAACTATCCTGTCCTGCTTAGCCAGGCCGTCTCCTGTTCCCTTGTCGATCTTATCCTTGCTATCAATTGTTATCCCGTTCTCTGCCAAAAACTCGGCTACTGTAGTCACATAAGTATCGATGACCTGTTCTTTTCCGTCAACCACCAAAGTCACGTGCTTCTTCATGCTGTTTATTGCAAATGCTGTCGTAAACACGACAAATGCTGCGAACAGCGATATGAGCACTCCCTTAGAAAAGAATTTTTTCATGTTTCAACCTCCTCGTTGAGTAACGTCCTAATTATATCCACACCCCTTCCAAGTGTCAAAAAAATCGCCCCAAACCCGCATGGTTATGCGGTTCAGAACGATTTCACAATTTAAAATGTTAATATTTTATGAACGAAATTCTTTACAACTTGATTGCATGCTGATCCCTTATGCCAAGAAGCCTTCTGGCATTGTCTGCGGTTGCCTCCAGTATCTCCTCGACATTTTTCCCCTTAATCTCCGCTATCTTCTCAGCCACGTAAATCAGGTAGTCAGACCTGTTCCTTTTACCCCTGTAGGGGACTGGTGCCATGTAAGGGGCATCTGTCTCGATGAGCAATCTGTCCAGAGGAATCTCTGAAATGACCTCCGGGAGCTTCCTTGCATTCTTGAAGGTAGCGACACCTGATATGCCAATATAGTAGCCCAATGAGACGACTTCCCTTGCCATCTCGACACTTCCGGAAAAGGAATGGAATATTCCCGTGACTGCAGGAAACTCCCTGACAATCGACAGCATATCCCCATGAGCGTCCCTGTCATGCAAAACCACTGGCATTCCAAGGGATTTCGCTATTTCCATCTGGTCCCTGAACACCTTTTTCTGAATCTCCTTCGGGGGATTGGATTCCCAATAGTAATCAAGTCCAATCTCTCCGACCGCCCTGAATTTATCCGTCTTAAGAAGAAGGATCATTTCAGACCTTACATTCTCATTGTATTCATCTGCATTTTCAGGATGGATACCACATGCGCCGTATATGAACGGGTAGTTTTCCGTGAGGATCCTCGTTGTCTCGATGGACTTGTAGTCAGAGCTCATGTTTAGTATTCCGGCAACCCCTGATGCCTTAAGCTCAAGAAGAAGCTCCTCCCTGTCCTCGTCGAACTGTTCATCATCGTAATGTGCATGTGAGTCAAATATATTATTCATTTTTACATTCCTCTCGATTCATGATCCAAGTCTCCGGTTCTTCACATCTTCATACATATGAATAAATTGTAAATATTTACGGCGAATATTCATATTTTCGTAACATTTTTAAAAACCCTTTGATTACCAATGCTAATTTCAGTTGTGAAGACATCTTTACAGGTGTTAACATTTCATTTTTGTCTCTATTTTGTCAGATTTCTGTAACAAAATGGCCTTTTTTAGGTTAAATTGAGTGATTTGCCTTCCGTATGATATACTTAAACTTAAAGTGCTGCCTTGCATGATTTCCTTCATTTTGCAGCATCAAGGAGATAGTCATGAAGAAAAGACCGACATTAGAGCTCATAAGGGAAAACCCTCTCTTCAGCACCTTTACAAACGAAGAGCTTGACGACGTGCTGAACAACTTAAATTATAACCTCAGGACATATCAAAAGGAAGAGTATCTGTTCATCCAGGGTGATGAGTGCAATACCATATTCCTTCTTCTGAGCGGTACTATCGAAGTCCAGAAGATAGACCCTTCCGGCAAGATGCTCCTTCTCATGGATGTCGAGAAGGATGAGGTCATCGGTGCAGGAGTGGTGTTTTCAGGACATGACCGGCACCAGATGAGCGCCTTCGCAAAGTCTGACATAATCGTGCTCGAGATGGAAAAGTCCTCAGTTCTAATGCTATGCAGAATGAATGAAAATTTCCTTGAGCTGTTCCTGAAGTCACTTTCGGGCAGGACATACATGCTTACACAGAGGATAAGGGAGGTTACCCTTAAGACGCTCCGTGAAAAGATATGTGAATACCTTTATTCCATACATGAAGAAAGGGGAAGCCTCTCAATAAAGATCCCCTTTACCAAGAAATACTGGGCTGAGACCCTCGGAGTGCAAAGGCCTTCGCTTTCAAGGGAGCTTGCTAATCTCTCAAGGGATGGGCTCATAAGCATGAAGGGTGACCTTATAAGGATACTTGACCTCCCCGAAGTGAGGAAGATTGCACTGAAATCCTGAAAAATGGCAAAAAAAAAGACCCTGCCAGTGAAACCTCTGTTTCACAGATGGGTATCATCCGCAGCTCCCTACCGGGCTGCAATGCCTTTCAATAAGCTGCAGGATTCTCCATTTTGAACTTGTATTGCATCTTCAGCATAGGTTTGGCTCCTTAAGCTATATTCTGGCTGCAATCTTTTCAGCCTCACGGGACTGAGTTAAAGTTCTAATGAATTGTATACTATTGGACTCATATTGTCAACAACATTCATAATGGTCTGTTAATGGTCTCTTAATTGGTCTCTTAATTGGTCTGTGACTATGTCACCCAGCCTGTACCTTAAGAATGGGACAAGTTCACTCAGGCATGCCAGATATCATATAAAAAAGTGAAGGAAATCCGATTCCCGGATTCCCTTCATTTTTTATACTGAAAATATTATGCTTAAGATAATGCATGATGCGCTGGAGACTGATACCAGTTCTGTTATCTGACCTCAGTTCCAGGTTCACCTTCCGATGTTACAATGTACAGGTTCTTCCCATCAGCTGTTGATGCGGCCAGTATCATTCCTTCGGAAAGCTCGCCCCTGAGCTTTGCAGGCTTAAGGTTGGCAACAAGGATTATGTTGGTGCCGACAAGCTCTTCCGGCTTCTTGTGCTCAGCTATCCCTGAAATTACCTGCTTCTCCATTCCGCCGATATCCACCTTCAGCCTCAGGAGCTTCTTAGCTCCCTTGACAGGCTCAGCAGAAATTATCCTGCCTACCCTCAGGTCAAGCTTTGCAAAGTCTTCAATAGTAATCTCTTCCTTCAGTGGTCTGAATTCAACCTTCTTCTCTTCAGGCTTTGCAGAGAGCTTTGCAAGCTCCTCAAGCTTCTTTTCCATGTCGATCCTCGGGAATATGGCATTGCCCGGTTTCACGCTGCTTCCTTCTTTTGTTCCGCTGAAGGATGCAAGGCTTCCGAAGGAAAGGTCATCAGCATTGATCTGCTCCCTTATCCTCTCTGCAGTATCAGGCAGGAAAGGCTCGACCAGCGCTGCTGAGAACCTCAAGGCTTCAAGCAGGTTGTAGAGTATCGTTCCAAGCCTGTCTTTCTTTTCCTCATCCCTTGCCAGTATCCATGGAGTCGTTTCATCGATGTACTTGTTGGCCCTGCCGATGAGCGTCCATATATGACCAAGCGCTTCTGGTATCCTGAGGTTTCCTATTGATTCCTCAACCAGCTTCGGTGTCGAAAGCGCAAGGGTCTTCAGCTCTTCGTCATAATCTCCGGAGAATGACCCTGATGGTATCGTGCCTCCGAAATACTTGGAAACCATGGCCACAGTCCTTGAAAGCAGGTTGCCCAGGTCATTGGCAAGGTCCGCATTGGTCTTCTTTATGAAAGTCTCATTGTTGAATAGTCCGTCATTTCCAAACGGTATCTCCCTTAGAAGGAAGTATCTGACAGGATCCACCCCGAAGTGCTCGACAAGGACAACAGGGTCAACAACATTGCCCTTTGACTTTGACATCTTGCCGCCGTCAACAAGCAGCCAGCCGTGTCCGAACACCTGCTTGGGAAGCTCTACATCAAGTGCCATTAGCATTATCGGCCAGTATATAGTATGGAACCTCAGGATGTCCTTTCCTATGAGGTGGACGTCCGCAGGCCAGTACTTCCTGTAATTCTCTTCGTTCTCCGAGCCGTAGCCAAGTGCAGTAATATAGTTGGAAAGGGCATCTATCCATACATAAACAACGTGTTCAGTGTCAAATGACACAGGTATTCCCCAGTCGAAGCTGGTCCTTGAAACGCAAAGGTCCTGCAGGCCTGGCTTAAGGAAGTTGTTCAGCATCTCGTTCTTCCTTGATTCAGGCTGGATGAACTCCGGGTTGTCCTCAATGTGCTTGATCAGTCTGTCAGCGTACTTGCTCATCTTGAAGAAATAAGCCTCTTCCTTGGCCTTCTCGACAGGTCTTCCGCAGTCAGGGCACTTCCCGTCAACTATCTGGGTATCCGTCCAGAATGCTTCATCAGGAGTACAATACCAGCCCTCGTATACGCTCTTGTAGATGTCACCCTTGTCATAGAGCTTCTTGAATATGTCCTGGACAGCCTTGATATGGTAATCGTCGGTGGTCCTTATGAACTTGTCGTAGCTTATGTTCATTAGCTTCCACAGTTCCTTTATCCCTTCGACTATGCCGTCAACATACTCTATCGGCTTTACGCCCTTTTCCTCGGCAATCCTCTGTATCTTCTGGCCGTGCTCGTCTGATCCCGTCAGGAACATGACATCGAAGCCTGCCTTCCTTTTGTACCTTGCAAGGGCGTCAGCTGCAACAGTAGTATAGGTGTTTCCTATATGCAGGTTTGCAGACGGGTAATAGATTGGGGTCGTGATATAATAGGTGTTCATTTGAAAAATCCTCCCTTAAAAATGAAAAAGCCCTATGGCGATGCCATAGAGACGTCTTTAAACGTGTTACCACTCCAGTTCGCGCAAGCCTCACGGATTACGCCTCGAAAGGTGACAAAGCCACCTTATGCAATATAACGGTTGCTGCCGTGTGTCCTTTTTACCGGGCACATGCTCCGAGGTCATTTTCACTGCATTAACTGCACCCTGTCACACCAAACCAGGGCTCTCTTAAGCAAATACCAATGCGCTACTCTTCTCATCAAGGCTTTCCATGACTTATTCTACCAAAGGCAATATGGTTTCGCAACAGGAATTTCCTGGAGGAAGTTCCCATACCCCAACAGAAAAGGGGCTTTTCGCCCCTATCATCATTTTGTCATCCAATCTTCGTTTGAAGGATCCTTTTTCCACTCCATGAGCTTTGCCAATGAAGCGCTCTCAATATAGTTGTCTTCAATTGCGGCTTCGATCAGCTCGTCATAGTCTGTGAGTGATGTGTTCTCCACATCATTCTTTTTGAGTGTCTCTTCACCCTTCTTCAGATTGTAGGTGAATATGGAGACTATCCCCAAAACATCGCAGCCTGCTTCCCTGAGTGCGTTCACAGCATCAACAGATGAACCTGCCGTAGATATCAGGTCCTCTATCACCACAGTCTTCATGCCTGGGAATACCTTGCCCTCTATCCTGTTCTCCTTGCCGTGGTCCTTTGCCTTGCCCCTAACGAAACCCATCGGGATCCCGAGCTCCCATGCGACTATCGCAGCATGAGGGATACCTGCCGTGGCGGTGCCCATAAGGCATTCCGCTTCAGGGTACTTCTCGCTTACCACCCTTTTCATCTCATTGAGGGTGAGCTCCCTCTCTTCCTTATAGGAAAGGATAAGCCTGTTGTCGCAGTATATCGGTGATTTTATGCCTGATGCCCATGTGAACGGCTTTTCAGGAGAAAGGCTTACCGCCTTTATCTTAAGAAGCGCCTTTGCAAGTTCCTTCATTGCTATACCCCCAAAAATTCCTTCTTTATTTCCCTGTATGCCTTTTCAGGGTCTTCAGCCCTGGTAATAGGCCTTCCTACCACTATGTAGTCGGAGCCAAGCTCCCTTGCCCTTGCCGGTGTAACGATCCTCTTCTGGTCTCCTGCAGCTGAGTCAAGCGGTCTTATTCCTGGAGTTACAGTTATGAACCCCTCTCCGAGATGCTCCTTGATTACCGGGACCTCAAGGGCTGAACAGACAACTCCTGAAAGGCCTGCCTTCTTCGCGTTCTCAGCATACGAGAGAACCGTCTCAGTGAGGCTCCTGTCGATCAGCAGTTCTGACTGCATGAGCTCCTCAGTCGTTGAAGTAAGCTGTGTCACCGCTATCACGAGAGGCTTCTTCCCCTCTTCCCTGCATGCGTTCATCGCCTCTTCCATCATGACGCTTCCGCCTGATGCATGAAGGTTCACCATGTCGGCTTCAAGCCTCAGTATGCTCTTCATTGCACTCTTGACCGTATTCGGGATATCGTGGAGCTTCAGGTCAAGGAACACCTTGTGTCCCATCTTCCTTATCTCCCTAACTATTTCAGGGCCTTCGCCGTAGAAGAGCTCCATCCCTATCTTTACATAAATACCTTCCTTGAAGCCTTCAAGAAAAGCCATGGTTTCCTTCCTGTTCTTGAAATCCAGGGCAACTATGACATCCTTCATCATCTTCCTCCAAGCCTGTGGCTGTATCCCACAGCATCCTTTACGCTACTGAATCCATATTTTCTGAGAACACCTGGCAGCTCCTCTATGATATCCCTGCATACAAAGGGATTGACGAAATTCGCTGTTCCTACCGCAACTGCGCTGGCCCCTGCATAAAGGAACTCAAGGACATCCTCTGCATTCCTTATTCCACCCATTCCGATTATCGGAATCTTCACTGCCTTGTACACCTCGTAGACCATCCTGACAGCAACTGGCTTCACAGCAGGTCCCGAAAGTCCGCCAGTGCCGTTTGCCAGCACCGGTCTCCCTGTCGCCAGGTCAAGCCGCATTCCCACCAAAGTGTTTATCATGGTTATACCGTCAGCTCCGCCGCTCTCTACTGCCCTTGCCATTGCCGCGATATCGGTGACGTTAGGCGAAAGCTTCATATATATGGGTTTGCCGGTTACTTCCTTGATCCTTTTTGTAAGGCTGTAGGCCACATCCGGATCTGTACCGAAGGTGATCCCTCCCTTCTTCACGTTGGGGCAGGAAATGTTGATCTCAAGGGCTCCCACGTTCCTTACCTTCGAGATCCTTTCAGCAACGTATGCGTACTCATCCTCGGTATATCCTGCCACATTGCTTATTATGGGGATGTCGTACCTCTCCAGCCACTTCATCTCTTCTTCCACACCGTCAATCCCGGGATTCTGGAGGCCAATGGCGTTCAGCATGCCAGAGGGTGTCTCCGCAAGCCTTGGCATCTGGTTTCCTTCCCTCAAGTCCCTTGTGACTGCCTTGACCATTATTGAGCCGAGTATGTTCAGGTCATAGAGCTCTGCGAACTCCTTCCCGAATCCGAAGCAACCCGAAGCAGGCATTACCGGATTTTTAAGCGACAGACCAGGGAGATCCACCTTAAGCATCTCACTACTCATATACTGCCTCCCCCAGACTGAATACAGGTCCGTCCTTGCATACCCTCTTCAGCCCGTCCTTTGTCTTAGTCATGCATCCATAGCATGCTCCTATTCCGCATGCCATCCTTTCCTCAAATGAAAGGTAGCCTTCCTTTTTGCCCCTGTACTCTATGTCAATCGCCTTCAGCATCGGCTTCGGTCCGCATGCATAGAGGCAGTCAAAGTCAATGTCCTCTGCCTTTATGGCATCTGTCACGAAGCCCTTCACCCCATGGCTTCCATCCTCTGTAGCAGTGACTACCCTTCCAAGAGTGCCGAATTCCTCAAGGCAGAAAAGCCCTTCTGAATTTCTTGCTCCGAGGACTGTTGTTACTGTGACGCCTTTTTCTGCAAGCCTTTTTCCCAGCTCATAAAGAGGGGGGATACCTACCCCGCCTCCTATGAGAATTACACTTTTCGCATCGGACTGTATTGGGAATCCCGTACCAAGAGGTCCGAAGATATCCACGATTTCTCCTGTTTTCTTTTCGCTGAGCTTCCTTGTACCTTCACCGACTACCTTGTATATAAGCTTAAGCATCCCCTTCTCGATATCTGTCTCATGGACTGATATCGGTCTTCTGAGAAGAGGTGAATCGCTGTCCATGATCCTCACGTTGACGAAAACACCAGGCTCAAAGTCAGCAAGGGCCACAGGATCTGCCTTTAGCACCATAAGAAGCGTATCTTCAGCTATCGTCCTGTTTTCAATCAGAGTGCAAAGCATTATCCTCTTCAATCCGCACCTCCAGAATCTATATGTTGTCGAGGCTGAAGCTCCTTGATTCAAGCACCTTCAGCACCGCTTCCGCCGTATCAAGCGATGTCAGGCATGGTATGTTGTTCTCGACAGATTCCCTTCTCATCTTGAAGCCGTCCGTCATCTTGTCCTTGCCCCCTTCAGTGAAGGTGTTCACGACAAACTGGACTTCTCTTCTCCTGATGACATCTATTACTGTCTTTCCGGGATCCCCTATCTTGGAAACGTACTTTGCCTGAACTCCGTTCGCCTCAAGGAACTTCTTTGTACCTTCTGTGGCTACTATGGAGTATCCGATATCCCTGAAGCCTTTGGCTACCTTCAGGGCCTCTTCCTTGTCCCTGTCACCTATGGTAAACAGTACCTTGCCGTATTCCGGCATCTTGAACCCTGCAGCTACAAGTGCCTTGTAGAGGGCTTTCTCAAGGGTCCTGTCGATCCCTATTGCCTCGCCTGTCGATTTCATCTCAGGCCCAAGTGCGATATCGACCTTCCTGAGCTTGGAGAACGAGAACACCGGCATCTTTACTGCATAGCCCTCCTTCTCCCTGAGGAGTCCGAGAGGCACACCCTGCTCGATAAGGTTCCTGCCAAGTATGGCCTTTGTCGCCACATCTCCCATGTTTATCCCTGTTATCTTGGAAAGGAATGGCACTGTCCTGGAGCTTCTTGGATTAACCTCAAGCACGAACACTTCCCCGCTCTTCTCCACTACAAACTGTATGTTGTAGAGACCTACTATACCAAGGCCTGTCCCAATCCTCTCAGTGTAGTCGGTAATCGTCCTCTTGCATTCCTCTGATATCTTGAATGGAGGGTATACCGCCATGGAATCGCCGGAATGGACTCCCGCCCTTTCTATATGCTCCATGATTCCGGGGATCATGACATTACTGCCGTCACAGATGGCATCAACCTCGACTTCCTTACCCACAAGATACCTGTCTATGAGGATCGGGTCCGTTCCGTTTTCAGAGATGTTCCTCTCCATGTAGTCCGCGAGATGCTCTTTCGTGTAGATTATCTCCATGTTCCTGCCGCCAAGCACATACGACGGCCTTGCAAGTACAGGATATCCTATTTCAGCCGCCACTTCCAGAGCTTTTTCCACACTTACCGCCATATCTCCCTTCGGCATTGGAATTCCAAGCTCCTTGAGCTTCTTCTCGAACATATCCCTGTCTTCCGCAAGGTCTATGCTCTCAAGGGTGGTGCCGAGAATTTTGACCCCTCTCTTCTGCAGACCTTCAGCCAGATTTATGGCTGTCTGTCCTCCGAACTGGACAATAACACCCTTAGGCTGCTCGAGGTCCACTATGTTCATGACATCCTCGACAGTGAGAGGCTCGAAGTAGAGCTTGTCGGATATCGAGAAGTCAGTTGATACCGTCTCCGGATTGTTGTTTATGATTATCGCTTCATAGCCGAAGTCCTTGATGGACCAGACACAATGGACCGTCGCGTAGTCAAACTCAACACCCTGTCCTATCCTTATGGGGCCTGACCCAAGTACTATTATGCTTTCCTTTCCGCTCTTCACGGATTCATTCTCTTCCTCATATGTGGAGTAGTAATAAGGTGTTTCTGAGCTGAACTCTCCGGCGCAGGTATCCACCATCTTGAATACCGGTATAATTCCCTTTTCCTTCCTCGCATCCACAACATCATCAAGATCAATTTCCTTGATCTCAGCTATGGTCTTGTCGGAGAATCCCATCCTCTTCGCTTCGTAGAGGACGTCTGACAGGCTTCCTTCCCTTATGGTATTCTCCATGGCGACTATCTTCCTTATCTTGCTTAGGAAGAACTCATCAATCAGGGTAGCCTCATGGATCAGGTCCACGGACTTGCCTCTTCTCAGCAGCTCGTAGATCACGAACAGCCTTTCATCCTCAGCACGACCCAGAAGCTTCACAAGCTTTTCATCGTCTGCCTTCCTGTATTTCCTAAGGTCAAGGTATTCTGTCTTTATCTCGAGGGACCTTACAGCCTTGAGAAGTGCCTCCTCGAAGGTCCTTCCAAGGGACATGACCTCTCCTGTCGCCTTCATCTGGGTCCCCAGCTTCCTGTTTGCAAACCTGAACTTGTCAAAGGCGAACCTTGGGAGCTTCAGCGCTATGTAGTCAAGTGCCGGCTCGAAGCATGCATATGAGACTCCGGTGACTGGATTGAGCATCTCGTCAAGGTTCAGTCCCAGTGCGATCTTTGCCGCAATCTTTGCTATAGGGTAGCCCGTTGCCTTCGATGCCAGGGCTGAAGACCTGGAAACCCTCGGATTTACTTCTATTATGTAGTAGTCGAAGGAATCCGGATGAAGCGCAAGCTGGACATTGCAGCCGCCTTTTATCTTCAGTGCCCTTATTATCTTGAGGGAAGCATCCCTAAGCATCTGGAGTTCCTTGTCAGTAAGTGTCTGGCAGGGTGCAACTACAATGGAGTCGCCTGTATGGATACCCACCGGGTCGAAGTTTTCCATTGAACATACCGCTATGGCGGTATCGTTGGCATCCCTCATTACCTCGAACTCGATTTCCTTCCAGCCGGCGATTGACATCTCTATCAGGCACTGGTTCACAGGTGACAGTGAAAGTCCGTTCTCGACAGTAACCTTCAGCTCAGCTTCATCCCTGCATATGCCTCCTCCGGTACCTCCAAGTGTGAATGCGGGCCTGACTATTACCGGAAAACCTATTTCCCTTGCAAAGTTCAGTGCGCCCTGGACGCTGTCAGCTATGAAGGATGGCGGCACAGGCTCGCCGATCTTCTTCATCAGGTTCCTGAATAGCTCCCTGTCCTCTGCCTTCTTTATGGCTTCAAGGTCCGTACCAAGTATCTCGATCCCGAGCTCATCCAGGATTCCATCCTCATGAAGCTCAACAGCCATGTTCAGTCCCGTCTGGCCTCCAAGGGACGGAAGTATGGCCTGTGGCCTTTCCTTCCTTAATATCCTCTTTATGAATTCCTTTGACAGCGGCTCCATGTATACCTTGTCCGCCATCTCCCTGTCTGTCATTATCGTTGCCGGATTGGAATTGACAAGGACTACGCTTATCCCTTCCTCCCGGAGGGCTGTGCACGCCTGGGTTCCTGCATAATCGAATTCTGCAGCCTGGCCGATTATAATCGGTCCTGAACCTATTACAAGTATCTTCTTCAGGTCTTCTCTCTTAGGCATTCTTTGGTCCTCCTGCATTCATGGCTTCCTTGAACTTAAGGAATATTCTTTTTGCGTCCGTGGGTCCAGGTGAGCTCTCAGGATGGAACTGCACAGAAAAGGCATTGTACTTCGTGTGCCTGACACCTTCTATGCTGCCCTCGTTCACGCACTTGTGGGTCACCACAAGTCCCGTTCCTTCAATGGTATTCATGTCAACCACATATCCATGGTTCTGGCTCGTTATCATTATCTTACCTGTCTCCAGGTCCTTTACCGGGTTGTTTCCGCCCCTGTGCCCGAACTTCATCTTCCTTGTGTCCGCACCGCAGGCAAGGGAAAGCAGCTGATGTCCCATGCAGATTCCGAAAACCGGAACCTTAGGAAGCAGCTTTCTGATCTCCTCGACCACACCCAGAGCATCCTTCGGATCCCCGGGACCGTTGGAGAGCATTATGCCATCCGGATTGTATTCCATGATTTCCTCAGCCTTCGTATCGTGAGGTACCACATTGACATGAAAGCCCATGGCCCCAAGCTCCTTGAGGATGCTCTGCTTCATTCCGAGGTCAAGGAGTACGACCCTTTTCCCGTTGCCCGGAACCTCAAACGGCGTCTTTATAGAGCACCTTGCGATGTGGTCATGGAAAGGCTCGAATGCGTTGAGGCGCTCCATTGCCTCCTCAAGGGACAGGTCGCTGCTCACGATGCAGCCTTTTACCGCTCCCTTTTCCCTTATGTGCTTGGTGAGCTTCCTTGTATCTATTCCATACAGGCCCGGAATATCCATCTTTAGGAGATAGTCATCAAGTGTCCTGTTCATCCTGAAGTTAGACGGCTCGTCACAAAGGTCCCTGACTATGAACGCATGGAGTATAGGTCTTACAGCCTCATAGTCGTCCCTGTTTATCCCGTAGTTGCCTATCATCGGATAAGTCATGACCACCATCTGTCCAAGAAAGCTCTGGTCAGTGAGCAGTTCCTGATAACCTGTCATTGATGTCGTGAACACAACCTCACCGTAGGCATCCTTAAGGCTTCCGAAAGCCTTTCCCCTGAAACATGTTCCGTCTTCCAGGATGAGCATTTTATCCATTCAAGTTTCCTCCTATGTTGACAATTTTTCCGCCGCAAATCACTGTATCGATCCTGGACGTAACTGTCCAGCCGTCAAATGGCGTATTCTTTCCCTTGGACTCGAATTTCTCCGAGTCTATTGTCCATTCATCCTCAAGGTCTATGAGTACCAGGTCAGCAGGTGCTCCCGGTGAAAGGACCCCCTGCTTCAGTCCGAACACCTTTGAAGGCCCTTCAGTCATAAGGTACAGAAGCCTCTCAAGTGTGACTTCCCCCTTGAGCACAAGGTTCGTGTAAAGAAGCGGGAAAGCTGTTTCAAGTCCTACTATCCCGAATGGTGATTTCTCAAGACCTCTTTCCTTCTCTTCAGCACCATGCGGTGCATGGTCAGTCGCTATGCAGTCTATCGTACCGTCCTTGACCCCTTTAATGAGAGCCTTCCTGTCCTCTGAGCTTCTTAAGGGAGGATTCATCTTCCAGTTTCCATGCTCCTTAAGGTCCATGTCTGTCAGGAGCAGGTGGTGCGGAGAAGCCTCTCCTGTGACTCTGGCACCCTTTGCCTTCGACCTTCTGAGGATCTCAACGCCTTCCTTGGTGCTCATGTGGCATATATGATACCTTGCTCCTGTCTTTTCAGCGAGAGCCGTATCCCTCATTATCTGAAGGTCCTCTACAAGGGACATTATGCCCTTGTGGCCATTCTTCCTTGCATACTCGCCTTCATGCACATATCCGCCGAACAGCATGGACTCATCCTCGCAGTGTGCTGCGATTATTCCTCCGGCTTCGTTTACGCGCTCCATTGCTTCATACATTAAGCCTGCTTCCTGTATCCCCTTGCCATCATCTGTAAATCCAACGGCTCCGGCCTCCATCATTGCCCTGAAGTCTACAAGCTCAGATCCTTTTTCTCCCTTTGTGATGCTGCTGTAGAACCCGACATTTATGAGAGCATCCGTCCTGCACTTATCAATGAGCTTTCCAATGACCTCCTCATTGTCCGGACAGGGATTGGTGTTAGGCATGGCGAATATGGTCGTGTAACCTCCCATTGCAGCGGCCCTTGTTCCTGTCCTGAGTGTTTCCTTGTATTCAAATCCAGGCTCCCTCAGATGAACGTGGACATCTATGAAGCCGGGTGCAAGAAGCTTACCCTTTGCCTCGATCACCTCGAAGTCTCCCTCTTCAGCGATCTCTCCTCCTGCTGAAACTATGAGTCCATCCTCAATGAGGATGTCGGCCTTTACAAGTTCATCGCCTTTTGCTGTCCTAGCATTCTTGATCAGTATCTTCGCCATACATTGTCCTTTCCGGAATGAATTCCCGATTTCACTAAAAAATGCCTGCAATATAACAAAAAATCCTTTTTCACCGCGGCAAAAAAGGATTTACGAATCTTTCCTGATTGCATGGATATGACACTCCGGTATTAACCGTCGCATCCTTTCCATTGCACTATTCATTTCGCAATCTCTTCTCAGCCTCTCGGGACTGAATTAAAGTTCTTCTTATGAATTCTATACCCCGGACACTGCCATGTCAATATTTAATTGCTCATATTAATATTATGCAGCCTACCTGCAGCTACCTGCAGCCTACCTGCTTCACCTTCCCCTACTTTTCTCTTCCAAAAGCCAGATTGTTGTCATATAATATGGGGGATGGGGTTATAGCTCAGCTGGGAGAGCGCTTGGATGGCATCCAAGAGGCCAGGGGTTCGAGCCCCCTTAGCTCCACCATCAGGTGTGCCGCTCCGTAAAGATTTACGGGGCGGTTCATTTTTGCTCTTTTTTCTATCACATCAGATCTTATCACGTTCAGTAATCGACCAGTAATTCTCCATATGCCCTACTTAATCTGGTCTAAATTCTACAACCTGTATCAGTTTATAATTGAATAAAATATAAATAATTATTCATTATTTTATATATTAATTCATTTTTTATGTCCCGTCAATTCCCGAATATATCCGAGTTACCCTTGAAAACCGCTTCATTCAATAATAATTTCTAACATTGATACCGGTATATATGCAGTTTGAAATTAATATTTATCAATATTTCAAGGCTTAATCACCTTAAAGCCGCGTTGTAAAGGTTTAAATGGAGTGCTATAATTGTTAATAGATTAACCATTACTTTACATATTGGTTAATAATCGTCAATATAGTATCAAACCCGGTGACATATTTCCTGCCACCAAACCAAAATCATCAAACGGAGGGGAATTATGAAGAAACTGACAGCCATCATGCTAACAGCCGCGATGATAGCAAGCCTATCTGCGTGCGGAACAAAGGCGGAGACCAAGACGCTTACCGGTACGGGCAAGGGTTACGGAGGAGACGTTACAGTTACAGTCACCAAGGAAGGCGACAAGATCACCAAGGTTGAGGCTAAGGGCGACAAGGAGACACCTGGAGTCGGGAGCAAGGCTATCGAGCAGCTGCCTGCGAAATTCGTCGAGAAGAATTCTGCTGATGTTGATGTGGTAGCTGGGGCAACAGTCACAAGCCGTGCACTGATTTACGCTGTGAAGAACGCACTTGACCCGACAGCAAATCCATGGCCGATAGTTGACAACACCAAGCCGGGTGAAGTCACCGCATCCACCATATTCCACGGACTCGGATTCTCAAATGTTGCAAGGACAGGGCCAGGCAAGGATGATACCGATACGCAGGTCTGGAGCTTCAACAATGTATATGCTGATGTACTTTTCGACAAGGATGGAAAGATACTCTACGTATATGTTGACCAGCTCGAGGTCGCATCCCCTAACTATGACGGAGCAGGAATGCCCCACCTCAGCGGATGGCCTGGACAGGCAGGCTACAATGTAGATGAGAACCACGATGAGAAGGTTGATGGAAAGACAGCCGCCACAGACGACACCTTCAAGGCTGAGGTTGCCCTTTGGAAGACCAAGAGGCAGAGAGGCGATGAATACAAGGTTGGAATAAGCACCTGGCAGGACCAGATGGATTCGTTCCAGAAGATGTTCGTAGGAATGACAGTGGCCGAGATAGAGGCTTGGAACAAGAAGTTCACATCAGACAGGAACGGAAGGCCTCTTAAGGACGGAAGCACAGATGCAGCTGACAAGGCAAAGTACGATGCGCTGACAGCAGCTGAAAAGGCTGACCTTGCAGAAATCACTGCAACAGCTACAATAAGCCTTACCGACGCCCATGGAAATATAATAGAAGCGATAAAGAACGCCTATGCGAACAAGCAGCAGCTCAAGATAACGGAAGCTGCATCAACCGGATTCGGAGTAAGCTTCATGCCTAGGATAGGCCCGGGCAAGGATGATACTGACACACAGGTTTACAGCTTCAACGAAGTCGTAGTCAACACACTGTTCGACAAGGATGGAAAGATTGCATATATCCATATCGATCAGCTTGAAGTCGCATCCCCTAACTATGATGGAGCAGGAATGCCTCATTTCAGCGGATGGCCAGGACAGGGCGGATACAACTTCGACGAGAACCATGACGAGAAGATTGACGGAAAGACTCCAGACACTGAAGCCAACTTCAAGGCAGAGGTTGCGCTTTGGAAGTCCAAGAGGGAAAGAGGAGCAGACTACAAGGTAGGCATAAGCACATGGCATGAGCAGATGGACGCATATGAAGAGCTCTTTGTTGGGATGACAGTTGATGAAGTCGAGACCTGGTTCAAGAAATTCACCTCAGACAGGAACGGAAGGCCTCTCAAGGACGGAAGCACAGATGCAGCCGACAAGGCAAAGTATGATGCGCTGACAGCAGATGAGAAGGCTGACCTTGCAGAAGTGACAGCGAGCGCAACCATGAGCCTTAACGATGCACATGGTAACATAATCGAAGCCATCAAGGCATCCTTCGCAAACAAGGAAGCACTCGCACTGACAGTCAAATAGCAGATCCTCGCCCCGCATTTTTGCGGGGCTTCTTTTTTAATAAGGCGGAATATTAATCCTTTTGTAATCCATAGCCGGTTCCTTTCTGCAATAATCAGATTGCGGAAAGGAAGTGTTTGTATTGGAGAAAAGTATTAACAGGATCAAGATGGCATTCTATTCGTTCTTTATGATAATTATGACGATTGCCGCAGTTTATTTCTACGGCAGCTTTTCCAATGCAGGGATCTAAGAGGTGATGATCATGAAGAAAAAGCTACCCGTATATGTTGCGATATTTGCTGCATCAATAATGGTTGGGGTCTTCCTGTACTCAGGGATGGGAACAGCACTCCGGAACTTCAAGCCTGACATCAGGGGAGTGATTACTGAGATAACCTTCGATGGGATCACAGGAAACATGCTGGTTGAGGAGGTTTCTGACACAGGACTTCAGTTCGATAAGGCGTCGGTTTACCTTACCAAGGACACTCTTTACTACCTGGACGGAAAGAAGATGTCAAAAGCTCCCGGGCTTCTCTCAAAGGGAATGACTGTGGAGGTCCAGATAACAGGTACCATACGCGAGTCCTACCCAGTGCAGGTGGATGCCAGGATAGTCAATATACTGACTGATGGCAAATAATAAACCAACAAATGTAATAAATATTCCTGGAGAAATTCCGGGAATTTTTTTCGCAATTGTCATCCGTTTTTTTCCAAGTGCTGATAATGCTATTGCAATAGGGAGTCCTATGGTGCTATAATCATGGAAATCAAAATGCAAGTGTTCTTCCTGCGGATGCATAAATCCTGCAGGATATTCAGATGGAAAAAACGCAGGAAAAAGGTGGAATTATGAGTATTATCGTTCAGAAGTTCGGCGGAAGTTCCGTTGCTGATGCAGAATGCATCAAAAGAGTAGCAAACAGGGTAGTTGAAACGAAGCGAAAAGGCCATCAGGTAGTTACTGTCGTATCAGCGATGGGTGATAGCACTGACCATCTGATCGACCTTGCAAAGCAGGTCTCAAAGAATCCTTCTGTAAGGGAAATGGACATGCTCCTGTCTACAGGAGAGCAGGTCTCCATATCTCTGCTTGCCATGGCAATACATGCCCTTGGTGAACCGGTTGTATCACTCACGGGTCCCCAGGCCGGAATAAAGACGGATGGTGTATTCAGCAAGGCAAGGATAATGGACATAACCTCATCAAGGCTCGAAAAGGAGCTTGATGAAGGAAAGATAGTAATTGTAGCTGGCTTCCAGGGAATAACCATAGACAATGACATCACGACACTCGGACGGGGTGGCTCAGATACTACCGCTGTAGCCCTTGCAGCGGCCCTCAAGGCCGACATATGCGAGATCTACACTGACGTTGACGGAGTCTATACGACAGACCCGAGGCTCGTGAAGAACGCAAAGAAGCTTTCCACAATAACCTATGACGAGATGCTTGAGCTTGCAAGCCTTGGAGCCCAGGTTCTTCAGCCAAGGTCAGTCGAGTTCGGGAAGATCCACAAGGTCAAGATACATGTCCGATCAAGCTTCAACCACGAAGAAGGTACAATAGTCCAGGAGGTTTCAGATATGGAGAATGATATAGTAGTAAGCGGAGTGGCCTTTGACAAGAAATCAGTAAGATTCACGGTATATGATGTTCCAGACAGGCCTGGTGTGGCCAAGGATATATTCAAGACACTGGCTGACAGGTCGATTAACGTTGACATGATCGTCCAGATCTCAAGGGAAGGAAGCCTCAACGACATCACCTTCACACTTGACAGGGACCAGATGGAAGAGGCCTTGAAGGTAATGAAGGAAGTCATTGTGAATATTGGCGCCAAGGATGTTACCTGCGATGACGATGTAGCAAAGGTAAGCATAGTTGGAGCAGGCATGATAACAAACTTTGGAGTTGCAGCTGACATGTTCGATGCGCTAGCAGAAGAGAAGATCAACATAGAGCTTATAAGCACATCAGAAATCAAGATTTCCGTCCTTGTAAGGAAAGACCAGTGCGAGAAGGCGGTAAGGAAGCTTATAGAAAAGTTTGACCTTGCCGAGGAATCGATCCAGTCAATAGAATAAAAAATGCCAGATAAGGAACAGGACCTGCAATCTTAAGATTGCAGGTCCTGTTCCTTATCTACTTATCTGCCGTATTTCTTATCTGGTTGCAAGGCTGTAGATTATGAACCCTATGAGGACCGCCATGACAACCCATGATACCGGGTTCGCCCAGTTGAAGGTCCTTCCGATCCCGAATGACTTTGGAACCAGGATGTTTGAGTCTTCCTTGTTGTAGTAGAAGCCCTGTCCATGTTTCTTCCTGAATGCTTCGATCTCAAGCCTTGTCCATTTCCTCCTAGACATGACGCTACCTCCTGGCCATGAATTCTTCGATTTCTTCCACTGTCTTTATGATGTCCTTTGAAAGGACCTCGCAGCCATCCCTGGTTATGAGGACATCCTCCTCCACCCTTATGCCGATACCTTCCTTTGCAACATAGATTCCCGGCTCCACAGTAAGTACCATTCCCTCTTCAAGGGCAAGGTCCCTTGAACCGACATCATGGGTGTTCAGTCCAAGATGATGTGAGGTGCCGTGGTAGTAGTAGTCCTTCACCTCTTCATCCTTCTCTATCATACCCATGGATTTCAGCTCCTCAGCATAGACCTTGTGGACTATCGAGTTGATCTCAGACCACTGGAGTCCCGGCTTCAATGCGTCGATTACAGCCTGCTGCGCCTTAAGTACAAGGTTATAGAATTCCTTCTGCCTTTCAGTGAACTTCCCGTTTATAGGGAAGGTCCTTGAAATATCTGCACTGTAATACTCGTGTGTTGCACCGAGATCCAGCATTACAAGCTCACCGTCAAGCACCTTGGCATCGTTTGCCACATAGTGGAGCACTGTGGCATTTGCACCTGATGCCATTATTGTTTCAAAGGCAAAATCCTTGACTCCCTCGTGCTTCAGCACGAAATCGTAATACGCCTCAAGCTGGTATTCCTTCATTCCAGGTTTTGCATTCCTCATCAGGTTGTATATGCCTTCCCTGGTGATTCCTATGGCCTTCCTGATGTTATCCACCTCATGGGGCTCCTTTATCATCCTTGAAGCTGAAAGGAGAGGGAACACATCCTTCACTGAAAGCTGAGGGTATTTGCCCTTGAGCTCCTTTGCCATTATCATGCCCGGCTGGTCCGGTGACAGGAAGCCATCCTTCTCAAGGTCGAGCCATACCGTGCTGACTTCGCCCTTTGATATAAGACCATGGACGTGTTCCTCAATGGTATCAAGATACCTGATATCCTCGATGCCTGAAACCTCCTTGGCCCTTTCAGGGCTTATGGTCTCACCTACCCACTTTACCTTGGTCTCGTCCCTTCTCTTTATGAACAGCGCTTCGTTAATCTCATCTCCGCACTTCTTGACGGTCATGACAACCTCTTCCTCATCAACACCTGTGAGGTAGAGGAAGTTCCTGTTCGGTGTGTATGCATATGACTCGTCAGCTGTCTTCTTCGGAGCCCTGCCAGCCATCATTATGAGGAGGCTTCCGTCCTCCATCCTGTCCGTAATCTTCTTCCTGTTGCTTATCCTGAACGTCTTCAAATGATCCTCTCCCAATTCAATATTCTATCTCTGCCTTCTCTCCGCTGGCAAACCTCTTGCACAACGCTAAAGATGAGCATGTGATGCATGGCCTTGACAGTTTGTCCGCACGGTACATGGCATCAGTCAGTATCCCTTCCGCTCCCTTCACCCTGTGCCCTCTTATGGCCAGGAGTATGACTTCCTTCTCAGGTCCGCCATATCCATGCCTATCAAGAAGCCCCTCTGCCATTTTGGCGCTCTCTTTGGCATGGTCACTTCCGGTATCGTATTCCACCCATCTTCCCAGGTCGTGAAGGAATGCTGCAGTGTATGCTGTTTCCTTTGAAACCTCAATCCCTTCCTCAAGGACCAGGATATACAGGACCCTGGCTGCATCTGCAAGGTGGTCAAGTCCATGCCTGCAGAATATGCGGTCCTTCTCCCTTTCATTTGTCCTTCTTATGTTCTCCAGAAAGCAAGGATCCCTCAGTATCGAATTCAGCCTTTCCATGGTGCCTCCCCGATGCATACGACCCCTTCGCTCCCTGTTTCCTTAAGGAGAGCTGATATGCTCTCTCCGGGGATGACATCATCCTCTGCAATCTCCATGAGAGGCACCAGCACGAACGCCCTTTCCCTTATCCTCGGATGTGGAATTGTCAGCCTTTCAGTATCCATCTTCACCCCTTCATATAGGAGTATGTCAACGTCTATCACCCTTGGACCGTACCTTACCGTCTTGACCCTCTTCATTGACGCTTCAATTCCCTGCGTGAAGCTGAGAAGCTCTTCAGGGCTCAGGTCAGTGTCACCGGAAGCTGCGATGTTAAGAAACCTGTCCTGGTCCTCGAAGCCCCATGGCTCGGTCTCATAAACGGAGGATACCTTTCCGATATGGAGGTTCTCATCAAGGAGTTCAAGGGCTGCTCTAAGGTTTTCCAGCCTGTCCCCCATGTTTGTTCCAAGGCTCAGGTATACCTTTGACATCTACTTTCTCTCCCTTGCCATCTCAACCGCAAAATAGTCGAAGATACCCTTTACCGGAGCTTCAGGTTTCCTTACAGTTACTTCCACCTTCATCACCTTTTCGTGGTTATCAAGGACTACGCTGCATATCCTCTCAGCGACAGCCTCGATGAGGTCGTACCTCTCCTCTTCCATGATGACCTTTATCCTGTCATATACCTCGCTGTAGCTGACGGTTTCGTTCAGGTCGTCATTCTTCCCTGCCCTTGAAAGGTCCAGGTTCAATATGCAGTCCACGAAGAATTTCTGGCCAAGTACCTTCTCTTCCTGAAGCACTCCGTGATTTCCGTGGAAAGCCATGTTCTTCATTATTATCCTGTCCATCCTACCTCCTCACGCAGGCATCAGTCATGGCAGCCGCCCTTGCGTTTTCAAGCACATCATGAACCCTGACCATGTCCACTCCCTGAACTATTCCAAGCACTGTGGTAGCTATAGTCCCTTCAACCCTTTCCTTCGGGGGCAGGTTCAGTACCATGTTTATCATTGATTTCCGTGAAGTGCCGAGAAGTATCGGATAATCCAGCTCAAGAAGCTCTGAGATCCTCGGCATGAGGTCCAGGTTCTGCCTTGCTGTCTTTCCGAATCCGAATCCAGGGTCAAGGATCAGAAGGTCCCGTCTGAGACCCGCCCTGTCGGCGATATCTATGGATCTCCTGAAGAAGCCCTTGATTGAATCAACGATATCCTCATCATATTCAGTCCCGTCCTGATTATGCATGACAACCACCGGAGCCTCATATCGCATTGCAACTTGAGCCATGTCCCTGTCCAGCTGAAGGCCCCAGATATCGTTTATTATGTTAGCACCGGCCTTCAGTGCCTCTTCGGCGACCCTGCTCCTTATGGTGTCGAGGGATATGAGGATGTCTGATTCTTCCCTTATCCTTCTTATGACAGGGATCACCCTCCTAAGCTCCTCTTCTTCGGTTATCCTCTCATGGCCCGGTCTTGATGATTCACCGCCGATATCTATGATGTCAGCGCCTTCCTTAACCATTTCCCTTACCCTTTCCATCGCAGCTTCCGGACTAATGAAGTCTCCGCCATCGGAAAAGGAATCCGGCGTCACGTTGAGTATTCCCATGATCAGGGTCTTCCTGCCAAGTTCAAGCTCCCTGTTCTGGAAGGAAAGTCTTCTTATCCTGCTTTTATATTCTATGCCCATGTCTAGTTCCCCTTGTTTATCATTGAAAGTACTTCAGCCCTGGACTTCGAGTCCTTGTTGAATATTCCGCGTATGGCTGAAGTGACCGTCTTCGACCCCGGTTTCTTGACACCCCTCATAGTCATGCACATATGCTCCGCCTCGATTACGACTATGGCACCATACGGCTCCAACTTCTTCATTATGATGTCGGCAACCTCTGCAGTCAGCCTTTCCTGAAGCTGAGGACGCTTCGATACTGTCTCCACGACCCTTGCAAGCTTGCTGAGGCCAGTAAGCCTCCCGCTCTTGGGGATGTATGCCACATGGGCTACTCCGAAGAACGGCACGAGATGATGCTCGCACATGGAGTAGAATGGTATGTCCTTGACAAGCACCAGCTCCTCGTACTTTTCATCCTGGAAATATACCTGCAGATGGTCCTCTGCATTCTCCCCAATCCCGGAGAAGATCTCCTCGTACATCCTGGCGATCCTCCTGGGAGTATCCTGAAGGCCTTCCCTGTCCGGGTCCTCACCTACTCCTATGAGTATCTCCCTGACCGCATTCTCTATCCTGTCCTTATCCATATCAATCTCTCCCAGCGTTAAAATGTTGTTACATATAAATATTACTTGATTATGTGGTTTTTGTCAGTACATGCCGAAATGGCACATTCCACGAAAAATATAGGGGAAGCATTAGCTGCTCCCCCATACGGTCAGTCTCAAAGCTTTGCAGCTGCTGACTCCCTGGCTTTGATCGCATCGGTTTTCTTAAGGGCCTCCTCGTAGCTTTTGGAGCTATACCCATAAAGTCCGCCTGGCTTGTAGTTAAGGTAGCTGTCTCCGGCTCTGAGGAACTGGTCAGCATATTTAAGGTATGTGTTACCCATACCTGCTATGAAGCTGTCGCTTCTGGGCGGTATGTACGTGTCGAATCCAGCCTGTGCCTTTCCATCAGATGGTGCTGCCGCGACTCTTGTCTTGTCCTGGTCCCCGGCATATCTCTTGTCCCTTTCCTTCTTCATCTGTTCCCTGAGCACCGTCTGGCCATCCCTCATGGTGTTTGTTCCCTGGTTTTTTGGAGATGAGGTTCCTGTAAATTTGTCACCCTCGTACCTCAGGTCCCTTTCAGCCTTCATCTGGTCTCTCATGACGGTCTGGCTCTCCTTCATCGAAGGCTGGTTCCTTGATGCGCTTCTTTGGGAAGGCATGGAGGTTTCAGGCTCCTCGAATATATAGCCCTGTATCATCTTGCCCAGGTCGTTCCATGGCTCCTGCCTGGTCACAGTGCTCCTGCCCTGCGTCGTTCCCTGGGTATTCCTGTTTTGCTGGATTGTCGGGTCCTGCCATACGCTGCCCCTTGACCCCCCTCTCTGCGCCCTCCTCTGTGCCTCAGATGCGTTCTTTATGGTATTTGCTATCACAAAGAAAATTATCAGCGGGAATATGAATCCAAATATGTCACCAAAGAAGGAAAAGTATCTTACTTCCATTTAGTGCACCTCCTGTCAGTTTGAGTATAGCAAAAATGTCAAAGGTATAGTGCGCCACAATGTTAACAATCCGTGAAGTTCCTATTCAACCGCGATAAGCTGCATCTTTATGATGAAATCCTCATTGCTTAACGAGTCCATGAGCTCCTTTATGTCCATGACCATTTCAGCCATGTCGATTGTAAGGTTTACGCTGGCTGCGTTGTTTATAGGAATATCCTGGTTTATCGTCACTATATTTGCCTTTACCTCTCCAAGCCTGTCAAGGACTCTGGAAAGTGCTCCAGGCTCATGGTTGACAAGGAAATTTATAGTCGCCTTCCTCCCTTTTGTACCTTCAGAAAGAAGGAATACATTGTCCTTGTACTTGTAATATGCGCTTCGTGATATCCCGACGACCTTCACGCCCTCGCTGATATCCTTGACCTTTCCCGTATGCAGCAGGCTCTTTACCTCAAGCACCTTGGAAAAGACTTCAGGCAGTATCCTGCTGTTGACTATCAGAAATTTCTCATCCATTAATATTCCTCCAGTTTCTCTTCCTAAGTTACAACAAGCTTCTTCCGAAGCTGCAAAAGCATGTCGGCAGCCATTCCCTCAAGGTCATAGGCCGGCTTGAAGCCCCATTCGAGGGCAGCAGCCGAGCAGTCCATGCTGTTCGGCCAGGAATCTGCAATCCTTTGTCTCACAGGGTCCACCTCGTAGTCCAGCCTGAATTCCGGTATGTGCTTCCTTATCTCGTTTGCCACCATTTCCGGATCAAATGACATGGCAGTGATGTTGAATGCGTTCCTGTGCACGAGCCTGCCAGGGTCAGCCTCCATAAGGTCCACCACCGCCTTCAGCGCGTCAGGCATGTACATCATGTCCATGAATGTGCCTGCAGCTATGTAAGATGTGTAGCTCTTCTTCCTTATTGCATCATAGAATATGTCCACGGCATAGTCAGTGGTACCTCCACCTGGCGGAGTTACGTAACCGATCAGCCCGGGAAACCTCACTCCTCTTGTATCCACTCCGAACTTCAGGTGGTAGTAGTCGCAGAGGAGCTCTCCAGCTACCTTCGTCACCCCGTAAATCGTCCTTGGCCTCTGTATGGTATCCTGTGGGGTCATGACCTTTGGTGTCGACGGTCCGAAAGCGCCTATTGAGCTTGGAGTGAAGAAGCTTGACCCGGCTTCCCTTGCAGCTTCGAGGCCTGCCATAAGGCCCCCCATGTTTATGTTACATGCAAGCATGGGATTCTTTTCTGCGGTTGCTGACAAAATCGCCGCAAGATGGATTATAGTGTCAGGCCTTCGTTTCCTCGTGACCTCCATGAATCCATTTCCATCTGTCACATCAAGCAGCTCAAACGGACCCTCAGCCACCCTTGTACCTTCCTGTGGCTTTCTGATATCGGTCGCCAGTACATTATCGGTCCCGTATATTCCCCTGAGGTGTGCTACAAGCTCTGAGCCAAGCTGGCCAAGTGCTCCGGTTACCAGTATGTTCTTCATACAAAAAGTCTCCCTTTAAATGACTCCGAGTTCCCTGCCTACCTTTTCATAGGCTGACAGGGCCATGTCCAGCATTTCTGTCGTATGTGCCGCGGTCGGCATGTTCCTGATCCTTCCTGTTCCCATAGGTACAGTCGGGAATGTAATTGCCTTGGCATATACGCCTTCCTCGAAGAGCCTCTTCGAAAATCTCTGTGCCATGACTTCATCCCCTATTATCACAGGAGTGATAGGTGTCTGTGAATTTCCTATGTTGAAGCCCATCTCCTTCAGCCTCTTCTTGAGGTACAGTCCGTTTTCCCACAGCCTGTCGTGAAGCTCTGTGCTGCCTTCCATGATATCTATGGCTTCGATGCATGCCGCTGCGCTTGCAGGCGTCATTGAGGTCGAGAACAGGAACGGCCTTGCCCTGACCTTCAGCCAGTCAATGAGGTCCTTCGTTCCCGCCACATAACCGCCGACTACTCCTATAGCCTTAGATAGCGTCCCCATCTGGAGGTCTATGTCCTTTGAATGTCCGAAATGCTTGACGGTACCTGCTCCCTTTCCCATCACACCTGAGCCATGGGCATCATCGATGTAGCTTATGAGGTCATATTCCCTGCAGGCTTCGACTATCCCGTTTATGTCAGCAACATCCCCATCCATGGAAAAGACTCCATCCGAAATATACATGAGTTTCCCGTAAAGCCCTGATTCTATGGCTTCCTTTGCCTTGGCCCTAAGGTCATCCATGTCCTGGTGCCTGACCCTTATGATCTTCGCTCCGGACAGCCTGCATCCGTCAATTATCGATGCATGGTTCAGCTCATCAGACAGTATTGCATCATCCTTTGTCATTATCGCGGAGATCGCGCCCATGTTGCAGTTGAATCCGCTCTGGAAGGCAATTGCCGCCTCCGTCCCCTTGAACCTCGCGATCCTCTTCTCAAGCTCGTCGTGGACCTGAAGAGTTCCGTTTATTGTCCTTACAGCCCCTGCACCCACGCCGTACAGGTTGGTCGCTTCAACAGCCCTTTCCTTAAGCCTCTTGTCGGTTGCAAGTCCGAGATAGTTGTTCGATGAAAGGTTGATGAATTCCTTTCCCCCGATTTCAATCACAGGTCCGTTAGCCCCTTCAAGGATGTTTATCTCGTTGTAGAGTCCCTTCGATTTAAGCTCCGCCAGATTTTCCCTCAAGAATTCTTCCAGCACCCTGCTGCCCATTTCGCTCCTCCTTGTTCTTCAATCATTTACAAATTCAATAATCTGTCCACCTTCATTATATCAAAACCTTTTCATGTTGTTTACCTTTTATAAAAATATCTTTATATGAGAGGTCTTGAATGACCTGAAATTCGCCTGGTTCCTTACCGGTTCTTCAATTGCCTCTTCCATGTTTTCAATTAGGATTAAAAACATGACTTTGATTTTGTTTCCGCTTCAATTTGTGTTAAAATGATAGGTGGCCTTTAGAAAACCTGATAAAAAGCATCAATATATTAAGGCCGGTAAATCTCAACTAACGATCCGAAGGAAGGTACAAAAGATGACGTTCTCAAGGCAATATCTCGTCGATTTGGCAGGTTCAGCAGCCGTATACGACAGAGCCTCAATATATTCCAGGGACAGAAGAGTCACAGCGCTCAATGTCAGCGGAACTCAGGTAAGGTCAACAGTGAAGGGTACTAAGCTCTACAGCACCTATATTGAAATGGGACAGGACGGAGCCGTGGAGGACTATTACTGCTCATGCCCAGCCTACGAATCAACAGGAGAAGCATGCAAGCACGTGCTTGCCACCCTTATGTCGCTTGAAAGGGTGGACCTGGGAAGACAGGTCAACATATTCAGGCAGGGCAAATCCCAGGTCCAGTCAGGCAGGTCAGCAAGGGCTCTCATAGAGGGTATCTCAACGGCCTCGCTTGATGTGACTCCCGAAGAGTTGGATATCGAGGTCTTCCTGGAGGAAGAGGATGGCTTCGATACCACAACATCTCTCAGGATTAGGTCCGGTAAGGAAAAGCTTCATTTTGAGAAAAGCATGGATGAGTTCCTTGACAGTTGGTCTGAAGGACTCATAAGGACAGACAAGCCCTATGATGAACTTTTTGATTACCTTTACAGCATCCATCAGGCTCTTTCAGTACCTGCAGACCAATATTTAAAATCCAGGACTGTGGTCAGAGGGGACCGTTTTCTGCTTTCGCCCCAGATGATGAAGAAGGTCCTTAGGATCCTTGTCGGTAAAACCATCCACTACACAAGCCCTTTCGCAGGCGGAATGACAGGAGTCAGGAAGGAGCCGGTAGTGATTACAGAGGTGTCACCGAAGATAAGCTACAGCATCAGCGAGAAGGCCGGCACCCTCTCTTTAAGGGTAAAGCTGGACAAGGGGTGCCATTTTCTGGACGAGACCGCCGCTGTTTTCCATGAGCCAGGAATTCTGGGCATAGTACCTGACAGGGAACTTGCGACAATAAGGACAGTCAACGCGACCATCCTCCAGAAGGAGGATGGCGGATTCATCCCGATACCACAAGACCTGAGGGACAAATTCCTTTCAGGTGTCCTTCCTGAGCTCGGGAGGACGGGCCAGGTCGTCCTTGACGGGGCCCTGCAGGATAAGATAATAACAGAGGAGCTAAGACCTGAGGTATATCTCGACATACATGAGGACAGCATAACAGCGAAGCTGAAGTTCAGGTATGGGGACTATACCGTCAGGGAGAACAGCGACACTCTGGTCAGGGATAATCTGGGGAATGAGATCCTGATGAAGGAGACAGGGATAGTCATAGTAAGGGACATACCAAGGGAAGAGGGTATCATGAGCGTCTTCGAGGACTGTGAGTTCAGGCTTTTCATGGACCATATGTATCTGGACGGCGACGAAGAGATATGGGATTTCCTTACAAAGGGTCTTCCGCTTCTGAAGGAACGTGCTGAAGTCTACTACAGCGACGATTTCAGGAAGATCACTGCAAAAGGGGCCTCTTCTCCCGGCATATCTCTGTCCTCCAAGGACGGCACAAGCTACCTTGAGTTTTCATTCGACCTTCCTGATGGTCTCTCATCCAATGAGCTTCTTTCCATCCTCGGCTCGTCTAAGGATGGAAAGAAATATCACAGGCTAAGGGATGGCTCCTTCATTGATACCCTTGACAGCAACCTCAAGGCTCTAAGCGAGGTAGTCACAAACCTTGGGCTTAAGGACAAGGACCTGAAGGATGGCAGTATCTCCGTCCCCGTCAACAGGGCCCTTTATCTTGAAGAAGCACTCAAGGACACCGGTATAAGCTTCAGCAAGGATGCCCACGTAAGCGAGATGATCGCAAGGATAAGGGATCCAAGATCCTTCGATTTCAGGATACCTTCTAATTACAAGTCCATACTGAGGGATTACCAGAAGACCGGTGTAAAGTGGATGAAGGCTCTTGAATCAAGCGGACTTTGCGGGATACTGGCTGATGATATGGGTCTTGGAAAGACATTGCAGGTCATTACACTTATAGACAGCGGAGACAAATCGCGCCCCTCCCTGGTCGTGGCACCTACAAGCCTCGTGTACAACTGGAAGGCTGAGATAGAGAAGTTCGGCCCAACCCTCAGTGTCCTTGTAGTGGATGGTCCAAGGAAGACCAGGGAAACCCTTGTAACCCTTACCGGCGACTACGATATAGTCCTCACCTCCTACCCGCTGGTAAGGAAGGACCAGGACCTGTATTCGGACATTGACTTCAACTACTGCATATTGGATGAGGCCCAGCACATAAAGAATCCTGTGACATCAGCCGCAAAGAGCGTAAAGTCGATCAAATCAAGGTACAGGCTCGCGATGACAGGCACGCCTGTTGAGAACACTCTCACTGAGCTTTGGTCAATATTTGACTTCCTCATGCCAGGCTACCTTGGCTCGCACAGAAGGTTCCTTGAGCGATATGAGAAGCCGATAACTTCCGATGGGGACAAGGATGCACTTAAGAACCTGGTTTCACATGTCAAGCCCTTCATCCTGAGAAGGCTGAAGAAGGATGTCCTCAAGGAGCTCCCTGACAAGATCGAGACCAGGCTTCTCCTTGACATGGACGAGGCGCAGAAAAAGGTATACGTCGCGAAGCTTTCTGAAGCCAAGAAGGAGATCACCGGGGAGACAAGGCACAGCCACATAAAGATTCTCTCACTCCTCACCAGGCTCAGGCAGACCTGCAACCACCCGGCGCTTGTGATCGACGGATACAAGGGCAGGAGTGCAAAGCTTGATGCTCTGATGGAGCTTGTTGACGAAAGCACAAAGGGCGGGCACAAGGTGCTGGTCTTCTCCCAGTTCACATCAATGCTCTCGATAATACGAAGGGAGCTCGAAGCAAACGGTCATCCCTGCCTCTATCTTGACGGTGGAGTGGATTCAAGGGCAAGGATAGACCTTGTCAACTCCTTCCAGAACGGGGAAAGGAACATATTCCTGATATCCCTCAAGGCTGGCGGAACAGGCCTTAACCTCACCGAAGCTGATGTCGTGGTGCATTTCGACCCGTGGTGGAATCCTGCGGTTGAGGACCAGGCAACCGACAGGGCATACAGGATAGGCCAGAAGAACAAGGTCCAGGTATATAAGTTCATAACTGCAGGTACAATTGAAGAGAAGATAGTATCGCTCCAGGAAAGAAAGAAGGATATGGTGGACTCGGTCATAAAGCCGGGAGAAACCATGCTGGGAAAGCTTACTGAAAAGGAGATAGAAGGTCTGTTCAGCTGAAGCACAATATTATGGTGGCGGACAAAGTCCGTTCGAAGGAGAAAGCAATGCTTACAAAGTTCTACCTAAAACAAGGAAAGGGAAGAAAGGCGGAAAAGGGCCATCCATGGATCTATACGGATGAGATCGAAGGCTACGACGGGGAATACGTAAACGGCGACATTATCGAGGTCTATAACTCAAGGGACAGGTTTATCGGCAAGGGCTTCATCAATGACTGCTCAAAGATATCCATCCGTCTCATGACAAGGAATCAGGAGGACGAGATAGGCTACGAGTTCCTGAGGATGAGGCTCAAAAATGCCTTTGACTACAGGTCAAAGGTAATAGATACCTCCAGCTGCAGGATGGTCTTCGGTGAGGCTGACTTCCTTCCAGGCCTCACAATCGACAAATTCGGTGACATATTTGTAATCCAGAGCCTTGCCCTTGGCATTGACAGGTTCAAGAAGGATATAGTTGACATACTCATGAAGGACCATGGAGCAAAAGGCGTATACGAAAGAAGCGACGTCTCAGTAAGAGCCCTGGAGGGAATGGAAGAGACTAAGGGATTCCTGACAGAGCCCTTCGATACCTTGGTAGAGATCGAGGAAAATGGTGTCAGGTACCTGGTTGACATAGAGAACGGGCAGAAGACCGGCTTCTTCCTTGACCAGAAGGAAAACAGGAAGGCTATACACCGCCTTGTAAAGGATGCAGAGGTACTGGACTGCTTTACCCATACAGGCTCCTTCGCGCTGAACGCCGGGATTGCCGGTGCAAAGTCAGTCCTCGGCCTTGACATATCGCAGCACGCCATTGATTTTGCAAGGAGGAACGCTGAACTTAACGGCCTTGAGAACAGCGTGAGCTTCGAGGTGCACAACGCGTTCGACATTCTTCCGGTATGGGCGAAAGAAGGAAGGAAGTACGACGTGGTAATACTTGACCCTCCTGCGTTCACAAAGTCAAGGGACAGCATAGCGGGTGCAAAAAGGGGCTACAAGGAGATCAACCTCAGGGGAATGAAGCTTGTCAGGGAAGGTGGCTTCCTTGTCACATGCTCATGCTCCCACTTCATGAGCGAGGAGCTTCTCAGGGAAACGATAGTCGAAGCTGCGAGGGATGCAGGAAGGACGCTACGGCAGGTCGAGTTTAGGACACAGAGCGCAGACCACCCGATACTCATGACCTCGGATGAATCCTACTACCTGAAGTTCTTCGTGTTCCAGGTGGTTTAGGATGCACTTTTCAAGGTCCTCGGCCAGGGATGTCCTAAGGCTCGCCCTGCCCGCAGTATTCGAGCAGGTGCTCGTCATGCTGGTATTCACCCTTGACACTGTCATGGTCGGAAGATACGGCGGAAGAGAGGCCCTTGCAGCCATTGGAGTAAGTGCCGAGATGGTGGCTACAGTCTCCAATATATTTGTAGGCATGGGAATTTCAATTGCTGTAACAAGCCTTGTAGCCAGATCCTTCGGTGCAGGCAGGTTTAAAAGGGCTGAAGAATATGCAACTCTAAGTATCCTTGCAGCCACTGCCTCAGCCCTGATCATCGCTGTGCTAGTATTCCTCTTTGCGGGAAGCGCTGTCAGGGCGGCAGGTGCTGAGGCTTCAGTACACAGGATTGCCTCAGGCTACCTGAAGATAGTCGCTGTCGCCATATTCTTCAGCATGGTCCTCAGCTCAGTCAACGCAGTCCTCAGAGGCTGCGGAAATACAAGGATCCCTTTTGCGGCATCAGCAATCACGACGGCAGTGAACCTCCTTCTTGACTACGGGCTGATTTTCGGGAACCTGGGAATGCCGGAGCTTGGTGTGCAGGGCGCAGCGATTGCCACAGTCATCGCCCAGGCTCTCGGACTTTCATTCAGCGCTGCCTACATGGTGACGCGTTCAAGGGTAAAACCAGGGATTTCCCATATCAGGACACTTGACATGCAGAGACTGAAATCATTCTTCAGACTGTCGGTTCCTGCTTCCCTGCAGGAGGGCTCGATAAGCATAGTAAGGCTGCTTGGGCAGTTCATGATAGTGGGGCTTGGAACCAGGGCTCTTGCCGCGAATACCATGGCTACCATGATCGAGTCCATCTCCTTCATGCCAGGGTGGGGATTCGCACTTGCAGCCTCAGCTCTTGTCGGCCTCAAGGTCGGGGAGGGTGACTATGACGGTGCAAGGGAATACGCCTATACATCCGTCATCATGGGTTCTGCAGTTATGGGTGTCATATCTCTCCTCTTCCTCATTTTCCCACAGCAGCTCATCTCCATGTTCGTTTCAGGCGGCGAGGAGGATGTGGTGAGACTTGGAGCGTTGTGCCTCGCCATCGGGGCATTCGAACAGCCAACCATGGGTGCATCCATGGTATCTGCAGGAGTGCTCAGGGGGACTGGTGACACAGGCACACCTTTCAAGGTATCCTTCTTCACCTCCTGGTTCATAAGGATGCCATTGACAATAGTATTCATACTATTCCTCAAGGCTCCTGTCTGGGTGGTCTGGGTGATCACCGCTGTCTACTGGCTTGCAGATTCCATTTTCCTTATGAGGTCCATGGACAAGAAGCTTAAAGCTCTCGGGAATAAATAGAGGCTGGCCCCTGTTGATCACAGGTGCCAGCCTTTTCAAATTTCCATGCTTGATTCCAGGCCTCTCGCCCGGATGTCATCCTGTCTTGCAAGATCCTCCTTCTTCAGGCTCCTGAAGTATTCTGCACGCTTATGGTATGCCATCTTAAGAAGGTCCTTCCTTCCGGCATGCCCGAAATATGCAATCGCCTGTGCAATGTGGTCCTGGGCTTTAGGGTAATCCTTCTTGATGAACAAGATAGCTGACATTTCCAGATATGCCTCCCCTTTGATTTCGCTTTCCTTTGATTTCTCAGAAACATTTCTGAAATACCCGAAAGCCTTATTCAGGTCTTCCAGGCGCAAGCATATCCTTCCCGCAAGCAGGCCCGCCTTTTCCTCTTCCTGCCTGCAGCCAAGCTTCCTGAATCCTTCGATCGCCCTCTCTGCTTTCTCGAGTGCAGATTTAAAATCTCCCATGAGCATGTGAAGGCTTGCTATGTTGACAAGGGTCTTTGGAAGCTCCGGCCCCAGCTTCAGCTTTTCCTCCACTGCCAGGCTCTGCTCGAATATCACGAGCGCTTCCTTGAGGTTCCCTCTTGAAATTTCCATTACCGCATCCTTGTTGAACCTTACAAGGGCCTCAGCAATCACATTACCCATTCTGCACTCCCTCCAGAAGGCTTATCTCTCTCTCGACAGCTTCCCTTCTCTTTCCTTCAAGTCGTGGAAGCGCAGCTGAATATAGGCTCAAGGCCTCACCAAAGCATCCGTTCCTTTCCTTTTCCATGCCGAGCTTGACTGCAGCAACTGAAAGCCTGTCAAGGAGCTCTTCCGCCCTGGTGCGGTCTGATCCCTTTTCAAGGTATTCAAATGAAGCCCTTGCGTACCCGATCGCCTTCATACAGTCACCCTTTATGGCCTCAAGGTTTGAAAGGCTCATGCAGCTCATTCCCATACCATCCCTGTAGCCTGTAAGGCTGGATATTTCTCCTGCGCTGATCAGGAGCCTTCCCGCTTCATCATACCTTCCTTCCCTTATCAGCTCATATGAGGCATTATGAAGTGACTTAAGCTGCCTTGCAACCTCTTCGAATATTCTCTCGTCCAAAATGTCACCTCCTGAAGTATTCCCTGATGCCTTCCGGCTCCATATCCATCCCCGACTTCATATCCATCCCCGAATTCACAGCTCCCATTGCCATGCTCATCAGCTTATCCGGCTTGACCTTGGCTTTGACTTGAATGCTCCTATTCGCGCATTCTGGCAAAGGGCCCTTGTTTTCACCCATATCAAGTTTTTTGGCCTTTTCTTCCGTCCCCGGCTTGGATCTCATATCCCGGATTGCAAATTTGCTTTCTGGTTCCTTATTCTTTACCCGTACCCTTTTGAAATCCTCATTATATTCCAAAGTCATTTCAGACCTTCCATGACTTCGGACCTGTGGTTTGTCTGGCTTCGCCACTGGCCTTTGCTGCATGCCATTAAGCGGCCTGGTCACTTTGACCTTTGTCTTTTCAGGCATCTTAAGCTTCTCTTTTTTTCTGGCTTTACCATTTTTGGGGATGGTTTCTGATTTCAAAAAATATCTTATTGCCTCAAGCTGTGCCTTCCTTGTGTCTGATAAAACCCTTTCGCCATCGAATGTGACTGAAAAACCAGCATCCATGGCATCGTCACTGCTGCCTTCAGTATCCTCTTCAGTTCTTACCGCTTCCTGTGCAACTGGTGCTGTGGTTAGAGCCTCAGTCTCATCGTCGAACAGTCCGGAATCGAGCAGCAGTGACTCTTCAATTATCTTCTTGGCTATATCGGTCTTCTGTTCGTAGTCCGCCACCTGATCACCACCGAACATATTGGTGTGTCCATGCATGTTACAGCTCATCGATCTCCTTCATGAGTGCCTGCTTCTTCTCTTCAAGTGCCAGTTCAAGCTTCTTCATATCCAGCTCGAACATCAGCTGCATGGCCTGGCTCCTCATATCCAGCTGCCTTTGTATTATCGAGTTTGGCGGCACCGGAACAAGCCTTGTCCTTATGAGGCTGGAGCCTTCCTGTGTATAGTTGTATTTGCTCGAATATGAGGCATCTATTGGTGTTGTTGTCACAACTGTCTTCCTTGAAAGGTTCCACCACTTCGACGTCGTGGATGTGGTCTTTACCTCCCCCTTGGTCTCACTTGCATACTCAGTTTCCCGGCTCATGGTTATGGCCATCTTCACCTCGATTATGGTTTCCGCGAACTGATAGAAGGTTGGCTGGAAGCCAGCACCTACCATCGAGGTCTCTATCTCATCCTCAACCACCTCTCCGCCTTCGATCTTGATGGCAGGGAGGAAAACCGGTGCAAGCTCCTTGTTTCCCATTACCTTGAGTATCTCGATCGATTCCCTGTCCAGCAGCGACTGGCTTCTTGCTATGGCTGAAGCCAGCTGATATACCATCTGCGGAAAGGGGACGTTAAGAAGTTCCTGCCCTATTCCCATGCTATTCCCTCCTTTTATTTCATACTATGGAGTAGGTTTCGTATCCTCAAGCTTCTTGATCTCCTCTTCTATCTTGTCAGTCTCCACCTTCAGGGCAGCCTCGGCCTTCTTCATCTCGAGCTCCTGCTGTTTCAGCTTGAGCTGGAATTCCTGCTGAAGCTTCTGCGCCTTCATGTCCAGTATCCTCTGCATGAAGGTGTTCGGGGGTAGGGGCGTGATCTTTGTCCTCAAGAGGCTGGACCCTTCAACGCTGTAGGAATACTTGGATGAGAAGGATGCGTTGACGGATGCAGCAAAGCACATGAAACCACCAGAAGCACTGGTTGAAAATGTGGACTCGAAGGTCTGGTTCATGGTTATCGCCATCTTCACCTCTATAATCGTGTCCGTGAACTGGTAGAATGTCGGCTGGAAACCCGCGCCTATCAGTGAAGTCTTGATAGTTTCATTGTCATCGCTGGTCAGGTCCGGAAGGGAAACCGAAGCCTGCTTCGGGTCACCCATCATCTTTGCAATCCTGCAGCTGACCATGTCAAGCTTGAACTGGCCTTCCGCTATCGCTGAAGCGAGCTTCAGGACCATTTCCGGGAAAGGTACGTTCAGAAGCTCCTGTCCTACGTTTGGCATCAAAATTCCTCCTTTCTTTTTGTCTTAGATCTTCGGTACTGCTCTTATCGAAATGTTAAGTGTGCTTATGGTGTTTTCGCTTTTTGAAGCCACATCTGCACCAGTCAGCATCATCCTGTCCTGGTCGTCCTTGAAAAGCTTCGCCTTCAGCTGAAGGTCAAGTCCGTTTATGATGTAGTTGACATTCGGGTCTGATGTGTTCTCCTGCATGTTGAAGGTGTCCACAGCGCTGTTAAGGTACCCTGATAGCTCCTCTGCTGAAAATGAAGTTTCGAACCTTTTCCGGAGTATCTCAAGCTCTGCCCTTATCCCTGTCCTGTCCAGCTGGAGTTCTGCTATTGTTTTCGTCAGGTCCTCTACCTGAACCCCAAGCCTCCTTATCCTGTCTTCACTTATGAGGTTCATGGATTGTGCCTCAACAAGCTGCTGCATGACCATCTTGTCATGCAGCGTTACCTGCGTGAGGTTAAGCTGAGCTGATGTAAGCTCCTTAAGCACTTCCTCCCCCGCACCTGCTCCTCTTGAAAGCTCGGCTATGGTCTCCTTGAGCCTTGAAATCTCAGCGTCCTTCAACGCAGCAGCCTTCCTCTCCGTCTCCATCTGAACCTTGTAGCTGTTCTCAAGGACCTTCTTCTCCTGCTGCAGGCTCTGTATCTGTGAAAGGTTCTGGCTTACCTGGGCAAAGAGGCTTGTCTTCTCCTCCTGAAGCTTCAGTATCTGGTTATCCTTCGCGGTACTTAGCCTCTTTTCTGCCTCTATGGCCCCATTCAGTCTGGTCTCAGCTGCAAGCTTTTCCCTCTCAAGGCTTCTTATTGTCGTGACGTGCTGTGCGACCTGATTTGCAAGAACCGCCTTTTCAGAAAGAAGAGCCTCCTTCTCACCCGTAAGCCTCGTTATGAGATTCTCCTTGGTCCTCAGAACGGTCTGAAGTCTGTTCAGCTCTATATTGTCCGGCATATGTTCCCTCCTCTTAGCTTACGTTCTGGCAGTAACCTTCAGGCTGACCTTTTCACCAATCTTGAGGATCTTTCCAGCATCAACTGACTGCCAGGTGACCTCCGTGGCTTTGCCGCTGCTCGTGGCTCCCACTATTGAATCCACGTTTCCCAGAGGGATCCTCAATAGCCTGAGCTCTTCAAGGGCTTCATCGTGTTCCATCCCCAAAAGGTCAGGCATGGCTATCCTGTCCGTGAACCTGTCCGGCGGCGGTATCGGAACGAACCTCATTGAAATTGTGCTCGAGGCCGATTCCTGTGACTTGAAGTAGTTGTTGTATCTTGCGTTTGACGGACTGACAAGGAACCTGCGGATGGTTGTGGTGCCTGATGATGACTTCTCTTCAGTTACCGCATATTCCATCTTCAATGTGAAGGTTGCCTCCGGAATGGTGTACCAGCTTGCGTTGAAGCCATAGGCTGCAAGCTCCGGGTCGTCAAGTATGGAATTCTGGATATCCATGGAGCTAAGGTCCAGTGCATGCTGAGCCTCCGCTATGCCTTCTCCGATATCAACCATGATATCCTTTATTCCGCTGAAGAAGCCGATAGTCTCCTCACCTCCCCCTCTGTGCACAGCCCCTTCAGGAACTGTCACCTTCCGCTCCTTTTCAAATTCGATGTACGGATTTACCAAATCATCCTTGTCAGGCTCGAATTTTGACTTCTGCTTCCTTGCCGCCTCTTTCAACAGCTCAAGCTCAGCAGCTCCAGGCCCTGACTGCTTCAGGGCTCCGGACCTTTCCATCGTTCTCAGGAATGTCCCGATGCTTGAGGTCAGAGCCCAGGAAAGGTCAGAAATGCTCCTTATGCCTGCCCTGACCAGCGTCTCGGCATTTTCTCCTGTCATTCCGCCTATGCCAAGAAGCTCAGCCTGCTTTGATAAGCTGTACAGCTGACCATAGCTTATCCCTGTCTTTTTTGAAAGCTCAGTTCTCATTGCCGTCGTCCTTGTCGCCGCCCTCAGGCCTTCAACAGTGTTGATCTTTGATTCTGCAAGCTTCTCAGCAATTTTTTGAGTTATTCCCTTTACAGTCTTGATGTCCAATTGCATGAATCCCTCCTTCCATCAGCAGATAAGTCTATATCTTCTCAATCCTTACAAGGTCCATCACAAGATGCTCCATGCCATACATATCCTTTAAAACGCCTTCAGTTCCCACAAGCTTTACATCCATTCCTTCAACCAGATGAATCCCTTCTGCCTCATCCCCCCAGTCAAGGAGCCTTCCATCATACCTCAATAGCCACAGGTCGTCCCCTTCCCTGACCTGGAAAGCGGTGCCAGGCATGCAGGGTATCTCAAGGCAGGGAGACGGCCCGAATCTGAGCCTCCCCCTTACCTCCCGGATCATACAGTAAACCTGAAGTAGCTCCAGTCGCTCCACGGTGCGCTTATGTTGTTGACTATGGACCTTACTCTCCACCTTCCCCTTTGTGCTCCGACAAACACGTGGTCATAGCTTGTGGTATTGAGCAGTCCTGAAACCAGCCATGTCTGACCTGTCTCAGCGGCCCATTTTCCTGCGTTCTTCGCTCCGAAGGCATCAATTTCAACCCTGTACTTTGCCCCTGCTATCGGTACAGGATTCCAGCTCAGCCTCATTGTCCTCGGGAAGTGGTCGAACACCGACCCGTTCCTCGGAGTCCTTGGTACAGGTACCGCCCCTGTGAACCAGTTAATCGTAGGGTCACCGAGGAGGACCATGCCGTAATGCCAGTGTATCTCATTCGCATCATGTGTCAGTCCAAGGCATTTCCACCAGTCAACATATGCATCTCCGACAACCTTGCCGGCACCCATCGGTGCGTAGAAATTCTCGAAGTAGAGCATCGATCCTGATTTGGCACTTCCTACAGCTGCCATACCGTTGCTTACCTGGCCTCCCGCCTTGTCAAATATGTACCAGCCCGCCATATATTCAGCCTGAGTGAAGAGTGCGCTGCTGCAGGCGAAGAGGTTGTAGAAATAGGCATTCGGCGCATTGGTATCCCTGAGGTAGGTGTTGTACACGTACTCAGTTGGAGCTCCGGGAACCTTGAAGGAATGCAGCCCCGGATTTGAGTGGGTGCATACCTGCAGCCAACCCCTGTGCTGGTCAAGCTCGACCTTGAACCTGTCTCCGTCAGTCTGGGTATGGTCTGTGACCACTTCTATCCCGGCAGCGGGTATCGCCATATCGAGGGCACAGTCACCGAAACCGCTCCAGTCATCATCTACGTATGCAAGGCCCTCGCAGGAGCATCCGAACCTGCCCTTTCTGAACTTGTGGTTCCTTGAGAAATAGTCGATTATCAGTGCCGCATCATTGCCGCCCGAAGTCGGAGTCCAAAGCCTTCCCACCCAGACCTCAGGAAGCACATTCGTAGTGTGCTCATTATATTTCCCGTCAGCATCCGTGTCCTTCCAGTCCCCGTCAAGGTCCATGAAGAACAGGTCACAAGGGAATTCGGCACCATCAGTATCCTCGTACCATGCAGCAGGAATGCTCCCTATCATTACCGCTCCGACAATAGGTCTCTTCCCTTTCAGGAAGTTTCTCAGCTGGGCTGGTGTCCCCCTCAGGACCGTATATACTACCGCAAAATATCCTTCATAGGCAAGGTCCCTGACATACTGGTCAACTGAAGCCTTTATCGCCGGATAAAGCCCGTCGTTGACGAGGACTATCACCTTCCCCTTAGGGAATGCGAAGGTCGATTCTGACCTAAGGTGCTTCAGGTCATCTGAAAATTCCGGCCTTGGCTGTTCAGTGGTCTTCATGAGGAGCAGCGGATTCAGATGGACAAAATCTACATATGTCTGAAGAACCGGTCCCCTTGTGACTACAGTCTCGAAATTCCTTACACTCTCATAATTGATCTTGAATTGCCGTATCTGTCTTATCTTGCTCAAATCAAACCTTGTGAAATCTATAGGCATTCTTATTCCTCCTTTTGTCCTTAGTGTTGTCAGATACCCAGGAATCGCCGCGCATTTCCGGAAAGAAGCTCTGGATCAAGCCCGTAGTAGCTGTTGAAATACTTGTCAAGTCCGCCGAGGTTCAGGTCCATCATCACCATCACATAATCCGTCCCGAACATCACACGTTCCTTAAGCAGTGAATCCGCTTCAATAAGCTCCAATGTTTCAGCCGCCCTGTCCATGTCCGATACGTAGCCTATGTCAGCATACACATTAGGAAATTCCCCCATGAGCCTTCTTATGGTCGTTACCCACTCCTTGTTCAAAGAACCTTCTGTACCTGTACCCGGACCTCCGAAGTGACCAAGGTTCAGCTTCAGTTCGGGGAACAGATCAAGTACTGCCTCCCAGGTCTCCGGATCCGCATAAAACCCGCTCTTCGTCGTACCCATAGCCTTGAAATCCACATCCTCAGCCTTCCTGTCCCATCCTGTCACCCTATTGATCTTCCTGAAATTCTGCATTCCCCCAAGCGAGCAGTGCACAGTCACTGGAATCTTGAATTTTTCACAATATCCGTAAAGCTCCTTAAGCGCCTCATGTGACGGCAGATAACCAAGGGGCGGATACAGCTTTATCCCTCTGAACGGTCCGTTTCCCTCTGCAATCTTCATCCCTACCAGTTCCATGAAGCCCTCCCTCCTCGGGTCAACAGCAAGGAACGGATATACTCTTCCTTCATTGTCCCTTGCAAGGGCTTCCAGCTCCTCAAGCTGGTACCTGTAGCCCGGTGTCATCAAAATACCTTCATATCCTTTGCCGGATCCTCTGGCGCTTCCCTTAAGGAATTCCTTCCTTACATCCTTGAATGTCCTCTCTATTGCCTCATCGGCTCCTCTCCTGACTGAATCACCCCTTGCGACTGCAATCTTTGCCTTCTCCTTCTCGACAAGCCTCTTCACATTTTCCAGGTGCAGGTTGAACTCTTCCATCTCCAGAGGACCGACCTCAAATCCCTTAACCGCACTTCCCTTTGCTCCCGAAAACCTCTTGTTGTCATGAAGCGCAAAATACACATCCATCATAAGTGGTACTACTATAAGCTCCTTCTTTCCAAGCAGGCTTTTCCTGAAGGATTCAATCTGCAGCCCGTAGTTTGTATTCTCATCTCCTGTTGCCACCGTGATGAGCCTCGCAGCATAGGCAGCAAGGTCTGCCACGCCCTGGACCCTGGCTAGCAGCTTCAGCGGCTCGAAAACCCCTCTTGGCCTTATGCCGTATGGATACTCCTTCCTGATGACCGCCCAGGTCGCGTAAGCAAGCTCCATCACAGCAAACTTCGCGCCAAACAGATGACAGTGCACATCTATAACTGTACCTTTTGCCATCCCTCTATCTCCTTTCATGCCTTTGTGTACACGTCTCTCCTCTTCCCTGTTGCCGCATCACCGTAGAATATGGCGGAATAGCCTGCGAGGTCCATGGTCCCTTCGAGCTCGAAGACTGCAGTTTCCCTTGCCTCCATGAAGGCCAGCCCGATGTTCTTCAGCTCCAGCATGGCCCTGTAGAATCTTGTCGTCATAAGGGCTGCACCCGTATCTGTAACAGGATAGAAATAGCCTGCATAGCCTGATACTCCTGCTGCTATGAAGGCAGCCGCCATTCCGTTGCCTGAGCCCTTTCGGGATATCAGCCGCTTCCCCCCGCCTGACCGTCCTGATTCGCAGGAGCTGTTGAATACTATATATGGCGGTGACTTCCATCCGATGAAAGCAACCTCAGCCGCTGTGAACACTCCATCAGCGAACCTTATACCGCTCATCTTGGGACTTGATTCTTTGAAATCTCCATGTCCGGCGAAGTGTATGATGTCGAATTCACCTGTCCTTGCCAGGTCAAGGAATGCCTGCTTGGTTGCTTCCTCACCGGTCAGAGTCCTTACCTCGATACGGTAGCCTGCATATTCACCTTCAAGCTCCCTTATCGATTCTATTTCCCTGATGCCTCCATACAGGTCACCAGTAGGGTTTCCTATTGCAAGGATCTTAAGTGTACTGTCTTTAGAAAGAGCATCCCTTTCTTTTTCAGGAAGTATCCTTGTGGTTACAAGCCTTCCGAACGGAAGCCTCAATGCAAGGGGTCTGTGCTTTCCTATAAGCTCCCAGGGAAGGTTCATGATGGTCTCGTCAACATTAAGAAGCAGTGTCGTCGGATCGTGCATCTTAAGAAAATCCTCTCCATCACTTCCGATGAATGCCTTATGGAGTACTCCTCCAAGCTCATGGAGCTTCTTCTCTGCCTCCTCCTTCCTGAAGCCCTGATTAACGCTCCAGAGGTAGAGGTCCTGAGTAAGCCCGAGCATCCTCTTCTCATCTGCGGGATCGACCGTTACATTCTTCTGCCATGTGACACCTGTCCCCTCGACATGCATTGACACCAGGAACTGAAGTGGCTCGCCTTTCTTCGGAAGGCTTTTCAGGAACCTCGATATCGATATGTGGACAACTGTTGGAAGCGAAAGTCCACCCTTTGAATATCCCCCGAACATCATTCGAAGACCTTCCTTCCCTTGTTAGCCTTCTTCCCTTCAAGCTGTGGTGTCTGAGGGTACCCTGCTTCCCTGATTTTCCCGAGAAGAAGCTTGTGAAGCTCTCTGTAGGTCAGATTGTATCCCGACTCAGCGATCGCTTCCAGGGCATAGTAGGTCATCGCTCCATGATATTTCCCTCCGATACTTGCGTCATAGGAGTATTCATCACTTGTGCATCCGGAAAGCAGAACATCCTTCATGCCTGACTGCGGATGCTTTGACTTCCTGCTTGACTTTGCCTTGTATATGTTCCCGATTGTCGCCTTTCCTATCCTGTCAGGGCTTAGGAACCTTGGCTTCCTGTATTCCTTGCCTTCCATGAGCCTTGTCACCGATCCGGAATGGCAGGAGTCTGATATTACAGTCAAGTGGACTCCTCTTTTCACTTTGGAGAACATCTCCCTCAGCTCATCGTCAAGTATAAGGTTTTCGCTGCAGTCATACGGACACATCGCCTCATCATATGCCTCCTCATCACCTGATGTGTCTTCAATATATGTCCCATGGGATGAATTGGTGAACACTACAACATCTCCGGACACCGCAGCCTCTACCATCTTCCCAACAGCCTCAAGTACACGTGCTTTAGTAGCCTTCGCATTCGTAAGAATGGTTATGCTTCCCTTTTCAAAACCGAAGTGGTTTTCCAGGAGCTCCGCCCATGCCTTCGCGTCGTTGATGCAGCCCTTAAGGTCGTTGGAAGAACCCGGATAATCGTTTATTCCTACGCACACTGCCATCTTTGCCATTTGAAAACCCTCCTTTCTAGTAGAAAAGCGCCTGGAAACCTTCTAAAAGAGCTCCGGCGCCTTAAATTGGACACAAAAAAAGGCGCCTGCCGCACCCCATGGACGTAATGCGCAATTCTCCCGATTTTTCGGAAACTCGCATTCCATGTGGTTACGGTACAACTCGCCTTGTATCATAATCCTCACTTATTCATATCTTACTAAAATGATATTACCAGGCTCAAGGTTAGTCAACCTGAAAATTGTGAATTTTCTGACTTGTTCAGGTAAAGTTTGGAATGCAAATGGCGGCTTTCGCCGCCAGTCTTATTTCTTTGTTTTCCTTATCTCCTGCCTGAACCTCACGTAATCCCTGAGCTCCTTGATACCAGCTCCTGAATCCTCCATCATGTGGACCATCGCATGGCAGTTGCCGCATAGTGGTATGAAGTCATCAGTCAGGCTAATCTCCGATTCCGCGTCTTTTCCCTTGTAATGCACCTGTATCAAACCTTTTCCCAGCTCCCCGTATGAGCTTTCATAGTTGAATCCGCAGATCCAGCAATCCAGGCCATGCACCTTGAGCACCTCAAGCCTTGTCTCAGGGTCGTTCTCGAACCTTTCATCCGGTCTCTCAAAAGGACCCCGCTTCCTGCAGGCCATTATTTCCTGCGGGAACAGCACTTCAGCTATGAATTCCGTCCTTGAAAGCTTCTTCAGCCTCAGCAGCGGCACAGACTCTTCACCATGGGTTCCATCGTACCTGTCGAATATATATTTGGCCGCAGCGTTGCCAAGCTCACGGGTAAGGTCCTTCCCCCACCTGAGCTTGCCTCTTAGCTTCTTATAGTCGTCCAGGTAAAGGACGCCGTAATAATCATCCTGGTTGTAAGATATCCTTATATCCCACCTGTCGTGCTTCTCCATTTCATGGAAATAGAAGAAATCCCTCAGATAGTTGGGTATCCTTATCTCCCCGTAAGACAGAAGAGACTTGTCTATCCTCTTGATTATTACATTTTCACTGATGACCTCGAAAGAACTGAATGTCTTTTCTTCCATCATTTGCTCCGCCTTGATAAAGATACTATCTTCATTATATGACAAGTGGTTATTTTTCTCCACTTAACAGCCTAATTATTTATTGCTTTGCCCTTTTTGCCCCGAATTCCCTTATTGCAAATGAAAGTCCTTAGTGATAACATGTATAAGAAATTCAATTCCCGGGAGGAAACAATTTGATACTTAATGAAGTAATGAAATTCGTCGAGAGCGAATATATCATAATAAACAACACCCCCTGCGAAATATGCGGCGGAGAATACATAACAGAATCAGTTGGGCTGACCTTCAACAATGGTCACGCCAGCAATGTCACAACCTGTGTCTGCGAGAACTGCGGCAATGAGAGGGAGTTCCTCTTCAGGGCCCCGTTCGTCAGCCAGGCCGATCCGGAATCACAGACTTCAAAAGAAGAACTTAATTAAGGAGTAGCTATGAAACAGGAATTGATTGATGCCATAAACAAGGATATCGAGGAAGCGCTCAACGAAGTGGAAGGTATGGAAGAGAGCCTGAAGGAAGACCCAATGGAAGACCTTATAAGGGAGAAGTTCAAGAGCCTCTTCGACAAAGTGGTTAACCTGGAACAGCTTCTTAAGGATGAAGGTATAATCTAGTCTATGAATCAGGAGTCATCCTGATTTTTTTCTTAGAAAAGGAGGTTAGGATCCATGTTACTCGAAGGAAGCAAGACATGCCGTGTCTGCGGCGACAAGGGCGGAACCTGTGTGGACAGGATCTCCATATTCGATTTTCTTTCACCTGAAGAAAAAAGCATGGTCCTTTCAAAGAGCATCCATAAGTTCTACAGAAAGGGCGAAGTCATATTTTCTCCGGGGGAAGATGGCAGCAATCTCTATATCATAAACCATGGCGAAGTGAAGATCTCCAAGTTCTCATCTGCCGGCAAGGAACAGATCCTCCATATTCTGAAGGAGGGAGACTTCCTCGGCGAGCATTCCCTTTTCGGCAACGAGACGTTGAAGAACTATGCTGAGGCGATGAGGAACACCGCACTCTGCATGATACGTGGTGATGACCTCAAGGCACTTATCCTTCTTCATCCTGAAATGGGTCTGAAGTTCCTTGAGAAATATGCGAAGAAGAACCTGGAAGCCCTGGACCTTGTGGAATCCATAGGCTTATATGATGCAGGACAGAGACTTGCAAAGTACATCCTCGACGAATCAGACAGGACTGGCTCTAACGAAATCACCCTGAGATACAGCAAGGGAATCCTGTCAAACCTTATCGGCACGTCCCAGGAAACGCTGTCAAGAAGGCTAACTACATTGCAGGATTCAGGTATAATAAGGCTTGAAGGTCAGAGAGGCATTACAATCCTTGACCGGGAAGCCCTTGAAGACATGCTATAAAATCCAAAGCAGCGACCCAGGTTGATAAATCTGGATAGCTGCTTTTCTTATACCCTGGCTATTTCCTTCTTTGGTCTCTGGTGATTCTCCCTGGGGAGCACCACTTCAATGACGGTTCCTTTTGTCTTGTTCCTGTATGCCTTTATAGTGCCCCCGTGACATTCGGTGATCCACCTGGCGATTGATAATCCAAGTCCAGTGCCGCCTGTTGTCCTGGCCCTTGCCTTGTCTTCCCTGAAGAACCTCAGGAACACGTTCTCCAGGTTCTCCTCCTTGATTCCTATACCTTCATCCGCAACCTTTATAATAGCCTTGTCCTTCTGGCTTTCAATGACAAGCTCAAGGGCTTCCCCTGTCCCTGTATACTTAAGCGCATTATCAAGTAGTATTATGAGCAGCTGGTGAAGCTTCTCCCTGTTTGCGGTGATGAACACATCCCCGCCTGACACGTACCTGAATGGCTTTTCCTGTATCGAGGCGAACTCCCTGTATATTTCAGAGATCTCCTCCCCGAGGACAGTCAGGTTGAACCGCTCAACCTCCCCCAATGCTTCTCCGGCATCTGCCCTGGTCAGGACCATCAGGTTGGATACCATCTTGCCCATCCTCCTGGTCTCCCTGATTGCAGGCTCGATGTACTCATACTTGTCGATTATCTTCTTCTCAGGGTCCCTCAGCAGCCCTTCAAGCCTGCTCTGTATTATGGATATTGGAGTCCTGAGCTCATGTGATGCGTTCTCCAGGAATTCCCTCTGCCTTTCAAGAGCTTCCTCCAGAGGCTTCACTGCGATGTCTGCGAGGAAATTGCTTATGAAGAGTGAGAAGAACAGTATCACAACGCTGCCGTTGACAAGGATCCTCCTGAGGTTATACATTGCATCTATGTCAGAATCTATATTGTATAGAATCTGGACAGAATACATCTGTCCCCTGTAAATCGCGTCGAATTTGATAGTCCTGTACATGAAATTGCCAGCCGAGACAGTCTCCAGCGAATCCTTAGATTCTGGTGTCAGATGCAGAACATTCTGCAAATACCAGTCAGGCACCGGCATCCTGTCATCAAGGTTTCCATTTCCGTCCCGTAGGACCACAAGCATCTTTGGATTGAAGGGGGTATCGATCTCAAGCACCCGTCCCGAGGCCTTCTGGATCGAGGTCTTGAGAAGCATCAGGTCTGTGTCGACCTTCTCAAGATGGGTCCTTGATACATATGCCAGTATGCTGCCTGAAAAGCCCACTATTATGAACATGAATATTATCGCATATCCAAGAAGCAGCTTATGCTTTCTCTTCTTCATTGGCTTCCTCCAGGGAGAACATGTATCCAAGACCCCTTACGGTCTTGATCGGCAATGTATATCCGTAGTTCTTGAGCGTCTTTCTGAGGTTCGAGATATAGACCTCTACCACGCTTACCATGGTCTCCGAATCAAAGCCCCATATCCTGTCGAATATCTGCTCTTTCGTAAGTATCGTATCCTTGTTTGACAGCAGGTACTCAAGAAGGTCATATTGCTTTCCCTGAAGGAATATTTCCTTCTCACGCAGGAACACCCTTTTCGTCTTCCTTTCGAGCGTAAGGTCCTTGTACTTGATAGACGCTATGTCAGTCCATCTCCCGCTTCTCCTCAGTACAGCTTCAATCCTTGCAAGAAGCTCCTCCCTGAAGAAAGGCTTTACGACATAGTCATCAGCACCAAGTCTCAGCCCCTTTATCTTGTCGTCCACGCTGTCCTTTGCAGTCATGAATATCACAGGTGTACTGATACCTTCTTTCCTTAATGTATCCAGCACCTCGTATCCATCCATCTCAGGCATCATTATATCAAGAAGTATGATATCGTAGATGTCCTTTTCAGCCTCATAAAGTCCTTCTTCACCATCGTAAGCGAAGTCGACGTCGAAGTCCTCCCTGAGATAATCCCCTATGCTGTTTGCCAAGGTCATGTCGTCCTCGATGATAAGAAGCCTCATCATTACACCTCCGGTTAAGATTGGGTCTTGTATTCATTCCATGATAGCATTATGCCCTTAAACAAATTATAAACAATATTTATGCAACGCTAAAGGGTTCAATGCTATAATGTCTCCATAGGACAGGGGGTGTATCATGGATTTTCTGATAGTAATACTTGCAGTGGTGGCAGTGATAATTGCCCTTAAATTCATCAAATCTGCAATCAAGCTGATAATAACACTTTTTATAATATTCCTGGTCATCCGTTATCTTGACCAGAACGGATACATAGACCTTAATTCAATGCTGAATCAAATTGGCCTTGTCTGGAACATGATCTTATCTGCATAATTCAAAAAACCGGCTGGCGCCGGTTTTTTTCATTCCATATAGTATTAAACACTGCAATCCTAGACTGAAACGTGCTCCTTGGCAGCTTCAATCTCCTCGATGACATGATTAATCCTTTCCCTCTCCTCATCCAGTTTCTCAGTTTCCTTCTGCGAAAGCAGCTTGAACTCATATCTGATGAAGAGAACTGTAATTATGGTAGCTAAGGTATCAGCAACGGGCATAGCCGTCCAAATCCCCATCAGACCCATTCCAAAATATCCAGGGAGTATGAGCAGCAGCGGGATAAGCAGGAATACCTGCCTGAGCATGGAAAGGATGAATGACTTCTGGGCCTTTCCTATAGCCTGGAAGAAGTTTGCGCTTATGATCTGGATTCCGATGACTGGGAATGCCATGAAGAACCGCTTTATTCCAACCACTCCGATTTCCCTGATCTCAGGATCCTGGGTGATGAAGTTTATGAATACTTCAGGGTACAGCTGAACCAGCACATAACCGAGGGTTGACACACAGGTTGCCGCGAATACACCTACATTTACCGCTTCCTTGACCCTGTGGAAATTCTTTGCACCATAGTTAAATCCGATTATCGGCTGCAGGCCCTGGTTCATACCGAAAACTGACATGAGGAACAGAACCACAATCGAATTTATGGCAGCATAAGCTCCTATTGCCTTTGCCGACCCATAAGTCATCAGGCTGTTGTTTATGATTATTCCTATGAGGCTTCCTGCAACCTGCATTGAAAACGGAGATGCCCCGATTGACATTATCTTAAGTACTATTTCCCAATGGAATACAATATACTTTTTCCTGAGGGTGAGAAGCCCTTTCCTTCTCAGGAAATAGCTGATCGTCCATATGAAGCTCATGAACTGGGCTATTATTGTCGCCCATGCCGCTCCGACTACCCCCATCTTGAAACCATAGATGAATATTGGATCAAGGATCGTGTTTCCTATTGCTCCAATGAGCATCGTGAACATGGCGACCTTCGGATTTCCTTCAGCCCTTATAATGTTGTTGAGACCGAAGGCTATGGTGTTGAAGGTTGTTCCGTAGAGTATGATCCTAAGGTAATCCATGGCATAAGGTCTGATTGAGTCATTTGCGCCGTATAGGTTGACTATGTCATCTAGGAATATGAGTCCTACTGCGCTCATGAATATGCCGGCTGCGACAAGCATGAACAAGCCTGTTCCGAGTATCCTCTCGGCATCATCATGCTTCTTCTGTCCGAGCTTGATTGAAATGTTGGCTCCAGACCCTATCCCGAACAGCATAGCAAATGCCATCAGTATGAAGGTAACCGGAAGCACTACTCCAATTCCTGAGATGGCAAGGCCTCCCTCGATTGGAATATTGCCAATGAATATTCTGTCCACTATGTTATATAGGGATTGGACAAGCATCCCGGCTATGGCAGGTATGGAAAATCTCAGGAAAAGCTTGTACATCTTTTCCTCCCTCATAAGGGTTTGCCTGTCAGTCATAATTTCACTCTCCTTGATATGCTAAAAATACCATTCACTTTATTATCTACAAAACAGTATTTTATCATATTTTCATAATTTTATCAAACACGTTCTAATTTTCAATCGCCATGGTACTAATCACCCTATTCCAAGAATCAGGTGATCGCATTTGCGGACCCGTAATATCGGCACAATCTTAGCTATTAGCAATGAAAAATCCAGACTGCATGCCAGTCTGGAAAGATATCAGTTTGAAATTCTTGTTTCTCGTTATTTCAGGGCCCTGGAAAATAGATTACCATCTACCAATTGATGAGCACCAGTCCAAATATGCATAGCACAGCTCCTGCTGCCTTAACAAGACTGAAGTCCTCCCTGAAGAATATTATACCGATCGGGATTATCGTTATCGCAAGAAGTATGTTTGCGACAAGAGATCCGGTGCTTATATTCCATCCTGACCTGAACGCCATGAGGTATCCGAATTCAAGACCTGCGATGGACAGTCCGAGTACCAGGCTTGTCCAGTTCAGGTCCTTCATACCACTGACAAGTCCCTTTCCTGACTTGTCAAAGATTGACGCTATTACTACAGCTATAGCGGCTGCCGCATAAGTCGCAAGGAGCGCCGTGAACGGACTTGCATTCTCAGGCGTTAGCTTCAGTGAAACATTATAGAGGATGTTCGAAACCACTATTATCACTATAGACCAGAAATACATTCCCTTACCTGTCACTTTCTGTCCGAATGGGCTATCCTGCTGGCTGCAGCTGCAGCTATTGCCGCAACAAGGTCATCAAGGAATGTATGCACCTTGTTATGATGCTTCATCATGTCAAGCTCCTTGATTATCCCTATCTTTTCCTTATCCAGATAGCCATAGTTTGTGAGGCCTATGGTTCCATACACATTGACTATCGAAAGTGGAATTATCTCATCTATGCCATAAAGAGGCTCATCGCTCTCCACTATGCTCTGCAAAGGCTCAGGAAGACCCTTCAGTTCAGCTATCTCGTCCAGAGCCACACCCGTAAGGATCGCATGGATGATCTCCCTTTTCCTTAGCACCTGCCTTATGTTCTCTAGACAGATTTCGATGGTAAGGTCCTCATGATACTTCTTCTGAAGGACCATTACTATTTCTGCAATATCAGCAAGCCTTACCCCTCGCCTCTCCAGCGTTTCCACAGTCATCCTGTATAGTTCCTCCATATCGTACCTGTAAGCCATGTTATTCCTCCTATAGTAATTTTCAGCAAGTGCAACCAGAGTATCCCCTTCCAGCCTGTACATTGTCCAGTCTGACATCGGTCTCGCACCAAGCGACAGATAGAAATCGATGCTTTTCCTGTTCCAGTCAAGGCATGACCATTCGAAACGGCCACAGCCCCTTTCAACTGCAATTCCAGCAAGCTTTCTCATGAAAGCCTTGCCAAGTCCCCTTCCTCGGTATTCCTTGCGGATATAGAGGTCCTCCAGGTAGATGCCAGCTCTTCCTAGAAAGGTCGAGAAGTTATTGAAGAATAGGGCAAAGCCGGCAGGGATACCCTCAAATTCACCGATTATTACCTCCGCCTTTTCCTTTACGAACAGCCACTCCTTCAAAATTTCAGGAGTCGCGACTACCTCAGAAGCAAGGTTTTCGTATTCTGCGAGCTCCATTATGAATTCCAGTATGAGGTCAGTATCTGAAGGTGATGCGAATCTGAATGTGATGTCTGTTGTCATGCTTATCTCCCTTGATCCATTAAAACTTGGTAATCCTGTATTTATTTGTTGCAGATATCAGCATCATGTCGTTCTCTCATATACCTTGAAGCCATTATCCGCCAATGCCCCGACTGCCTCGGATACCTTATCATCCTTTACCAGTATATAGTCCGTATCGAAGGTGGATATGGCAAAAATGCTTATCTTCTTCTCTGCAAGGATTCCGCTGATCTCTGCAAGTATCCCGACAAGGGCAAAGTCAAGCGGTCCTATGAGCTTCAGGACCCTCCATCCCCTTTCACACCTTATCCCTTCCGGTATGGAAACTTCAGGGCAGGTCACTGACAGCTCATCATGAGCAGCTGAAATTGTTATGAATTCACCTGCTGCCCATTCCGGAAACCTGCTTCCGCCTTCAAGCCTTGCTACTCCATAGCTTCCTGCCAGAAGCTCGATCCCTATGGCATCTCCCATCTTGTCTCCCCTTTCAAGCTTACCCAGCCTGTCAAACCATCATCCATATCACTATAATATTATAAATTAAGATAAAAAAGGACTAAGCCTTAGGCTTCGTCCCTTTTGGTGTCCTACTTTACAGAATCCCTCTCAACCAGATGATACTGGAGTTCATACTGCTCCTCATCAAGAGGCTTGTTGTTTATGATCTTTATCAGCATCCTCATTCCGACCGATCCCATGTCATACATAGGCTGTGCTACGGTCGTTATCTTCGGATAGAAGATCGAAGCCTCATAAATATCGTTGAAGCCTATTACGTCCACTTCTTCAGGACACTTGATGCCCTTGTCCCTTAGTGCGTTTATTGCGCCCATTGCGATTTCGTCAGATGCGCAGAAGACCGCATCTATGCTGCCGTTCTCAAGTATGACGTTTATACCCTTGTAGCCTGCAGGAGCCTTGGTGTCTCCATAATACAGGAGGTCCGGATCAAGCTCTATGCCATTGTCCTTGAGAGCCTTCTCATAGCCTTCGTATCTCTTGGCCACGGCGTTCTTCCTGTCCTTCTTCATTCCTATGTAGGCGATCCTCTTGTTGCCCTTGTCGATCAGGTATTTGGTCGCATCGTATGCGGCCTTCCTGTTGTCGATGGTTACGCTTGGATGCTTCTTGCCAGGTGCCTTTGTCTCCACAAGCACTGTCTTAAGCTCAAGCTCGTCTATAAGGTCAAGTATTTCAGGGTCAAGCTGTGAACTCATGTAGAGCATTCCGTCCACCATCTTTTCCTTGAGGACCTTGATATATTCCTTTTCCTTGTCAAGGTCAGTATCTGAATTGCAGAGTATTATGTTGTAGTCATATATGTTGGCTACATCCTCCGCACCTCTTACTACCTCAGGATAGAACTGATTCGATATGTCGGGAATCAGTATTCCAATTGTCTTGGTCTTTTGAGTCTTAAGACTCCTTGCCACTATGTTTGGCCTGTAATTCAGTGCCTGGATCGCATCCTGCACCTTCTTCTTGGTATCATCATTCACCACGTCAACATTGTTCAAAACCCTTGATACGGTTGCGATTGAAACCCCCGCCAACTTAGCAACATCTTTGATTGAAGCTGCCATTATAATTCACTCCCCTATATTCGATTAATAAGCCTTCTAAACCATATCTTGATATTATACTACAGATTGCCTTGTGTTCCTATTATTTCAGGCTATCATTTTCATTCATTTTCATAAAATCACGAACAATAGCCAATCATTTCTTTTCAATGTTTTAGAGTAAACCTTATCATTTTTATTATAATACATTATCTGCAAAATTGTTCCCTGTTTCAATAAAAAAGTATGAAAATCCGAAGATTTTCTGAAATATTTACATGTATCCGGCGGGCAAATGTAAAAAGTCAGGCCGCAGGTAAATCCCGCGGCCTAAATCCACTTACTTTGCAGCGACCTTTGCTCCCATCATCAGCTTTTCGCCATTGATGTTCGCCTCCTGGGAACCCTCCTCCTCACCGAACCTTATGTCCAGAGTGAGTGTCTCCTTCATGATATGTTCGCTGTTCTTTCGTATTATACCTTCGATCAGGTCATTGCCGCTTACGAAGAGTATTATCTTGTCAGCAACCTCAAACCCTTTTTCCTTCCTCATGGTCTGGATCTTGGATATGACTTCCCTGACATTACCTTCCTCTCTCAGCTCCTCGGTGATGTTTGTGTCAAGGACTACGCCAAGCTCACCTTCACCGGAGAATGCAAAGCCTTCGAGTCCCTGCATGGTTACAAGCAGGTTTTCGCTTGAAAGACCGATTTCCGTTCCCGAAACGTTTATAAGTACAGTTTCTCCCCTGTCTACCCTTCTTGCGAGAGTCATCTGGTCCATCTTGCCGATCTCAGCCTTGATGCCAGGTATGAGTTTTCCAAAAGCCTTGCCAAGCACTGGAAGGTTTGGCTTGATCTCATAGTTGACGTACTTTGAAAGGTCAGCTCCCAGGACAACTTCCTTGACATTCAGCTCATCCTTTATTATGTCACCATAATATTCCGGAAGCTCCTTCTCTGAAATGAGCATGGAACTGAGCGGCTGCCTGTTCTTTATGTTCGCTGCGTTTCTTGCGCTCCTGCCAAGCTTCACAAGGCTGTACGCAAGATCCATCTGCTTCTCGAGCTCCTTGTCCACACACGCTTCGATGCATGACGGGAAGCTTGTGAGATGAACCGATTCAGGTGAGCCCTGGTCAAGACCCTTCACAAGGTTCTGATAGACCTCTTCAGTCAGGAACGGTATGAACGGCGCAGCGACCTTTGTCAGGGTAACAAGCACCTCATAAAGTGTCGTGTATGCCCCTATCTTGTCTTCAGTAAGCCTGTCGGACCAGAACCTTGCCCTGTTCCTCCTGACATACCAGTTTGAAAGCTCATCGGTAAAATCCTCGATGAGGAGCGCAGCTCCTGTGATGTCATAGGAATCCATATGCTCCTCGACACCCTTCACAAGGCTGTTGAGCTTTGAGAGTATCCACTTGTCCATTATGTTCTCAGACTGGAACTCCCTGTACTCCAGCGGATTGAAGTTGTCGAGCTCAGCGTAAAGGACATAGAAGGAATATACGTTATAGTATGTTGATATGAACTTCCTCTGGCTCTCCGCAACATCCTCTTCCGAGAACCTTACCGGCAGCCATGGGGCTGATGCTGTAAGGAAGTGCCATCTGGTCGCGTCCGCTCCGATCTCTTCAAGTATCTTCATCGGCTCTACGACATTCCCCTTATGCTTCGACATCTTGATGCCCTTCTTGTCCAGCACATGTCCAAGGACGATGCAGTTCTGGAAGGAGCTCTTTCCAAAGAGCGCGGTGCTTATCGCAAGGAGCGTGTAGAACCATCCCCTGGTCTGGTCAACAGCTTCTGATATGAACTGTGCGGGGAAGTTCTTCTCGAATATCTCCTTGTTCTCAAACGGATAGTGCCACTGTGCGAAAGGCATGGATCCGCTGTCAAACCATGCGTCTATGACTTCGTGGGTCCTCTTCATGGTCCCGCCGCACTTCTCGCACTTCAGGAACACCTCATCAATATAAGGCTTGTGGAGCTCGATGTTCTCAGGAACGTCGATGCCCTTTTCCTTGAGCTCAGATATTCCCCCTATGCATTCCCTGTGTCCGCATGAGCATTCCCATATCGGAAGCGGAGTACCCCAGTACCTGTCCCTTGAAAGGCTCCAGTCAATTACATTCTCAAGGAATTTGCCCATTCTTCCGGTCCTGATGTTGTCAGGGTACCAGTTGACGCTGTCTGAGTTTTCCATGAGTTCATCCCTGAGCGAGCTCATCTTTACAAACCAGCTGTCCTTGGGATAATAAAGGAGTGGAGTATCGCATCTCCAGCAATGAGGGTATGAATGTAAGTATTTGTCCTTTGAGAACAGCTTGTTCTCGTGCTCCAGCCAGTGGAGTATCTCAGAATCAGCCTTCTTTACGTTCATTCCTGCAAACGGAGTGACTTCATCAACGAACTTTCCTTCAGCATCAACAAGGTGGATGAAAGGGATGTTGTTCCTCATTCCCACATTGTAGTCATCCTCGCCGTATGCAGGTGCTATATGGACTATTCCGGTACCATCTGAAAGTGTTACGAAATCTCCGTGTATCACGAAGAACGCCCTCTTTTCAGGAGTGTGGAATGGTATGAGCTGCTCATAGTCCTTTCCAAGGAGCTCCTCACCAAGGAATTCCCTCACAACCTCATGCTCAAGGTCCTTGAGAACTGTCCCGATAAGCTCCTTGGCAAGTATGAGGATCTCCTCCCCAACCTTCACCTCCGCATATGTGAAGTTCTTGTTCAGGGCAAGTGCCGCATTTGAAGGCAGTGTCCACGGCGTAGTGGTCCACGCGAGTATGTACTTGTTCTCCTCGCCCTTCAGCCTGAACTTCGCTATGGCCGTTGTGTCCCTTACATCCTTGTACCCCTGCGCGACTTCATGGGAAGAAAGTCCGGTTCCGCATCTCGGGCAGTATGGCATGACCTTGAAGCCCTTGTACAGAAGGTCATTTTCCCACATCGTCTTAAGGGCCCACCATTCTGATTCGATATAGTTGTTGTCAAATGTAACGTATGGATTGTCCATGTCGACCCAGAATCCGACCATGTCAGACATTTCCTTCCACATTCCAACGTACTTGAATACGCTCTCCTTGCACTCCTTTATGAAGTTTTCAACTCCAAAGGCCTCAATATCCTGCTTGCCTGATATACCCAGCTTCTTCTCAACTTCAAGCTCCACGGGAAGTCCATGGGTATCCCAGCCTGCCTTCCTTAACACCTGGTATCCCTTCATTGACTTATACCTTGGTATAAGGTCCTTGACAACCCTGGTCAGGACATGACCTACATGGGGCTTTCCATTGGCTGTAGGAGGTCCGTCATAGAACGTGAAGGACTCACCATCAGGATTGAGCGCATAGCTCCTGTTTATGATGTCCTTTTCCTTCCAGAGTTCCCTCACCTCTTTTTCCATACCTGTAAAGGTCTTTGATCCGTCAACCTTCTTGTACATTGATCACAACTCCTTAATCTAAAAAAGACCTCACCCAAAATAGGGCGAGGTCTCGCTATACCACCTAATTTCAAAAGGCACCATCATGCCCTGTCCTGTAACGGAGGATTCCCGTGCTGGCTTACTTCATTTTCGGCCTGCATGCTCCCAGGTGATTTTCATTTCCCTTTCCGGAGGCCTTGCACCAGACGGCCACTCTCTGTACGGTTTTGAAAAATTACTCTTCCTGCTCAACGCATTTTAATCGTTAATATTATAATACATGCGCATAATGCTGTCAATTGCAGTATCTTACCGTGATCCTCGGATTTTCGTCAGCAGCTTCGTCAATAGTGGATAGAAGCCTCTCTCCGTACTCACCCATTTTTTCAAGTGCTGAACCTCTGTTGTATATCCTTATTTCAAACGGCTCATGTATCGTAGCAAGAAGGTCCCAGAGCGCATCAAGATTCCTTCCGTAGTAATCAGGGAAGCCAAGCTTTCTCTTGAGGTAAGCATGAGCCACTTCCCTGCTGATCATCCTTTTTCCATTGAGGATAGCTTTTCTCATCCCTGTCCCTCCCGTCAGTAGAGTTTCTTGAAGCTTGCATAGTGGTCGCTGGTGAAATAGATGAGACCGTCATTGGAGAATACTATCCTGTCATCTCCCCTGAAGCCCCCTTCATAGTTGACATCACATTCATACCAGACCCTTCCTGTTGCTTTCGGAAGCAGTCCTTCACGGTTTCCGAACCTGTCTCCGCCGATGACCAGCTTGTCGCTGACCTCCCACAGGTTTCCCTTGCCTGCAACCCAGCCAAGGTCCTCTGCCTCGTCCTTGGTTATGAAGTTTTCAGGAAGCTTTCCAAACGTATGTATGTACTCCGCCACATCGTCCTTTGTATAATAGTGGCCGTCCTCCCTGAGCTTCGCTTCCTCAGTCCCTGATGGGACAGTCACATTCGATGGAGATGTCCCGATTGTCTGCCCTGTCCCGCTCGCACAGCCTGAAACCGTGAAAGTCATAAGAATCAGGACAAGGAGTCCTGCAAGAATCCTGTAAATCTTCTTCATAAAGCAACCCCTCATTCGGTGTAGTATCCGTTGAAGGACACGAATTCGGACAGGTTCTTCCTCATCCTCAGAGTGTGCCTTTCGTCTGAGTATCCAAGCGGCGATATGGCAACCACCTTCACGGTTTCAGGAGCCCCAAGTGCAGCCCTTACCCCATCTGCGTCGAAATTCCCCATCCAGCAGGTGGAGAGACCCAGCTCCTCAGCCCTAAGCATCATGAATGAAAGGGCTATGGCTGCATCTATTGTCCCGGCAGGTTCACCGCACTTCATCACCCTGCAGTTGTCAACGGAACATATTACCATTAGGGCCGGTGCCTCAAGGGCATAGTTCTGCCCGTTGAGATGTGGTCTCAGCCTTTCCTTCACTGCATCCTCAGTCACAGCTACGAACTTCAGGCTCTGCAGGTTTCTTGCAGTGGGAGCCAGCCTCCCTGCGTCAAAGACCTTCAGTATGAGACTCTTGCTGACCTTGTCAGGCTTGAATCTCCTGGTGCTTCTCCTGCTGTTTATGGCTGCATGTACATCCATATCATACCCACTCTCCGTTCATGTAGCCTTCAAGGAGGGCAGCGATCTTAGGTCCGCATCTTCTCCCTCCGCAGCCTCCACTTCCAGAGCCCACTTCCTTGTTGACCTTCACTACTGTGTCGGCTCCTGCTCTTATTGCATCCTTTATCCTTTTTCTCGGAATCGCCTTGCACAGACAAACCTTAGTCAGCTTGTCCAGAATTTCCTCATTAAGTCCATTCTCCATACGGCACCTCCTGTATTCCTGATACCATTCTACCACACAGCAAAAATGCATACCTTCGCAAAAACCATTATTCACAATGTCCTAACAATTTGTAAACATCGCAACGCAGAATAAGCTTTAAAATCATCATATGCGCTACCGGACAAGGGTCTATGCTCATTTTGCCGAAGTCCTGGCCTTGTTGAGTTTTGTCCCTCAACGTGCAATAATGTACTTATACGACAAAAGAGGTGCAATTATGACAAATAAGATCATTGTAGTAGCCCACAGCATAATGAACCAGTCATCGCTTCCTGAGGACAAGAGGATCTCCAATGGAGCTCTCCCTTTGGTTTCTGACCTGGTCGCACTGGGCCTTGACATTGTGCAGATTCCAGACGTCCAAAAATTCTATTCGTTATATGTGAATAGGTCTTCTGAAGACAAGGAGACAGCTCCCGAGAGCTTTGAAGTCTATGTAAAGAGAACATTGGTACCCTATGTGGAACAGGTCATGGAAAAGGTCAAGTCGGGTCATGAATTCGTTGGAGTCCTGACTTACCGGGGAGATGAAACCCAGAGGATGGAACCTGAAACAAGTCCTGTCATGCTTGAGCTTTTCAGGCTTTTCGACAGGAACTGCATGGCGACACCCTACTATGAGATAAGTGAGAACCTGGAGACTGAGGAAATGGATCTCCTTATCACTGAGATCATCGAAACTTTAGGCATCTGATATGAAATACAGAGTTGTCTTTCCACATATCGCCAACGAGATCAACTTCCTTGACCTTAAGAAGGGTGACAGGGTAGTCAAGGGTGAGGAATTCATCGGGAACCCCGTATGGAAGAACTGGGTATATTGCATTTCCGAAGGGACTTTAAGAGAAGGCTGGATACCAAAGCAGCTCCTGGCCGACCTGGGTGAGGAGTATTACCTGACTGAAGACTATACCTCGAAGGAGCTTGACTGCAGCAAGGGTGACATACTCATCCCTATGAACGAGATGAACGGATGGGCATTCTGCGTTAATCCAGAGAAGCAGACCAGAGGCTGGGTACCTCTTGCAAAGCTTGAACTGATGATATGAAAAAGCTCCGGCGTCTAAGATCCGGAGCTTTTATTCATATGTCCTCACCTATGTTCGCATACTGTATGCTGTGCATCCTGTAATAGCGTCCCTTCCTGTCCATGAGTTCCTGGTGGGTACCCTGTTCCGCTATCGTACCGTCCTCGATGAACAGAATGAGGTCAGCCTCCCTTATCGTCGAAAGCCTGTGTGCTATCATGAAGCTGGTCCTGCCTGACTTTATCCTCTTCATCGCCTCCTGGATCCTCAGTTCAGTCCTTGTGTCCACCGAGCTTGTGGCCTCATCAAGTATCATTATGGACGGATCAGAGAGCACAGCCCTGGCGATAGCAATAAGCTGCCTCTCTCCCTCGGAAAGGGATGATCCAGACTCCCTCAGGTCAGTATCATATCCTTTTGGAAGCCTCATTATGAATTCATGGCAGTCTGCAGTCTTCGCCGAAGCGATTACATCCTCCAGAGATGCGTCAGGTCTTGAATACGCAATATTCTCCCTTATCGTACCTGAGAAGAGGTAAGTATCCTGAAGCACCATACCGAAGAGCTTCCTGAGGTCGCTCCTTCTGATCTCACTTATATTGCAGCCATCGATCAGTATGGTTCCCGAATCCGCCTCGTAGGACCTGTTCATAAGGTTCACGACCGTAGTTTTTCCGGCTCCTGTTGGCCCTACCAGGGCAACAGTCATACCCCTTTCACATCTGAAGCTTATGTCCCTGATTACAGGTTCTCCCTTTCTGTATGAGAAGCTTACATTCCTGAATTCAACATCCCCGAATGCCTCATCAAGCCTTATTGCAGCTTCGCCATCAGGAGTCTCCTCCACTTCATCCATGACCTCAAAAACCCTTTCAGCTCCAGCCACAGCAGACTGAAGGGTATTGAAGATGCTTGCAATATCAGTTATGGGTCTCGTGAACTGCCTTGAGTATCCCAAAAATCCCGCTATTACTCCGATAGAAATGATGCCCCTGTAGCTAAGTATCCCTCCAAGAATTGCGATTACCGCATATCCAAGGTTGCTTATCACATTCATCGCCGGCATAAGAGCTCCAGAAATTATCTGGGCCTTAAGGGATACCTTCTTAAGCCTATCATTGACCGCAGTGAACTCGTTCAATGATTCCTCCTCCCTGCCGAATGCCTTGAGCACCTCAAATCCTGAAATGCTCTCCTCCATGTACCCGTTCAAAGCTCCCAGGTCCGCCTGCTGCAGCTTGAAAAGCCTGGATGTCCGCCTGACAACCTCTCTGGTGGCAAGGGCCGACAAAGGCAGCGTTATAAGGGCACCAAGTGTCAGCACGGGGCTAAGGGAGACCATAAGGATGAAGGAACCGGTGACTGTCATGACCGCATGCATGAACTGTACCGAAGATCCCGACAGGGATGTGGAAATATTGTCAACATCATTTGTCAGCCTCGACATGAGGTCTCCATGGCTTTTCGTGTCATAGAAGAACATCGGCAGCTTAAGGAGCTTTGAAAAAACCGCTTTCCTCAATCCTAGCACAACTCTCTGCGAAGCTCTGGCAATCAGGACACCCTGCAGAACCGACAGCATTGAATCAGCCAGATATACCGAGGAGAGTGCCATAAGGATGAGTCTCAGCCTCTCCATGCCAGCGCCTTCAGCGACCGTGTCTATGCTCCTGTAGATAAGGTATGGTGCTGAAAGGCTAGCGAGATTTCCAAATGCCACAAGGATGAATGCTGTAATGAAGAGTCCCTTCTGAAGCTTAAGGTATCCCCAAAGCCTCAATAGCGTACCCTTCATGTCCTTTGGCTTCTCTGCAGGACCTCCGAACCTCCTGTGGCCAGGTCCTGCTCCTTTAATCCCCTGAAGTCCGTAATCCTGGTTCTTCCCCTTATCTTTCGCCATCTTCCACCTCGCCTATCTGGGACCTGTAGATTTCCCTGTACTCCTTGGATTCAGCCAACAGCTCCTTATGGGTACCGAGTCCGACAGAAATTCCCTTGTCAAGTACGAGTATCATGTCGCAGCCCATGACTGATGTTATCTTCTGTGCTATAAGGACTGTTATCATGTCCTTTGCTTCAGATTTGAGGGACTTCCTTATCCTCGATTCTGTGACAGCATCCACCTTGCTGAAGGAGTCATCGAGTATCAATATGTCAGGTCTCCTTATCAGTGCCCTCGCGAGGGATATCCTTTGCTTCTGTCCACCGGATAGGGTCATGCCGCCTCTTCCGACTCTGGTATCCAGACCATCCTTTGATGATTCGATGAACGCCGAGGCATCAGCAAGACTTAGCGCTTTCCTGATCTCATCATCAGAAGCGTCACCTTTCCCCCAGCGCATGTTCTCCCCGACAGTGCCGCTGAAAAGCACGGGTCTCTGAGGAACTGCAGCTATTTTCCCCCGAAGCGAGGAAAGCCTTATCAACTTCAAGTCCATGCCTGACAGGCTGATGACTCCATATTCCGTGTCATAGAGCCTGAGAATAAGGTTTGCCACCGTTGTCTTTCCGGATCCGGTCGACCCAATGATCCCAAGCGTCTCACCTGACCTGACCTTGAAGCTTATGTCCCTAATTGCGCATATTCCTGAACCTTCCGGATAGGAGAAGGAAACTTTGTCGAACATAAGCTCCGTTACCTGACCCTTAAGCTCATTTTCCCCGTCCATTTCCCCTCCTGCCGAACTGAATACCTCATCTATCCTCTCATGGGATGCCTTTGCCCTGACAAACACATTGAATATGTTTCCTATCATGTGGATGCTGAACAGAAGCTGTGTCATGTAGTTCACCATTGCCATCAGCTGCCCTGGCATTATCTCTCCATTTGAGTGGAACCTCCCGCCAAGGTACAGTATCGCTGCAAGTGTAAGGTTCACCACCAGAGCGATCATGGGACTGAAGAATGACATGGTGCGCATCGCTGCCTCGCTGTCACTTGCAAGCCTTCCGCCGGCCTCACCGAATGCCCTTCCTTCAGACGCCTCGCTCCCATAGGACTTCACTACCCTTACACCGGAAAGATATTCCCTCACTCCGTCGTTCACCCTGTCGAGGGATGCCTGCATCCTTCGAAAAAGCGGATATCCTATCCTCACATTAAGGTACATCAGTCCTATTACGACAGGCAGCACTGCGGTTACAACCATGGCAAGCCTGCTGTCAAGTCTCCAGGTCATGAACAGGCTGCCAAGGAATATCATTGGTGCCTTGACGAATATCCTCATCATCCCGCCGGCAAAATTCTGCATCTGTGTCACATCGCTTGTAAGTCTGGTCACAAGGGACCCTCTGCTGAAGCTGTCCATCTCATCCATTGAAAAGCCCTGTATCTTTTCGAACATGTCTCGTCTCAGGTCCTTAGCGAATTCAGTCGCTACAGTATTTGAAATTATGTTGCGCGAAAATGCGAATACAGCACCTATTGCGGTAAGCCCGAGCATGAGTCCGCCCTGCCTGTATATGTGCTGAAGGTCACCCTTCAGTACCCCGCCGTCTACCAATGACGACATGAGGTACGGCTGCGTCAGGTCAGCTGCCGTCTCAAGCATCAATATTATAATAGCCAGAAAGAACATCCTGTGATGTCTCCTGAAGTACTTACCAAGATATCCCATTACACACCGCCTGCACCATAAATATTCCAAACAACTCGATTATATACCAAATGTCATCCTAATGGCATAAAAAGCATAAAGGAGCAGGGGTTCCCCTGCTCCTCGTCATAGAAGCTTCAGCACATGATATACGCCGTCTTCGTTGTTAGTGTACTCCGTAACATTGCTCCATTTGGACAGGAGGCTTACGTCCCCGTTCTTCATGGCAATTCCAATACCCGCATACCTGAGCATCTCGATATCATTCAGGCTGTTGCCCATTGCTAGTATCTCGCCGCTTTCTATTCCAAAGTGGCTTGCGACAAGCCTGAGACCCCGTTCCTTGGAAATCCCCTTCGGGATTACGTCAATGGAATTGGAGATCGACGTTGTCACTGTCACATCGATTTCACTGAGCTTCTCATCCAGGACCCCGTAGTGGTCTTCCTTGTAATAGACTACGATCATGTTGACATCCTCATTCACATTTTCACTGAGCTTGCCAACAACCTTATAGTCGATATGGGAGTTCTTGCAGAACTCAAGGGACTTCTCATCAGGCTCCTTGATATGCAGGACATCATCTACATATACCTTGGTATACAGCCCTCTCTCTTCCCCATAGGCCATTATCTTCCTTGCTTCAGCGATCGGGATCTTAGTCGTGAAATCATGGTCGACTGAAGGTATCACTACCTTTGCGCCATTGTAGCAGACTACCGGGATCTCTACCCCAAGCTTTTGTCTGATATGGTCAGCGGCCTTCCATGTCCTTCCCGAGACCAGAGCCACATGCCTGCCTCTGTTTATAAGGTCCTTTATCGCAGATACTGTCCTTTCCGAAACCTCATGGTCATCACCTATGAGTGTTCCGTCAATATCCAGAGCGACAAGCCTTACCCTATCCAGCGCTTCCCTGTCTAGTACCATATGTTCCTCCTGACTTTCTGATTATCTTGCAAGGTACTTGGGCTCCTGTCCTTCAAGTATGCTTGCAAGCCCTTCAACCGCCATGACTCCCATCCTGTCTGTTGCATCCGTGGTAGACGCTCCGCAATGAGGAGCGAGGAGAATGTTATCAAGCTCCAGAAGCCTGTTTCCGACCGGCGGCTCAACCTCGAACACATCCAGTGCAGCTCCTGCGATCACCTTGTCCTTCAGAGCGTCGTAGAGCTCCGATTCATTGACTATCCCGCCTCTTGACGTGTTTATGATGAATGCTGTCTTCTTCATGAGTGCAAACTCTTCCCTGCCTATGAAGTGATGCATCTCCTTTGTGAGCGGAACATGCAGGGATATGAAGTCAGCCTCCTTAAGAAGTGTCTCCTTGTCCACATACTTCATCCCGATTTTGTCAGCAAATGCCTGGTCCGGATAAATGTCGAAGGCAAGAACATTCATGTCAAAGCCTGTAGCCCTCTTCGCCATACCCTTGCCTATGGCTCCGGTACCTATGATACCTATGGTTTTGCCATAGACTTCAGTTCCTATGATCTTTTCCCATCTGCCGCTCCTTACTACCGCATCCAGCTTCCCGACGCTTCTGGCAGCTCCCAGCATAAGTGAAAAAGCGAAGTCCGCAACGGATTCGTTGTTTGCACCAGGAGTGTATGTGACTGCTATCCCAAGCTCCCTGGCAGAAGCCTTGTCGATATTGTCTGTTCCCACGCCGTACTTGGAGACCACCTTGAGATTCTTACCCGCACTAAGCACCTTCTCAGTGACCGGATCAAGCCCGACGATAAGACCGTCGATATCCTTGACTGCCTCTGCCAGCTCGTCCTCACTCAGCTGCTTACCTGTCTTGTTGACTAATACCTCATAGCCAAGCTTTTCAAGCATCTCAAAAGGTACCCTGCTTGTCTTTCCGAACGACCTTGGTGTAACCAGAACCTTCTTACTCATTTCGCACCTTCTCCTTCTTTTGTATCCATGCGTAACCATATTTTTGCGTAAAAAACTAGGGAGACATTCGTCTCCCTATGAACAACCATTTGATTTTACAGGGACTTTAAAGCATCCTTGAATGTAACGGACTTCGTATCCGGTACGGTCTGGAAGAATATGTCCACTCCCTTTTCATCGAGCTTCTTGAGAAGTTCCACATCAGCAGGCTTTACAGCCACTGTCGGGATGACGAATTTTGAATCCGCCTTCTTTGCAATTCCGCCAAGGTTTAACCTCTTGACAGGAAGCCCCTTCTCAATAACGGAATCAACTGCCGCTATTGTCTTGAAGAGCAGTATCGCATTGAATTTCTCAAAGTTTGTCTTAGTCCAGTAATCCAATACCTCATCCTCAGAAAATACCTTTATTGTCATTCCTGAGCTTGAAGATGACATTGTATAGATGTCCTTCATGAACGGATCTTTTGCTGTTGCATTGTCAACTACGAAAAGCGCATTCGTGTTCATTCCTCTTGACCACTTTGTCATTACCTGACCGTGGATGAGCCTGTCGTCTACTCTTACAAGTACGATTTCTCCCATTGAGATCACTTCCCTTTCAAATATTTGTATGTCAATTCAATTGGTTTCAAAGCTAGAATTTCTTGATGTTCTCAGTAGCTGTCTCTATCATTATATCACAAAGTTCATCTGCTGATTCAACAGAGTCCTTCTGTGAGAACATCTCGATAAGCATGTACATGTTAACTCCGGTAACGAGCTTGATGCCGTGTTTCTTCAAGAGATACAGGGCAACGTTCGAAGGGCTTCCACCCAGTATGTCAACAAGGATTATGGTTTCTTTACCGGCTTCCTTGTTTGCTTCCACGATCCTGTCAGCAGATTCCCTCAGGTCCTCCACGCTTTCTCCAGGATTGAGTCCCAGTGCGCTGACATCCTCCTGTTCTCCCATGATCATCTCGACACTCTTTACAAGTTCTATACCGAAATTGCCGTGAGTTATAACCAATAATGCTCTGTTGCTCATTTTTCACCTCTTAAGTTATTGCGCCCGAAGGCATTTGGTTCAGGAACACTTATGTATGGTCTAAATTGAAGTCTCCCACCTTTGGTCCAATCCATTGTCTTAAGTCAAACCAAAGATGAGAGACAGTCATGTCATTTCAGAGTACCGGAGAAAATTCCATCCGGCAACTTAATTTTATTACAGAAGTCCTATGGCTGCAAGCACACCAAGTATTACCGACAGACCAACCAGAGCCTGTGTAACCTTGAGTCCCTTCTTTGTGAAGTACATGTATACTCCAAGAACGGTTAAGAGCGGAAGCAGACCTGGAAGTATTTTATCGAGGATCTCCTGGAGGATGAACTCCTTACCGGAAATCGTCCACTTGAAGCCTGTTGTAACCTTGACATATGAGGCTGCAAGAACTCCCATCATGAACAGACCAAGTATTGACAGTGTGTCAAGGATCTTCCTTATGGATTTTCCACCAACTATCTCAGAAGCCGCTGCACGGCCAAGGCTGTGTCCAAGCTTTGTGAAATAGAAACCGTAGATGTATGTGAGGGCTACGAAGCCTATCCATGGGAACAATGCTCCCATCGCGCTTCCTTCCTGTGCCCATGGAAGCGCTATAGCGATAAGTATGTACTGGACAGTACCTGAGTCTATCGCATCGCCTATTCCGGCAAGAGGCCCCATAAGACCGATCTTCGTATTGTCAATAACTTCCTCGCTGACCGCGTTCTCCTCGTCTCCTTCTGCAAGCGCCTTAGCTCTTGCCTCCTCAAGGGACAATGTGATTCCGAGTATAGTTCCGCCTCCCCAGACCGCCTGGGTATTATAGAACTGAGTATGTCTCATGTATGCTTCGCTAAGCTGTTCCTTGTCCTTGTAGAGCTTCTTCAGGGATGGTGTAAGTGCCCATAGAAGCGAAGGAGCTATCATTCTGTCATAGCTGTGCGGTATTTCATTTGCATACCACCATCTGAACCATGCCTTTCCAAGGTCGGCAGTGGTCAGTGACTCAGGAGCATTGCTTGTATTCTTGATTGCATTCTCACTCATTTATTCCTACCTCCTTGTTAAGCTTCAGCTTTGTGTGCAAGCTGTGCGTATATTACTGCTACTATCGCTCCTACAATTGCGTAGGTAACTGTATTGATTCCGAGAGACTTGAGCATTACTGTCATGAAGTAGGCAAGAAGGAAGAATACAAGATATTCTTTCTTTCCGATTACCTTGATGATAAGCGCTATACCGAGTGCAGCAAGTCCGCCGCCTACAACGTTCAGTATGTGGAATACCTTTCCGCCTGAGAGGGTCTCGGTGAAGGAAGCTATTACCGGTGCTCCATAGTAAAGAGCAACAAACAGTGCTGGTACGAAGAGCAGGAAGCTTACAAGAGTTGGCAGAAGTATTATTGATGCAAAAAGTCCCTTGTCGTTCGTAGCCTCTGCATATTTGTCAGTAAGCCTTATTATGAATGTGTTTATGAAGAACCTGAATGAATACAGGTAGCTTCCCAGAAGACCTACAGGAACCGCTATTGCGATCGCTTCAGTCGGCTGAAGGTTTGACATGATTGCTACAGGGACTGCAATTGCAGTAGCGACTGCAGGTTCAGCAGGCATTGCTCCTCCTGGTGCGATCATGCCCATGTATATGAGCTGTATTGAAGCGGTGATGGCCATTGCTGTAGCAACATCTCCCATTACTATACCGACGATGAGACCTGTCATCATAGGCGAGAATCTGAGGTTGAGCGTTGCATACCCGAGTGCTCTGGATTCGACCAGGGCAACCCACAAAGAAATGATCAGTGCTTGTCCAGCGGTTAGACTTTGTGCCATTCTTCTTTTTCCCCCTTTAATTATTTATCTAGAAACTCTGATTGCCAAGTGCCTAACCCTGATACCTTTGGAGACAATTTCCTTCACAATGGAACGTAAACGTCCATTTGTTATCCGACGGTCCAACATGTGTATCGCCTCAAATGCTAATATCATCATTATGAATCCTGTTGTCGTTCATCCAAAGTCTGGAATACACAAGAAATTTTACACTCTTTCCTGATAGCTTTAATGAAAAAGCCTTCCAGTATTTGAATAATATTTAACAACGATTTCAACATGCCTGTGATCAGCCGTCCTGGAATAACCTTGTGAATTATTGTATAACCTGGGGCAACATGGTATGACATCGACTTCAGTCGTTACCTATTTTAAAATGATTTCGCCTGTTTGTCAATACTTCGAGGAGTTGTACGTATAGCCTTATAACCGTTGCAGTTCAACGTTTTTTTCAACCTCCCGCAATTCTGATTAACAAAATTTGGCAAACTTTTCATATCTGGAGTAATTTTCCGTTCTATTTTTACTATTCGGGAATTATTTCCATAAATCATTCAACATCTCTCAATTATTTTAATCAGGTTAAAATCATCTGTCGAATAACGGACTGCATATCACTCCCACTTTGTATGGAATATCCCTTCCTTGTCGATCCTCGAATATGTATGAGCCCCAAAGAAGTCTCTCTGTGCCTGAGTGAGGTTTGCCGGCAGGTCCGCTTCGATCATGCTGAAAATATAGTCGAGAGCGGTGTTGTGCACAAGGGTTGGTACATAATGGTCCCTTGCAGCCATGGTTACCCTTCTCATTGAAGGGAGCCTGTCCCTTAAGAATGACAGCGCCTTTTCACTTCCGAGAAGATTGAAGTTGTCCCTGTCTTCCCTGACAATGTCGATCAGCAGGTCAAGCATCCTGGCTCGGATGATGCATCCGCCCTTCCATATCTTCAGTACCTCTGCTGTATCAATTTCAAAGCCATAAACCCTTGAAGCCTCGTTCATAAGCCATATTCCCTGGGAATACATAACGAAATTGGAGAAAAGCAAGGAATTCTCAAGGTCACTTATCAAAGCATCCCTGGATATGACAGAATCGGATGGTTCCTTTTTAACAAGCTCCGACAGGCGCTGCCTCTCATCCTTGAAGAAAGACATGACTCTTCCGTATACCGCCACGTAAAGCGATGGTGCAGGAACCCCAAGGTCAAGTGACGCTTCGGCAGTCCATTTTCCAGTTCCCTTCTGCCCTGCCTTGTCCAGGATGAGATCAACAAGAGGTTTTCCGGTCTCATCATCCTTCTTCCTCATTATCCTGTACGAGATCTCCATCAGGTAGGAATTGAGGTCCCCCTCGTTCCATTTTTCGAACACATCCCCTATTTCATCAGCCGACAGCTTCAGTACATTCCTCATAATGTCGTACACTTCTGACATAGACTGCATCATTCCGTACTCGATGCCGTTATGGAGCATCTTAACGAAATGTCCGGCTGAACCGTTCCCGACGTAGGTGCAGCAAGGTCCCGCTTCAGTCCTGGCTGACATTGCAGTAAGTATATCTTCGACTAGGGCATAAGCTTCCCTTGAACCTCCAGGCATCAGCGAAGGACCATTGAGAGCTCCCGACTCTCCCCCGGACACTCCCACTCCAAGGTAAAGGAGTCCCTTGTCTTCGAGATACCTCATCCTCCTGTCTGTGTCGAAGTAGTAGGTGTTTCCTCCGTCAATTATGAGGTCTCCCCTGTCAAGCAGCGGGATAAGCACCTCGATCATGTTGTCCACAGGCTTTCCTGCCATTATCATCAGGAATATCTTCCTTGGTGACTTGAGTGACCTGACAAACGACTCGACATCATAGAACGCCGATATGTCTTCACCCTGCATATGCTTTGCTACAAACTCCTCTGTTTCATTCGGAGTGTAGTTGTATACGGATACTCCGAATCCCCTGTGCGCGATGTTCAGCGCAAGGTTTCTGCCCATTACTCCAAGTCCAAGGATACCTATATCTTTCATGGTTACCTCCTAAGCGCTTACTTGAGCAGTTCCCTGTTGATCACAGTGTCAGGGTTCTCACCCCTCAATACCTTCTCAACGTCCCCGACGACCTTCTCACCCATTCCATACAGACACTCGTATGTATATGCGGATGTGTGGGGGGTAATGACCACGTTGCCGTATTTGAGGAGAGGATGGTTTTCATCTATCGGCTCGCCTTCAACAACATCCATTCCGATTCCGGCTACGATCCCTGCATCCAATGCTCTCATGAGGCTGTCCTGGTCGATCAGCTCGCCTCTTGCTGTGTTTACTATGAACACACCCTTCTTCATCTTCGCGAACTCAGCATCCTTTATAAGATGGTAGCTCTTGTCATCAACGAATGCATTGAAGGATATTATGTCTGCCTTCTCAAGCACTTCATCAAGGGTAGCTGGCTCTGCCCCTCTTGCCCTGATCTCTTCAGGAGTAAGGTAAGGGTCGTACGCGATGAGGTTCGCGTTGAATCCGTTCTTCAGGATCTCTCCTACCCTTGAGCCTATGTTGCCGAAGCCAACGACAGCCGCTGTCTTGTCTTTGATCTCTATTCCCATGAACTTCGCTCTTTCAGCCCATTTGCCTTCCCTCGCCTTGAGGGAAGCCGGCACTACCTGCCTGATGGCAGCCATGAGCAGCGCAATGGCATTCTCAGCTACAGCCTCTCTCTCGACCAGCGCTTCAACCTTCGTTATGAAGCAGCCCTTTTCAGTCGCTGCAGGAACATCGATGTTGTTGTAGCCTATACCATGCCTCGTTATTATGAGGGTCTCATCCTTATGTGCGAAGAACTCCCTGTTGTAAAGGGCTGTAACGCTGGCGATGATGCACGAATATCCCATGAGCTTGCCTGCAAGCTCCTTGCCGCCCATGTCCTTCGGCACATCGAACCTGTCAACCTGTCCCAATGCCCTAAGCCTGTCCATATGCTCCGGGAACACCTTTCCGAAGCTGCTGGAATTTACGACCGCTATCTTTACGCTCATTGCTTTTCTCCTTTTGTTTACCTTTTCTTCAATATTCAAGAATATTGTACATCAATGAAAACGGTAATTCCATACCACGCTTATTGATAAATCGTTTACATTGAAAAATATTTTCTTTTTATTTTTCAATAATAAAAAGAAATACCTTTTATTTTCATGAAAATCCATTGAATTTGATTGCTGATGTTATATAATAGGGATGGAATGAAAACTTGTCAGATTCTTAACAAGCTGTGCTCAGCACAAGGAGGAAGCAAATGAGGAAATATGAAGTTCTGTCAAAGCTTGAGGCTACCGGAGTAATCGCAGTCGTAAGGGCAAAGAATGCCGGTGAGGCAAAGAAGATCGCTCTTGCATGCATGGAAGGCGGAGTAACAGGGATAGAGATAACCTATACCGTTCCAGGCGCAACCAGAGTCATCGAACTGCTTACCGAGGAATTCGGTGACAAGCTGATAGTAGGTGCCGGTACCGTACTTGACAGTGAGACGGCAAGGATCGCAATACTCGCCGGCGCTAAATTCGTAGTTGGACCAAGCTTCGACTCAGAGACAGCAAAGCTCTGCAACAGGTATCAGATACCATACATGGCCGGCTGCATGACCCTTACCGAAATGGTGAAGGCAATGGAAGCAGGAACAGACGTAATAAAGGTCTTCCCTGGAAGCGCTTTCGGGCCTTCATTCATATCAGCCATCAAGGGACCCCTTCCTCAGGCAGTACTTATGCCTACAGGAGGCGTTGACCTCGACAATGTCGGATTGTGGATAAAGAATGGTTGCATGTCCGTAGGGGTCGGCGGAAACCTTACAAAGGGAACCAGCGAAGAGATGACAGCAGCAGCAAAGGCTTTCGTTGCAAAGGTAAAGGAAGCAAGAGGCCTATAACAGGATCCATACATTGACTTAAACTGAGGACCCGTCTGGTTTTATCCGGACGGGTCCTCAGTGTATCATTTCATCGACTTATTTCATCGCTTCACAGACTTATATCTTCATTTTCAACCATCGATCTCAGTACATCGAAACTTGTATTTTGAATAAATATATAATATCATTTCTATATTGTCGTTTGACTGCTCATCGCCCTTGCGACCTTGTCTCTATAAGATCCGCTCACAGGAGGCTTATCTGTCCTTCAGTAAGCTTTATGACTCCGTGGTCGAATTCGGGGACTATTGCAAAAATATCCTTCTGAAGGCAGAAGTCTATGTCATCATCGAGTTTCAGGTCTTCAAGGATCCTGAAGTGCGCCGCCTCCTTTACGTAGCTCCTTATGTCCCTATGACTCCTGTATATAAGGAGCGCAGTCTTTGCTATGTCTGTAAGCTCTGCTTTGCCCATGGCAAGGATCTCCTCAACTATCGCTCCCCCGGTTATGAAATCATCCATCGTGAATTTGCCGTCAGTACCGGAATTCACAATGATTATGTCTTCAGAGAAGCCATGCGCCTTCCTTGCTGCCGCCTTGGCATTCACAAGGGCACCAATGAGTACCCGATTTCCGTCCTTTGACCTTGAGATGGCTTTTGTGCCGTTGGTTGTTGTAAGTATGACATTCTTGCCGCTTATTGCACCTTTGGAATACTCAAGGGGAGAATTTGAAAAATCGAACCCCTCGATTTTCTTAGCCTTGCGCTCTCCACCGAGTACCGCATTCTCCATCCTCTTCTTTATGCTTAGCGCTTCCTCTACTGTTGATACCGGCACCACGCTCTTTGCTCCATTCACAAGGGACGTTATTATTACTGTTGTCGCCCTGAGTGTGTCTACTACAATGACAGTCTTCCCCTTAACAAGGTCCGCATTGACATGGTCACCTGAAATTGCTATGTCTATTCTCATGCTGCTCCTCCTTTGTTCAATGCGTTCATCTTATTACGCAGTTTTTCCCCTGATATAGTCCGTTTTCCCTGAAATATCTGTCGATAGCGTTCAGCACCTCCCACTTCCTGAGGGACCACATGGGTCCAAGAAGAAGCTCCCTCGGCGCATCCCCTGTCAGCCTGTGGATGACCACATCAGGGGGCAGCATGGAAACAGCCTTACATACAGTTTCAACATACTCATCCATTTCCATGAGCCTGAGGCTGCCATTCTCAAGTATCTTTTCCATCGGAGTGTTCTTCATCACATGAAGGAGGTGAAACTTCACTCCCTGTATGTCCTTTCCCGAAAGATACTCAGCTGTCTTCAGCATATCATCCTCTGTTTCTCCAGGAAGCCCGAATATTACATGCACAACCACATCGATCCCTCTCGACCGAAGGTCACACAGGGCCCTCTCGAACACCTCGAGGGTGTAGCCCCTGTTTATCCTCGCTGCCGTGACATCACTCGCTGTCTGCAGGCCGAGCTCCACAAATGTATAGACCTCACCGCTGAGCTCTTCTATGACGTCGAGGACATCCTTTCCCAGACAGTCCGGTCTTGTTGCTATGGACAGGGCGACAACCCCTTCCTTGCCGACAGCCTCCCTGTATTTCCGCCTGAGCTCACCAGGCTCTCCATACGTGTTCGTATAGGCCTGGAAGTATGCAATGTACTTGCCATCCTTCCATTTCTTCTCCATCATCCCCTTGATGTCATCAAACTGCCTGCCTATCGAAAAATCCCTGTCCCCGGCAAAATCGCCTGAACCCCTTTCACTGCAGAAAAGGCACCCGGTTTTGCTTAGAGTGCCATCCCTGTTAGGACATGAAAAACCCCCGTCAAGGCTTATCTTGTATACTTTCCCTCCAAACTTCTCTCTCAGGAAGCTGTTGAGGCTCCTGTATGCTTTTCCATCCGATCCTGTCATTTCTTCACCACTTCTTTTCATACATCCTCATAATACCACGTTGCAAACACCTGCGGTAGACCTCGCTTTTCCTGTTTCACTTCTGGTATACTATACTCCACGACAACAGAAAGGATTTGAGATTATGGTTTGCAGCAGCTGTCCCAGGAACTGCGGGATTGACAGGAACAAGGTTACGGGCTTTTGCGGAACGACCAGGGAATATAAGCTGGCGAAAGCCTACCTGCATCCATATGAGGAGCCTATGATATCTGGAAAAAGAGGTTCAGGGACAGTCTTTTTCTCCGGCTGCAGCCTAAGATGCATATTCTGCCAGAACCACGAGATATCAGAAGGACTCCAAGGAACCTGCATCTCTGACGACAGGCTCCTTGAGATCTTTTTCGAGCTCAGGGACAAAGGCGCGGAAAACATAAACCTTGTAACTCCCACACACTACGCCTCATTCCTTCCGGACGTGCTGAGGAAGGCCAAGGCCAACGGCCTTGACATTCCCATCGTCTATAACTCTTCGGGTTACGAGGATGTTGAAGCGCTGAAAGGACTGGAAGGGCTCATTGACGTCTATCTGCCTGACCTGAAGTACTTCAGGGATATTCATGCGAAAGAGTATTCCGGGGTAAGGAATTATTTCAGTACCGCAAAGGCTGCCATAGCAGAAATGTACAGGCAGACCGGTCCGTTCATCCTTGATGAACGAGGTATCATGGTCAAGGGAATGATAGTAAGGCACCTGTGCCTGCCGAGTCTTGCACTTGACTCCAAGCTGGTACTGAAGCATCTTTATGAGACCTACGGCGACAACATATACATGAGCATAATGAACCAGTATGTGCCCATGCACAGGGCAATAGGACATGAAAAGCTGGGTACAAGGCTTTCAGCATCCCAATACAGGTCAGTGGTATCCTACGCTGCATCCCTTGGAACAAGGAACTGCCTAATCCAGGACAGCGAATCACAGAGTGATTCATTCACTCCTGATTTCGACCTTCATGGAGTAAAATAAAAAAAGGAAGGGTAGACAGGTGAGTTCATCTCATCCTGTTTACCCTTTCCACTACACTTCCTTCAATGATATCCTCATATTTCATTATGTCATCAAGATACGTGAACAGGTATTCCGGCGATTCTGATTCCTCGAAGGTATCAAGTATGTAGGCCGGATACAGTACGATATCCAGTGGTTTACCCGACTTTTCCAGTTCAGACCTGACATATTCAGAAGCAAGCTCGAACACATCGTCTGCCAGCTTTTCCCGGAGCGGAAGCCTCCTGAGGAATTCATCCTCTGTTTCTTCGGCGTCTGCCTGTACATCAAAGGCATCAGCATACCTTCTTTTCAATTCGTGGTACCTTTCGTAAAAATCCATAATCCTCTCCTGCATCACTTGCGCCTGGTCTTTGTGCGTCTCTCGGAATACTCGACATTCTCCTCCCTGAACTTGTCCTCCAGGTCTGCCACGTATCCCTTGCTGCCAGTCGAATTGCGAATCTCATCAGTCGCATTCTCCTTGTACATGAGCTCTCCTGTCCTTCTTGCGGTTCCCTGATCCCAGCCCCGGGACTGACTTCCCATTTGCTGATGAGGTTTTGCCGCTTTCATGACTGATTTCGAGAACAGTACTGCCATGAGAATTATCATGAATATCGAACCGATGATGAATAGAGGAATCAGTAACAGAATTTCCATATCGTCCTCCTAATGGGTCCCGTCATTTTTCCTGTCGATGTCCCTGTGGTATTCAACAACATTAAGGCCTTTGTTCCTGAAGTACTCAGCTGTCTTTCTAGCGAACGAAACCGACCTGTGCTTGCCGCCAGTACATCCATATGCTATTACCAGCTGGCTCTTGCCCTCTTCAACATAGAGCGGGATAAGGTATTCGACAAGGTCCTGAAGCTTGCTGAACAGTTCATCAGCAAGCGGATTAGACATGACATACTCATATACATCATCATTCAGTCCCGTGTGGTCCCTGAGCTCAGAGATATAGAATGGATTTGGCAGATACCTGAGGTCAAATACCAGGTCAGCATCCGAAGGTATCCCGAACTTGTATCCGAAGGATACGGTCTTGACCTGCATGTATTCACCCTTGGTCTTTGTGAAGCTCTCTGTCACAAGCTTCTTCAGTTTGGCAGCGGAAAGGAAGGTGGTGTCGATGACAAAATCCGCCTTTCCCCTTATCACCTCGAAGTTCTGCCTTTCACGGCTTATTGCCATCTCAAGGGAAGACATCTCGCTGTCCATCAGCGGGTGCTTTCTCCTCGTCTCCTTGTACCTTTTAAGGAGAGTCTGGTCAGAGCAGTCAAGGAACAGTATGTTGTACTCTATGTGTTCACTGTCAAGCTTCTTAAGCTCGTCAGAAAACTTCGGGAACAGGTCCTTGCTCCTGGAATCTACGACAAGCGCCAGCTTATTGTCTGCAACTTCAGATTTCGACTGGAATTTGGCGAATGGAAGAATGAATTCAGGCGGAAGATTGTCTACGCAATAGAAGCCTATATCCTCCAGCGCATTTACTGCCACTGACTTACCTGATCCCGACATTCCCGTAACGATTATAAGCTCCATGTTCCAGCCTCCTTCTGCCTGCTATAAACTTTTGTCAGGCTTGTTTTCCTTCGTAAAATAGTCTAGCTATGTCCTTGTAGCCCATGTTCTTCAGAACCCTTACCACAACTCCCCTTATCTCATATGAGGATGTCGTGCCATCTGGCCCCCTGACATCTGATATGATCTTCTGGACTTCATTAGCTATAAGCTCAAGCTCTCGTTCATTAAGGTAAACATTAGCATCTGCAGCGCTGTTAGCAACACTAGTGCGGATCTTGTCAGGATTGAAATCGACAATATTGCCTCGTCTTTTAACTACCTTAAGCATTTTCAGCCCTCCCCGGTTCTTCTTTACTTAATTATACAACATGTTGCCCCGAATGCTATGAGATGGGATAGAATTTACCTTGAGTTCAAATTTACTTCATATTAATTATATATGTAAATTATTGAGGCCCGGTGAATCCACCGGGCCTGGTGCCTTCTATGAGGCAAGCTTAAGCTTCTTTGATTTTGCTACCTGGGAAAGTACCATCATTCCAATTATCGCAACTCCGGCCAAGTCGGTCAGAAGATTAGGGTCTATGAGCATCAATCCTCCAACGATAATGATTGCTCTTTCCCACATCTTCATGTTTGTGAACATGAATCCTTCCATTCCTGCCGCTACTCCGAAAATACCGATAAGCGATGTTATTGCTATACGCACGACTTCTATTGCAGTCGTATCTATAAGAAGCATCTCCGGATTGAATGCGAATATGTATGGAACAATGAAGGCTGTTATTGCAAGCCTTGTTGCAGTGACTCCAGTCTTGAACGGGTCCGATTTTGCAATCGCTGAGCCTGCATAGGCCGCCAGGGCAACTGGCGGAGTAATGTCAGCCACTATTCCGAAATAGAACACGAACATATGAGCCGCGAGAAGCGGTACTCCCATCTGAACCACGATTGGAGCAGTTATGGTAGCCATTATCACATAGTTTGCCGTTGTCGGAACACCCATTCCAAGGATTATGCAGCTTATCATCGTAAGGAACAGCGCAAGGAACTTGCTGGTACCGGCAACGGACATGAGGATGTTGAGCAGGTCCTGGCCAAGTCCGGTAAGTGTGACTATACCGACAATTATTCCTGCTATGGCGCATGCTATAGCTACGCCCATAGTATTTCTTGTTCCGTTTTCAAGGGCTTCACCGAAGGTCTTGGGAGTGAGCCTTGTCTCCTTGCTGAACATGCTTACTACAACTGCGGTGACTATCGCGTACACTGCTGAATATGCAGGGGTCCTTCCCATGCTCATCAGTGTTGAAAGGACTACTATGGGAAGGAAAAGATATCCTTTTTTAAGCATCAGCTTTCCGAACTTCGGAATGCTTTCCTTTGGCAGTCCCTTGAGTCCCAGCTTCTTTGCCTCGAAGTGGATCATCATGAAGATCCCCGCGAAATAAAGAAGTGCGGGAAGGATCGCTGAAAGTGCTATGGTGGCATATGGTGTCTCAGTCATTTCAGCCATGAGGAACGCTGCCGCTCCCATTATCGGGGGCATTATCTGTCCTCCGGTCGATGCCGCCGCCTCAACTGCCGCAGCGAATTCAGGAGTATATCCGGTCTTCTTCATTACAGGTATTGTGACGCTTCCGCTTCCGACCGTGTTGGCAACCGAGCTTCCTGAATACATACCCTCAAGGGCGCTTGATATTACAGCCACCTTGGCCGGTCCGCCTGATGCGTATCCGGCAAGTGAGTTCGCGATATCTATGAAGAACGTCCCTATACCCGTCTTTTCAAGGAAAGCTCCGAGTATGATGAAAAGCACAATGAAGGTAGCGCAGACTCCAAGCGGAGTTCCGATTATGCCGTCAGTCGTATAGAAAAGCTGATGAACGACTCTCTTGAGCGAGTATCCCGAATAGAAGGCATACCCCACGAAAATTCCTGCTACAACAAGTATGGGAAGACCGACAACCCTTCTGCAGAGTTCAACAAGAAGAATTATTCCTATTATTCCCACTGCTATCTCAACTGTACCTATGTTGACCGCCTTGCCTACTATGGCCTCAAAGTTGATTACATAGTAGAAGAATGCACCGCCTCCTGCAAACGCGAAAATCCAGTCATACCACGGTATCTGGTTCACCCTCTTGGCATGGCTCCTCTTTATGGGATAGTTTATGAATCCCAGGAATATCAGGAGTCCTATGAAAGACGACCTTCTGATCTGCTCCGGTGGAGTCGCGATCAGCGTCATCCAGAAAACGTATAGTGTAAATGCTATTAGCATACCTTTAACTATAAGTAGCGGTGTCCCGGTAAAATGCCTGGTATTCGACTCCCTGTCGAACTCGGCCATAAGGTCGCCTATCTCCTTGGCATCTACCTCAGCCTCCTCTATCAGGTTCTTCGGCCTTTTTTCATTGTCTTTCAAAACCAATCACTTCTTTCTCAATATTATGCCGTATCTATCTTACTTCAAAAACAACTGCGGAATTCTTTCCGCATAGCTCAGTAAGGCTTACAATATCATCGCCAATCGCAAGCACATGGTCGTATACAGTCCCGACAATGAAGTTAAGCCTTTCAAACTTCAGGTCGAATCCAGACACCACCATGTTCCCGTTCTCATCATACTCCAACTTTTCTCCGTCCCTGAGCTCTGTCTGCACACCGGCGCCAAAGGAGCTGTAGATGGTCCTCACTGCCAGGATATCCCTTCCTCTCGTTTCAAACTCATCCTTTACCGGACTCTTGTTGACCGAGTGGATGAACTCCACAGTGAACCTTGTCCCGTCCTCTACAGGCCAGGAGCCATAGACCTGTCCGGTATCAGCATCATACACCACAAGCTTCCTCTGCCGGAGCGATAAAAAGCAAAAGGCGGAGACTGCCACTAAGACGGCCGCAACCGATACGGCAAGAAGTCTCCGCCTTCTCATACTACTTCATTACCCCGATTTCACGGAAGTACTTTTCAGCACCCTTGTGGAATGGGATCGATATTCCTTCGACAGCGTATGTCGTATCAAGTTCCTTTCCCTTCGCATGAGCTGCCGCTATGGCATCCTTATTGTCGAAAAGGGCCTTTGTCAGGTTGTATACGGTAGTCTCGTCCATGCTGTCGGCTACTATGAAAGTCGCCTTTACAGCAAGTGTGCTTGTTGTGACATCAACGCCCTTGTAGGTTCCTGCAGGTATCTCGTATACGGTATAGAACGGGTGCTCTGACATAAGAGCCTCAGCCTTGTCAGCCTCAACGCTCAGTATCGTGATCTGCTTGGTTGTAACGAGGTCCATTATTGCTGTTGTAGGTGCTCCTGCAGTTGCGAAGAACGCGTCTATCTTGTCATCCTTGAAGGCATCCGCTGATGCAGAGAAGCTAAGGTTCTGCTTTTTTATGTCATCAAAGGTTATTCCATATGCTTCAAGTATCTGCTTTGCGTTGAACTCGACTCCGCTTCCTGCATCTCCTACTGATACGCTCTTTCCCTTCAGGTCAGCTATGCTGGTGATTCCTGCTGTAGGGTCCGCTACTATCTGAACAACCTCAGCATATACCGCAGCCATTGCAGAGAATCCCTTTACAGCCCCATCCTTCTCGAAAAGGTCCGTACCGTTGTAGGCATAGTCCATTACGTCATTCTGGACAATCGCCATTTCAACTTCCTTGGCTGCTATAAGCTGTATATTTGCCTTTGAAGCACCAGTTGACTGTATATTGAAGGTTACCCCTGCCTTGTCACCGAGTATCTGCCCTGCCGCAGTACCAAATGCGTAGTAGGTTCCGGTATTTCCACCTGTTGCAAGTCTGATTGAGGTCTCTTTCTTTCCGCAGGCTGACAGCAGCATTACTGCTGACATTGCGACTGCGAGAGTCAGTATTGACTTTCTTTTCATTATTCGTAGCCTCCCGTATGATAGATGATTATTATGGATAAATATTAAGTGAATTGTATATTATGCACACTCGCATGTCAATACAGACATGCAGTCCAGGCTTCAAAAAATGAAAGTTTAAAAATGTAATCCTGCATCATTTCAAAATATGATACTAAATTCACATCATGCGAAGATCAGCCCCAAAGCCGCTGCAGATGCAATTATCACAGGTACCCCAGGCTTCCATCTGAAAATGATGAAAGATTCCACAAGACCGATGGCTATTCCTGTCCATAATGGCTCGCTTCCTGCAAAGTAGCTTTCTCGCCCCAGGGAAACCATGGTGGCAAGTATCAGCCCCATGCACACAGGCCTTACCCCCTTCATTATCCTCCTCAGGACCTCATTATCCCTGAAGGCTGAAAGGAATATGGCTGCCGCCATTGTAAGTGAAAGGCTGGGGACAAGTACACCGAGGGTAGCGCTGAGGGCACCTGGTATCCCTGCCACTCGCATACCTGCGAATGTGGCCGCATTGATACCGAGGGGTCCTGGTGTCATCTCAGCTATAGCCACGATATCGAGCACCTCAGTGGATGTCATCCATCCGTTGATCATCATCTCCGAGCTTATGAGAGGTATCATTGACAGCCCTCCAAAGCTCGTGAACCCAATCTTGACGAATGCCGTGAAAAGGTCAAGAAGCACCATTTTCTCCACCTCCTCTTATAGCAAGCCCCACAGCTGCGCCTGCGACAACAACCCAAATGCTTGAAATGTCAGTGAAGAGGCCAAGAAGAATTGCTGCGCCTGCAATCAGCCATCCGGCGGTATCCTTCAGAGATGCCTTCCTTAGCGCCAGAGCCGCTGAACCGATTATCGGTACGACGGCGGCCCTGATCCCGACAAAGGCCCTTGCCATGTACGGGGTATCCCTCAGTTTGTCATAGAAGAGCGTCACGACAGAAAGGATGAATATTGAAGGCAGGCTGACACCTATTGCCGCTGCAGTACCGCACACTGCACCTCCCATCCTGTATCCGAAGATTACGCTTATATTGGTAATCATGATACCAGGAAGCGACCTTCCCACCGAGGCTATATCCATAAGCTCCTCGTTTGTAAGCCACTGCCTTTTTTCAACGAACTCCTTCTGCATCTGTGCAAGGATCGACCAGCCACCGCCGAAGGTGAAAGCCCCGATCCTTACGAAAAACAGGAATATCATCGCTGCCTTCCTCAAATTGCTTCTTTCTTCCATATCTTACCTTCCTTTAATCCTATTAATATCATTGTAGCAAAAGTCATGTATTTTTTGTGAACATCGGGGAAAATAAGCATGGAAATGCCGGCAGATCAGTTTCTGCCGGCAACAAATGCTACCTTATCGGCTCAAGCCTTGCCGTGAAATGCCTCAATACCTCCGGCTCCCAGGTTATCCTGTAGCCTCTCAGCTTGTCTGCCCTTTTCCCTATTTCTGCCAGGGCGTCTGCAACGACATCAATATGTGACTGTGTATATACCCTCCTCGGGATTGCAAGCCTTGTAAACTCGAATTTCGACTTCAGCTGCTCCCTGGTGTCAGGATCCCTTCCAAGCATGAATGACCCTATGTCACATGCCCTTATCCCAGCTTCCTTGTAGAGCTCGATCGCAAGCGCCTGTGCCGGAAACTCATTGTAGGGAATGTGGGGGAGAAGCCTCCCTGCGTCCACGAATATCGCATGCCCTCCGGCAGGGGACTGGAATGGAATTCCTGCCTCCTTAAGCCTTTCGCCAAGATACCTTGGCTGTCCTGTCCTGTACCTCAGGTAATCAAGGTCAATGCCTTCCTTTAAGCCAATGGCCATGGCCTCAAGGTCCCTGCCTGCAAGTCCGCCATAGGATATGAAACCTTCGGAGGGTATCGTAAGCGCCTTTACCTTCTCGAAGAGCGCTGCATCCTCCCTTACTCCTATAAGGCCGCCTATGTTTACGATGGCATCCTTCTTCGCCGACATGGTGAAAAGGTCGGCATAGGAAAAGCACTCCCGTACGATATCTTCAATTGTGACATCCTGGTATCCGGGTTCCCTTTCCTTTATGAAGAAGGCATTTTCAGCGAATCTGGCGGCATCGATCATGAACGGTATTCCATATCCATTGCATAACTTCGACGTTTCCCTTATGTTCTCCATTGAAACCGGCTGTCCTCCGGCACTGTTGTTCGTTATGGTCATTATGACCACTCCCACTTTTTCCTTTCCGTTCTCTTCAACCAGCCGCCTCAGAGTGCCTATGTCCATGTTCCCCTTGAACGGCGCTACGCTTGACGTATCCTCCGCTTCAGGAACAACGCAGTCGATAGCCCTTCCTCCGGCTATCTCAACATGTGCCCTTGTTGTGTCAAAGTGCATGTTAGCTATGGAAATCTTCCCCTTCCCAAGCAGGATGGGCATTACTATCTTCTCTGCCGCCCTTCCCTGGTGGACAGGCTGGAAATATCTGCAGCCGAAGACCTCAGAGCATGCATCCATGAGGTTGTAGTAGCTCCTTGCACCCGAATAGGATTCGTCTCCCATCATCATCCCTGCCCATTGCCTTGCGCTCATGGCCCCGGTACCGCTGTCAGTGAGAAGGTCTATGTAGACATCCTCCGCCCTGAGATTGAAAACATTGAAGCCTGCCTCTTGTATCCTGGCAAGCCTTTCCTCTTCTGAAAGGACCCTTATCGGTTCCACCATCCTTATCCTGAACGGTTCTGCAAAATAACCAGAGTTCATGGAATACCTCCTTGACCATCAATAGCTGCGGCTATAATATCCAATATTCAGGTTATCACCAACCCCGCCTTCTGTCAAAACGTTTACAGGCGGAAAAATATGCGTTATTCACTGATACTCAAGCTGTCTGGGTGCTTTTCAGAAATTTGTTGTTCTTTGAAAACCTATTCAGGTGTTATACTTATGGCAACACGGTTCAGGAGGAAGTTTATGAGATTATTTGTTACAGATCTTGACGGAACATTGCTGGACTCGGAACACAGGTCAACAGAATTCGGGATTGCGGCACTTAGAAAGGCTGTTGCTGCCGGAATTGAAGTCTGCATCGCTTCAGGCAGGTCATACGCTGACATAATGGGCAAGATCAGCGGATTTGGCATCTCTCCCTATGTCATCTCCAGCAATGGAGCGAGCCTTCATGACAAGGACGGGAAAAAACTGATGACAACATCCATACCGATAGACGAGGCAGCAGCCGTGATGAAGTATCTTGAGGACCACAGCCTGGAATTTGAAGCATCCACTGATGAATTCACTTATGTGACCCAGGGAAGCATTGACCTTCTCAAGCAGGAGCTCGAAGACCTCGGCAAGGATTCACAGAAGAGGGAGCAGCTCTACAAGGACGTTCTCGGCCTGGTACTCTCACAGGGAAACCTGAAGATAGTACCGACTCTTGAAGACATCCTTTCGAGCATTGACCATGCGAACACCATATCCAGCATCAGCGCTTACAAGCACAAGATAAGGAGCGGTATGGACTACTTCTCAATGAACAAGAACCTGCTGACCTTCTCGTCATGGAAATACAATTTTGAGGTTACCTCCAGCAAAGCCTCCAAGGGAGAGGCACTGAAGCGCCTTTGCGAGCTGAAGGGCATAAGCCTGGATGATGTGGCTGCCATCGGTGACAACTACAACGACACCTCAATGATCAGGATCGCGGGCATAAAGGGAGCCATGTCCAATTCAGTGGACCAGCTTCTGAAGATCGCAGACTATATAAGCGATGACAATGACCATGAGGGTGCGGCAAAATTCCTTCTTGCTGCAATGGATGGCAAGGTAAGCAGGAAAGCCTGAAGAAAGATCCATTTCGGATATGTTGAGACAGGATATTCTCCATCATGATTTTCAGATGACAATAATCAGGATGATTTTGAAAGGACCCGGATTTCCGGGTCCTTTCAGCTGTAGCTGAGCTTCCTTTCAATTTCCTTCATCACCAGGTCAGCTATTACAGCCATAAGGGATACAGGTATCGCACCCTCCAGTATGAGGACCGGGTCGAAGGCCTTGACTCCGTTTACCACAAGCACCCCGAGACCTCCGGCTCCCACAGCTGCGGCTAGTGTCGCAGCACTTATGTTTATGACAAGGGATGTCCGGATGCCGGCAAGGATGACGTTTGCTGCAAGAGGCAGCCTTATCTTCGTGAATATCCTAATGTCCTCCATTCCCATTCCCCTTGCAGCCTCTATGCAGTCAGGGTCAACACCCGTTAGGCCCGCATATGTGTTGTAGACTATGGGCATTAGCGCATAGATGACGAGAGCTATGAGGGCACCTTCAGAGCCGTAGCCTACTACAGGCACCACCAGGGCAAGGAGCGCCGCTGACGGGAATGCCTGTCCGAGGCTTATTATCTCCTCGAATGCATCCCTGTACTCCCTGCCGTATCCTGAGCTTATGAATATCCCGATGGCAAGTCCCAGTGCCACGGCAATCACCCCGGAGACGACCACCATTTTCAGGTGCTCTGTAAACAGCACCAGAAGCGGTGTCCTTGAACCTGTCTGGGTCTTTGTTTCAAAGATGTCGTACATGAATATCTCGAATTCCCTTGAGTAAATGAGCATAAGTGACAGCAACGCAATGAGGGCACCAGATGGAAGCATTCTCCTTACCTTCATGGTACTTCCCTCCTTAGCGCTCCCAGTATGGATGCGAGCGAAACACTTCCTCCCCCTACAGGAACCCTTTCCTTCCCTTCAAGTATCATTGAAGCGAGGGCCTCCTTCAGGCTTGAATCCTTGAGGAGCGACTCTCCCTCAGCAGGGACATCCTCCATATAATCAGCGGTCCTGTACCTTGACAGCAGCTTCAGCGCACCTTCAGCTCCGAAGAAGCTCTCAACGAAGTCATCGCATGGCTTCAGGACTATCTCCTCAGGAGTTCCGATCTGCACTACCTTACCCTGCCTCATGATGCATATCCTGTCACCAAGGAGCATGGCCTCCTCAACATCGTGGGTAACAAATACAACTGTCTTGTGGAGCTTCCTCTGAATCTGGGAGAATTCCTTCTGGAGCCTGAGCCTGTTTATCGGGTCTACCGCACCAAAGGGCTCATCCATAAGCACTATATCGGGATCTGAAGCAAGAGCCCTTGCGACGCCAACCCTCTGAGCCTCTCCTCCGGACAGTTCCCTTGGGTACTTTTTCGAATACCTCTCATAGTCAAGCCCTACAAGGTCAAGCATCTCCTTTACCCTGTCATCTGCCCTTTTCTGTTCCCATCCAAGTATTGAAGGAACTGTGGAGATATTCCTGTCCACCCTCATATGAGGAAAGAGTCCGGTGTTCTGAATGACATAGCCAATCCCCCGCCTTAGCTCTTCACCCTTTACCGAATCCACATTCCTGCCATTTACCTCTATACTTCCTGAAGTCCTCTCCACCATCCTGTTGATAAGCCTCAATGTCGTTGATTTGCCACAGCCTGATGGCCCCAGTATGACAAGTATCTCACCCTTCCCTACAGTGAAGGTAACGTCATCGCAGGCCTTGAACCCGTCATATTCCTTTGTAACATGCTCCAGCCTGATCATATCGCACCTCCTATCTCAAGCCTCTTTACAACCGCCTTCATAAGCCCGTCACCTAATAGCGTCATGAGTACTATAGGCATGACTCCCAGCAGCACCAGGTCACTTGACGCTTCTGCAAGCCCCAGGAAAACGAAGCTCCCGAGTCCCCCGCCTCCGACAAGCCCTGCAAGGACCGCTCCACCTATTGCCTGAACAAGTGCGACCCTTATTCCTGCGAATATAACAGGAAACGCAAGAGGAAGCTCTATTTTCCAGAGCACCCCTCCTTTTCCCATCCCCATCCCTTCAGCCGCTTCAACTACTCCAGTGTCGACATTCTTGAAGCCAGCCAGGGTATTCCGCGCTATCGGCAGAAGCCCGTAAAGTGTAAGCGCTATGAATGCAGGAGCCCAGCCTATGCCGCTCACTCCCATCGCCTTGAAGATACCAATGCTTCCGAGATAGCCAAGGGGTACCATAAGAATCCCGAACAGGGACAATGACGGTATGGTCTCGAAGAAAGCCATGGGGGTCATTATCTTCCCCTCAAGCCCCGGTTTCTTGTAGGCAAGGTATCCAAACGGCATTGCAATCACTGCGGCAGCAAGGGTGGACCCGAAGGACAGGAACAGGTGTGTCTTAAGGTTCCCTGCAAACTGGGACCTCTTCACCTGGTACTCCTTCATTATGGAGAGATCTGACAGGCTTCCGGATGCAACTGCAAAAACTGCAGCGGCGGCTGCGACCATAACAAAGGCATACTTGAGATACCTATGTCCCTTGAGCCTTCTCATGGATGTTCCCAGGATTATATATAGGCAGAGGAGGGTAACGTAGACCCCAGGTGCTATGCTTATCCTTGGAGACGTACCTGGAGGCAGTGCTTTAGAAGCCATGGGACCAACAGAAAGAAGCAGCGCCGCAATTCCTGCGGAAGCTGCCATTCCTGATATCAAGTGTCTCCTCTTTACGTCACTCTGGACAGATGAGACTATTATGACCGCGAATGCGATAACCAGGATACCCCCATAGATGCCAAGGAATTCAAATGCCCCGAGTCCCACCCCACTCAGTATCCTGTTTGGCTTCGCCTGTGCAAAGTCAAGTAACAATGTCGAAGCAAGGCCTGCTGCTGCAAAAATCAGCAGAGTGCCTTCAGGTTTCCTTACCAAATGAACCACCGCCTAATCGAGTATGCCTGCTTCCTTAAGGTATGCTTCAGCTACATCCTTCGGAGATGCACCATCAACTATGACCTTCTTGTTCATCTCCTGCAGCTTTTCCTTGCTGAGTCCTGCGAAGAGGGTATCAAGTGTCTCCTTGACCTCAGGATACTTGTCCGCAGTCTCCTTCCTTACGATTGGTGCCGGCTCATATACCGGCGGGATAGACATGGGGTCTTCCAGGACAACAAGGCCAAGGTCAACGAGTGAGCCGTCTGTTGCATATGCGAGGGCTGCATTTATCCCGTCGCGTCCCTCAGACAGCGCCTTCAGCGTCTCCGCAGTGTTTCCATGGGGCAGCAGCACCAGCTGTGATGGCTGGAACTTGAAGCCATATGCCTTTTCAATCCCCAGAAGTCCCGCTTCCTTTTCAGCAAACAGCTGGCTGGTTATGAACTTTATCTCTCCACCCTTGTTTATGTAGGCAGCAAGGTCAGCAAGGCTCTTCACGCTGTTCTTTTCCGAAAAGTCCTTGGTTACGGCAATCGCCTCGGTATTGTTTGCCTTTGCAGGTGTCATCCATAAAAGTCCGTTCTTCTCATCAGCCGTCCTTATTGATTCGTATGCGGAATCTGCTTTTACCCATACTGATTCCTCGTAGCCTTCAACATAATACTGCCCGTTTCCTGTGTAATCCACCCCTATATCAAGCTCAGCCTGCAAAAGAGCATTCCTGTGGACGTCCGGTGTCCCGAACTGAACCTTGTCCTCAATGACATATCCCTTGTCCTCGAGAGCTAGAAGTATTATGTTGCCGAGGATACCACCCTCAGTGTCAACAAATGAGCCGACAGTTATGGGATCACCCTGGTTCTTTACTGCAGGCTCCTCAGATTTGCTTCCGCACGCGGAAAGAGTCAGTATGGAAGCAGCCGCTATTCCACTTATCATTAGCTTTTTCAATCTCATCATTTGTCCTCCTAAAGCCAAAAAAGGCATCTTTCATTAATTATATTCTGTCATGCAATTCAAAATGAAACCATTCCATGTCAAAACAAAGAATAAACCGTAAACAATAACAGGCCTGTGGATAACTTTCAGGCTGATATACGATAAGGCCATATGTACCAGCGTGTGACGGCAATCCACAGGTTTTCCACACTTATCCACATTGCCCACAAAAGACTTGTGGATTGTTCAGATTGCTGACATATTTGATCAGATTGTAAGATATTCCGGACTGTATTCCAATAAAAAAAAGAGACGGCACCCCGTGAGGGCACTGAAAAAGCCCCTAAAAATTAGCATGATTTGAGTAGAAGATAAGATGGTACGGAATTCGGACCATCTTATCTTCCTTTTTTGAGTTACGTAAGCTCAGGAGCAGCTATTTTATACTCTTTAGTCCCCTAGGAGAGCAAATATCCTCTTCATATTTGCAGCGAAGATGGTGAATGCTCCTTGTAGTTCCATTCCAAACAGACCACGTCCTGATGCTACATCATAACCATGGCCATGTTTCAATTCACTGTTCTTGGCTTCAATTTTATACCGTTCTTTTGCCAGAGCCTTGAATTCTTCAGTTTCCTGGTATGTCTTCTGTTCCGAATGGATAGTTGACATCAATGTGCCCGAGAATGACTTGGTCTTTGATCCTTCCTTGTAGCAGCCTTCACGGTACGGGCAAAGCTTACACTTCTCAACATCAAAGAAGTAGGTTCTTACTGCTGCCGAACCGGTTTTTTCCCTCTTTTTCTTTCCTGTTATTGTTTTCTTTATGCTCATGTGTCCTGCTTTGCAGACATACATCCCAGCATCTTTGTTGAAGGTGAAGTTCGGTGAATTCTTGTTTGGGCTATGTGTCACAGATTCGCTTAATCTGGATACAAGCTTTATTTTACGTACTTTTGCC
>NZ_AXUN02000173.1 GCF_000495435.3 Youngiibacter fragilis 232.1 | reverse complement strand
TGGACCTGATACTCGTTGGAGATAACAGGAGAAAAAGCATCCACTGTTGAGCTTTCCTATGCTTCAAACAACAGGATAAGATATGCATATGACGAAAAGACCCGACTTTACAAGAGGTTCATTAACGGAGAGCCAATGAAGGACAAGGAGGATGGGAGCCAGGTTGCTGTGAGGAACATAATTGTGCAGCATGCTGTCCACTACTATGTCACTGGCACGGTATATACGAATATTGAACAGGTTGGCAGCGGCAAGGCTGAGTATTTTTCTGATGGGATCAGAAGGATAGGAACCTGGAAGAGGGAGAATGCGGATGCTATGACGATTTACTATGATGAATTCGGCAAGGAAATTCATTTCAGGCAAGGAGTGACTTTCATTCAATTAGTCAGACCCGAAACAGCAGTTGATGCAAGTTAGCTGAATTAAGGAATTAATAATCAAAAATGACAATATATAAGGACTGATTTTGAGATAAAACCTTTTTGAGTAAATATTGAAAGGAGATTGAAGTGGAAGTTTTAAGGAAGTGGAGAATCCCGGTATTTGGAATAGTAGATGCGACACTGATTGTCTCTTCATATCTATTTGCGCTCTTTTTCAGGTATAGCTTCTCTATACCCGGAAACCAGCTTTCAAACCTAAAGAACCACATTTTGGTGATCATAGCTATATATCTTATTACTTTCTATGTTTTCGGTATGTATACAAGCCTTTGGTCCTTTGCTAGAACTGATGAGTTTATTATGGCGATAAGCGCTGGTATCCTTGCCCAGGTAATATGCCTCATATTACTGGGTATAAGGGGGTTGGGGCTTGGTGTCAGCGTCCAGCTGCTTGCTGGATTCCTCATAATAATTTCAACTTGCAGTTTCAGGCTTTCATTCAGGTTGGTAAGAAAAGCAAGGAGAATCTCAGGAACGAATGCAACAAAAAGAGGGGATAATGCTCTGATCATCGGTGGCGGTTCTGCTGCAGCAATAATAATCAATGAAATGAAGAATTTCTCGGAAAGTAGATATAACCCTGTTGCTGTGATAGACGATGACTTATATAAGGTAGGGACCTACATACTTGGAGTCAAGGTTGTGGGGGACAGGGGTCAGATTGAGGCTGCGGCAAGGCAGTACCAGGCAAGCGTAATACTTCTTGCGATACCTTCCATCAGTCCTGAGAACAAGAAGGAGATACTTGACATATGTAAGAGGACCGATTGCAGGATACAGATCATACCAAGGATTGAAGAGATGTTCGGAAGTGATAATTTGCTTGGCAAGGTACGTGATGTGGATGTAGAAGACCTGCTCGGGAGGGATGCTATTAGGCTTGATACAAAGGGAATAAAAGACTATATCGAAGATAGGATTGTCGTAGTTACTGGTGGAGGTGGGTCTATAGGATCTGAGCTTTCAAGACAGATTGCGAGGTTCGGTCCAAGAAAACTTATAGTCATTGACATTTACGAGAACAACGCTTATGACCTTCAGAATGAACTGAAGTACGCATTCCCAACCTTGGACCTTGAGGTTCTGATCGCATCGGTAAGGGACAAGAAGAGGATTGACAGCATATTCAGTGAGTACAAGCCTGAAGTCGTCTTCCATGCTGCTGCCCACAAGCATGTTCCACTCATGGAGCATAGTCCGTCTGAAGCAATTAAGAATAATGTATTCGGTACGCTTAACGTGGCAGAGGCTGCTGACAGGTACGGGGTTAGAAAATTTGTCATGGTTTCCACCGACAAGGCGGTAAACCCAACGAATATAATGGGTGCAACCAAGAGGATATGCGAGATGATAATCCAGTCCATGGACAGAACAAGCAAGACTGATTACGTGGCTGTAAGGTTCGGGAATGTCCTTGGAAGCAATGGATCCGTAGTACCACTGTTCAAGAGGCAGATAGCAAGAGGTGGACCTGTCACAATAACCCATGAGGATGTTACAAGATTTTTCATGACCATACCAGAAGCGGCACAGCTTGTAATCCAGGCAGGTGCCTATGCAATTGGTGGAGAGATATTCATATTGGATATGGGGAATCCGGTAAAAATATACGACCTTGCGAGTGACCTAATAAAGCTCTCTGGATTCGTTCCTGGAAAAGACATCAAGATTGAAATTACAGGACTAAGACCTGGTGAGAAGCTTTATGAAGAGCTCCTTATGGATGAGGAAGGCTTAAGGAAGACGACCCACGAGAAGATCTTCATCGCAAAGCCGTCTTACATTGATGTAACTGAGCTGAAGTCAAGGATTGACGAGCTCAGGTTCTTGGTTGATAAGGGAGACAAGGGCGAGATTGCCAAAAAAGTCTCTGAGATCGTCTGCACCTATGATATATCAAGATTTGGGTCCAATCAGGATAATGTGAGTGAAACCTCATAGACAGATAACATTGCAACCCATATCGGAATATTTAGTTTGTCTATTTGTGCAGTACCGCTGTTATAGCTATAAAAGTGGTCTAGCCATTGAAAATATGATAAAATACACTTTGATGACCAAGAAAGGAATGATAAACATAGAGAGATACAATGAAGAAGAAGAGATAAGCCTGATTGAGCTTATATCAACGCTAACAAGGAATTGGAAAGTGATTGCCGTAGGGCTTGCAGCATTTGCCATTGTTGCATTAATCATAAGCATCATCAGCGGATTCCGTAATCCTGTCACATACAAGTACGGGGCCAGAACATCTGTAGTATTTTTACAGGAAGAAGGCAAGACCAAGCAGAGCAGTGCAATAATTGCAATTATGACTGGTGATGAAGCTGTAGATGCCGCTTTGACAAAATTAAAGATAACTACTGGGATGGAGGATATTAAAGAAGATATCACAGCGGGACTTTCTTCAAGGGTCAATGTGATTGACATAACAGCATATCACAGTAATCCTGAGACAGCAAAGAACATAGCAAATGAAATCAGAAGGCAGGGGATTGATATTGCCTCGAAGGCAGTATCTTACCAGAGGCTTACACTTGATGAGGATGCTGTCCTGCTACAGAATCCGATAGCTATTGGCAATCCGCCAAAGTATGCCATGAATTTTATGATAGGTGCTGTACTTGGAGTTATGGTTTCAGTATTCTATATATTCGCATACAAGTTCATTAACCAGAAGATTTCATCTGAAAGTGATGTAGAGAGATTCACAGGAAAGAAGGTTCTTGTTTCAATCCCCAGCACTTCAACTAAAACAAGAAAGTTCTACGAGGTTATATAATGTCCAAGAGAAAAAGTCAAGTAGATAGGAAAAACAGGACTGTAGAGGGCGCGATTAACAAAGACCTCATAAGGCAGCTGAGAACCAAGATCATGGTAGCTTCTCCGGACTACAAGGTCATCTCTATCACAAGCTCCAATGAGGGTGAAGGAAAGACTACAATAGCGCTTAATCTTTCTGATTCACTGAATGCTGCTGGAAAGAAGTCGATATACATTGATGGATCTCTAAGGAAGGTTAGCGTTGCAGAAAAATTGGGCACACTTGCTGCATCAGGGCTTAGTGCTTACCTGAGCGGATCACTCCAGTCCAAGGACCTTATAATAAGGCAGTCCTCAGGGGTTGACTATATCCTGAATACAATTCCAACTGAAAATTCTACGGAACTTCTTGAGAGTGATGTTTTCAGGCAACTGATAAATAAGCTCAGAAGCGAGTATGATTTCATTATTATCGATACACCGGATATGGCCAGCTGTTCTGATGCTGTAGTAATATCAAAGTTGGCAGATGCCATAGTACATGTGGTTGAAGCAGGTAGGACATCAGGTGAGAAGGTAAACAAAGATATTTCCTACCTTGAAGAAACTAAAACTCCGGTTATAGGGGTTGCTTTGAATAAAATTTAATACAATTGATATGACAATCAGACTGCCGCAATTTTATTGCGCAGCCTGATTGTGCGACGCGAAGTCACTACACAGTGAGACTATAGGGACTCGCTGTATCTCCAGGATCAGGCATGATTTTGACGATACAGGGTATAAACGTCAACTTCCCATAAATTTTACACTCAACAAGAAAAACTAACTTGGTTGTGCTAGAAAATATCATGAAAACCCTTGGAAATCTTAGTAAAACCCGGATAGTTATTGCAGAAATCCGGGTTTTATGATATGATATATTGAGTAGGATATCATTCTTATCAGGAGGCCGAAATGTACTACGATTTTTTAGTGAAAATCCCCGAAAACACAGGAAAGATTACAGTGAACAGACGTGGAGACACCACATACATTGAATACACTTACGCACGCAAATATGTCCCGGAAAAGAAGTATAACGTTCCGCAGAGGACAACCATCGGAAAGCAGTCCAATGATGATCCGACGATGATGCAACCGAACCAAAACTTCGCTAAGTTCTTCCCGGGTGTTGCGCTGCCTGATGAACGGAATAACTCCAACCGCAGCAGCTGCCTCAGGATAGGCGCCTATCTCGTCATTCGGAAGATCATGGAGGAGTACAATCTTCCCGAAATGCTTTCAAACCACTGGGATGAGAGAGGGGTCGGCCTGTTTCTCGATCTTGCTGCGTATTCAATAATCTGCGAAAATTGTGCTGGCCAGTACTATCCCGATTATGCATACAATCATCCGCTGCTGACTGAAGACATGAAAATCTACAGCGACTCAACGGTATCCAGGTTCCTGTCCTCCATATCAGATGATGACAGGGTGGGCTTTCTGAACCGCTGGAATGCCTCAAGGAACCACAGGGAACAAATCTATATCTCATACGATTCAACGAATAAGAACTGCCAGGCCGAGGATATCGAGATGGCGGAATTCGGGCATCCCAAGGATGACAAAGGGGTTCCTGTATTCAACTATTCTGTGGCCTTCGACACAGACAACAAGGAACCTCTATTCTACGAGACTTACCCTGGAAGCATTGTTGATGTATCACAGTTGCAGTTCATGCTGGAAAAAGCAAAAGGATACGGCTATAAGAAGATCGGTTTTATACTTGATAGAGGCTATTTCAGCAAGAATGATATTCAATACATGGACACTTGTCAGTATGATTTTGTAATCATGGTCAAGGGAAGGGCTTCATTCGTAGAGAGTATAATACTTGAGAACAAAGGTAAATTCGAGACGAAGAGATCTTGCGTTATCCCTGAATACCAGGCATATGGCATGACAATCCAAGAGAAGCTTTATGCAGATGACGAGAAAGCCAGATATTTCCATATCTACCATAATGTAACAAAGGAAAGTGCTGAGAAGGGACTTCTTGAATGTAAGATTCAGAAGATGACAGAATTCCTGAAGAGGCACGAAGGTAAAACGGTGACACTGGGAGAACCGTACCACTGGTATTTCGATATCTTTTCACACGAAAAAGAGGATGGTACGAGCAAGTTACTTTATGCTAAGGAAAAATCCGAAGTAATAGAAAGAGAACTAGGGCTTTGCGGATACTTTGTAATTGTCACATCCCGAAAAATGACAGCGGCAGAAGCTCTTTCACTGTATAAGAGCAGGGATGCTTCAGAGAAGCTGTTCCGCGGTGATAAGTCATATCTTGGCAATAGGAGTCTGCGTGTATCAGGCAATGAATCTGCAGATGCGAAGATATTCATTGAATTTGTAGCCTTGATTGTGAGGTGCAAGCTGTATACGCAACTCAAGGCAATGATGGCGGAAATGTCAAAGAAGCCAAACTATATGACAGTTCCCGCCGCGCTGAAAGAGCTGGAAAAAATCGAAATGATAAGGCAGATGGATAACGTATATAGGCTTGACCATGCAGTGACCGCAACACAAAAGACAATACTTAAGGCCTTCGGTGTGGATGAAGATTATATCAAGTCAAGAGCAACTAGACTAGGTGAGCAGCTGAAAGCGGCAGCGAAACAAGAAAGGGATGGAGAAGATAGCTCGACCGAGGAAGACGATATCGATTGATGAAAAGATAGCAAAAGCAAAGGAAAACTTCGAAAAGGCAAGGACAAGGTATGATGTAGCAGCTAAGGAACTGGAGGATCTCCAGGCAAAGCAGAGAGCTATTCATAGGAATGAACTGATTCAGGCGGTTGAGAAAAGCGGGAAATCTTATGCTGAAATCATGGCATTTCGTGAGAGCACATTCTACAGCGCAGAGGAAAATCAGATGCTAAACTGGAATGAACAGGTAAAATATGGGAAGTTAACAGTAAAGCAAATTTGAATCATTGAAGTGCTGCTACTATAGTGATATAATTCGAGTAAAGAAGAAAGAGTATTCAGAAAATAATCAGTTGGGATTTCCAGTTGATTTTTTCTGAATGTTTTTTTCAGTGAGAGGGGAGATACTATGAGAAGGTACACTAAGAGCGTGGCACTCATGTTGATCGCAGCATTCCTCTTTACTGCAACCGGATTTTCACTCAAGGCTGATGCTGGACCGAGGAACTTCAAGGCGTTGGAATCGTCTAGAACAGCGGTTGAAAAGGTGATTGGCAAGAACGTTTCGTTGAAAGATGCAGCGGATGTATATAAGGATAGCGATAATGTAAGGTTGATTGTGGAGCTTAAAGGTAAGCCTGTTATCAGCTATGCGACAGAGAAAGGGGTCAAGGTAACCGACCTCGACAAGAATCAGGTTCAGAGTATCAGGAAAACGCTTTTGGCAGAGCAGAAGGCCTTGAAGGCAGAGCTTAGGGCAAAAGGAATAGGATACAAGGACCTGAAAAATTTTGTGAACGTTGTAAACGGTGTCAGTATTGAGACTACCTTCGGAAACGCGAAGAAGATCTCAAAGCTTGCAGGAGTCTTATCCGTATCCATAGCGCATGAATATGAAAGACCGGAGCCTACCATGACATCCAGCAAGGATATCGTGAATGCCATAGAGACCTGGGAATATACCGGGTATGACGGATCTGGCATGGTTATTGCCATAATCGATACGGGAATAGATCCATCACACAGGGATTTTATCATCACTGATCCTTCAAGTGTGAAGATCATGGATACCGGATTTGGAGAACTGCCTGGTTCCTACAGGACGGTAAAGGTACCATATGGCTACAACTATATGGACGAGAACCAGGAGATACTTGACCTGGGACCGGATGCTTCGGAGCATGGGATGCATGTCGCGGGTATAGCGGCGGCAAACGGTGACGAGGAAAACGGCGGAATTAAGGGAGTGGCTCCAGAAGCTCAGCTTCTGGCAATGAAGGTGTTCGGAAACAACCCTGAGATGCCATCCACATTCGGGGATGTCATAATCAAGGCTATTGATGACTCGATTGCACTTGGTGCAGACGTCATAAACATGAGTCTGGGATCGACTGCTGCATTCGTACAGGAGGATGACCTGGAGCAGGTAGCGGTACGGAGAGCGGTGGAGAACGGTGTAGTATGCGCAATCTCAGCGGGAAATGCGGGACAGTTCAGCGAAGGCTTCGACCTTCCGTACTCGTCCAATCCTGACATAGGCGTTATAGGAGCACCCGGACTCGCAACGGAATCAATACAGGTAGCATCAATCGAGAACACATACATTTCAGCCAAAGCACTCACTTACATTTATGGGGGCGTTGAAGTCTTTGCCCCGTACATTTCAGCAGGACCGGTTGATCCGATAGCTGCATTTGAAGGACCGGTCACATACCTCGCTGCAGGGCTTGGTTATCCAACCGACTTTACAGGGAAGGACTTCACAGGCAAGATAGCCCTTATACAGAGAGGCGAGCTTGCATTCGTTGACAAGATCATGAATGCTCAGAATGCAGGAGCGGCAGGCGTAATAATATACAACCACGAGGCAGGCGGAGAAGAGCTGATCAATATGATGTATCCGGAGAGTGGCAGCATTCCTGCGGTATTCATAGGGCACTCGGACGGAGTCCGGCTTATGGAGAAGATCCTGGAAGGAACAAACACTGTCGAGTTCAATGGTGACCTTGCAAAGGCCACGAATCCTGAAGCGGGTAACATTTCAGGTTTCTCATCATGGGGCACTACACCTAGCCTGGACTTCAAGCCTGAAGTTACCGCACCTGGCGGCAACATATGGTCGACAGCCCAGGGTGACGACTATCAGAGCATGAGCGGCACATCCATGGCGGCACCGCATGTTGCTGGAGGTTCAGCGCTTGTACTGCAAAGGGTAGAGGACCTTGCTGACCTTGAAGGCGACGACAAGGCAATCCTGGCAAAGAACCTCATCCTCAGCACAGCGTCAGCACATCATGATACAGGACTGTACAACGACTACTATGGACTTACAGCCTACAACTTCACATCCCCGAGAAGACAAGGGGCAGGGGTCATGGACCTGTATGCAGCTACAACGACACCAGCAGTTGCATATGAGAAGACATCAGGGGAAAGCAAGGCCGCACTCGGACAGATAGGAAACAAGAAATCCTTCGTTGTGAAGATTGACAACTTCAGCGACAAACCGGTGACCTATAGTGTCAAGGGTACTGTACAGACAGACCTTGTCATTGGCGGGTACAATTACCTGGAATCGCAAGGTGTGTATATAGCAAGCACCATCAAGCAGAACGGGCCTAACGGTTACTGGTCAGGCAAGTTCCCGATAAGCTTCAGCAAGACCAGGGTCACGGTGCCTGCCAAAGGATCAGTAGAGGTCACAGTATCAATAGACCTCAGCAAGGCCGTGGACTGGGCGTACAACGCACCGTTATCAGCCATATTCCCAAACGGGACGTACATTGAAGGATTTGTGGTACTTGAAGACCCCAAGGACATCAACCCGGAGCTAAGCATACCTTATGTAGGTTTCTATGGGGACTGGGACGAGGCACCTGTAGTAGACAAGTCCATATACGAGGATGGGTCATACTATGGTATAACCTCAATGACCTGGTACCACGCACCGACAGACAACCTGTATTTCCAGGGCATGGATGCCGATGGAAACGTAAGTATGGACAACATAGCATTCTCACCTGATGGAAACGGGATAGCTGACAATACCGTTCCTCTCCTGTCATTCCTGAGGAACGCAAGGGACTTCGAGGTGAACATCCTTGACTCAGACAGGACAAGGATAAGAAGCCTGCACATGGACGAGTTCATAAGGAAGAATTTCTTTGATTCTGGGTACAATCCAATGTATACGGTAAGCCTCGACTGGCTATGGGACGGTACGGCAAACAATACCCTTGTGCCTGAAGGCCAGTACTACTATGAGATAAGGTCGGTGGTGGACTTTGAAGGCGCAGACTGGCAAACTGTTGTGTTCCCGGTAAAGGTGGACATCACAAGGCCAGTTATCAGCGGAATCCAATACGACAAGGGGACCAAGGTTCTCACGATAACAGCAAGTGACAGCTTCAGCGGGATATCGGGCTATCAGATTTACGAAGATGGCAAAGTGCCGATGATGAACACCACTGGAGTATTCGATTTGAGTGCAGCAAGCTTCACTTCAAAGGCCTATGCGCTTGTGACTGACTTTGCTGAAAATACTGTATACTACCCTCTGAGCGACATACTGAAATCGGGAGGTAAACCAGAAAGACCAGTAAAGCCAGAGGAGCCTGCAGTTCCGACACCTATTAAGGAACCAAAAAACATACTTGCGGGTGATACTACAGCACCAGTAGCAAGAGTGCTCTATCCTGAATTCTTCGGAATCTACAATACAGGAACAATTGTGGTCCAGGGAACCGTATCAGATGAATCCCCTTTAGATTACCTGAAGATTGATGGAGTTATGGCTGAACTTGTCTGGAACAACAAGACAGGGCTGTGGGATTTCGCTGTACTTAAGACATTTGCCGATGGGTACCATTCGATGAACATCGAAGCTGCTGACATGGCTGGTAATTATCTTGCCTATGCACATAAGATCTTCGTCGATACCACCAGTCCTGAAATCATGATTGGAGCAGAATTGCCACTGGAAACTGCAGAATCCAGCATTACATTAAAAGCTCTAGTGACAGATAACCTGCCAAGCATGAAGGTAAGGCTTAACCAGAACATACTCACAAACATCGCACCCGACTGGTCCTACTTCGATGACCTTCCCTCAGCCACATACGAGCTTGATGAGGTAATTGAGCTTCAGATGGGGGAGAACCTTATAGTCATAGAAGCGGAGGATGGGGCAGGGAATGCCATAAGATATGAAATGAGGGTGACAAGAACAGAATAGACCTGAAATCGGCGGGTGCTTACGCATCCGCCTTGCTTTGTGCTGATGATATGGTTGCACTGAAGGCAGGAAGGGTGTTAAATGGAATCAGTAAGGTAAGGTAGATTTTGTGGAGGTATGTTAATGAGGAAAAAGCTTGAAGAGATAATAGAAAGTTACAGAGATGAGATAATCGGATTTGGCAGGGATATATTCGAGCATCCTGAGCTGGGCTTCAAGGAATTCAGGACATCAGCCAAGGCTGTGGAATTCCTTGAGAAATATTGCATGAATGTGGAGAAAGGCATATCTGTGACAGGATTCCGTTGTACTATAGGAAGCGGAAACGGACCGAATATAGGACTTATTGCAGAGCTAGATGCGATTCCAGCGCCGGGACACAGATGCGCCTCGGGGGACAAAGGCGCTGCACATTCCTGTGCGCATTCGAACCAGCTGGCAATAATGCTTGGTGCCATGAAGTGCATAAATGAGAGTGGTATGCTTGAAGGGACAGGAGTAAGGGTAACTCTTGTAGGAACACCTGCTGAGGAATTCACGGACCTTGAATACAGGAGAGACCTCCTCGAAAGGGGGGAGATCCTGCATATGTCAGGTAAGCAGGACATGATAAGGAAGGGAACCTTTGATGAAATCGACATGGTGATTTCCTGCCATACAATGGGGGAATATCCAGGAAGGAAGGCGGATGTCAATTCGACACTTAACGGATTCCTGTCGAAGAGGATAACCTATATCGGGAAGGCATCCCATGCAGGGGCGACACCACACAAAGGAATAAACGCACTCAATGCGGCATCTATAGGAATTATGGCTATGAATGCCCAACGTGAGACATTCATAGAGGACGACATGATAAGGGTTCACGGGATAATAACTGAGGGCGGACAGTCAGTCAACTCGGTGCCGGAAATAGTGGTTATTGAGGCATACGTAAGGGGTAGGACAATTGCTGCGGTGGAGGATGCCAACCGTAAGATGAACAGGGCTTTTGAAGCAGGAGCGCATGCGGTTGGAGCTGCCTGCAGGATAGAGGATATCCATGGTTACCTCCCATTCCATCAGTGCCGGGACCTTTCAGAGGTCGTAAGAAGGAACATATCAGTATTTGTAGGGGATGACAACGTGCTTGTAGGACAGAAGTCATTCGCGTCAGGAGACATAGGGGACCTTGGATCCATAATGCCTGCAGTGCAATTCGGATTTAGCGGATTTTCAGGTAACATCCATGGATCAGATTTTGAAATCTCTGATGAGGAGATGGCATACATCATTCCGGCTAAGACTGTTGCATGCACTGTATATGATCTCGTAGCTGAGAACGGCAAACTGGCAAAACAGATACTTATGGACAATCAGCCTGCAATGTCAAAGGACGAGTACCTGCAAAGGTGGCTGGGAACGGAATAGGAGAAGGCGCCGTACATCTATTGTGTATGGCGCCTTCAAATATGGTGACCTACATAAGTCTTATCGCATGGTAGCCTTCATGGACAGCGGTCATGATCTTCCTTGGTGAGCTTGCATCACCGACTATGCTGAGGTCCCTGACCTTGTCCTCGAGTGCCTCGGCGAGCTCATTGTTGGATGAGTAGCCTGCAGCTATGACTACAGTGTCACAGGGGATGAAGCCTTCTGCACCATTCTTGGTGTAGGCAACTCCAGTCTCATCAATCTTTGTGACCCTTGCACCTGCGACGATATCCAGCTTAAGGTCCGCTATCATGTCCCTCAGCGCCTGGTCATTGTTCTTGCAGTGGTTTGCGGTGAGTAGGACATCATCAAGTATTTCTACTATCGTGACCTTCTCTGCCCTTGATGCTATGTCTGCAGCGGTCTCACAGCCTACCAGGCCGCCTCCGATTACGACAACGTTCTTACCTGTAGGAGCACCCAGAAGCACCTCTGTGGACGTCCTGACGCTGCTGCCTATTCCTGGTATTGGCGGCATGAGTGGTCTTGACCCTGTAGCCACGATGACCTTGTCAAAGTTCCTTGCAATGATCTCCTCAGGAGTTGCTTCCTTCATGAACTTGACATCAACACCTGACCTGAAGGTCTTGTTCTCAAGATAGGTAATGAGCTTCATGACATCCTTCTTGAATTCCGGAGCTCCTGCAGCCAGAAGCGTTCCACCGAGTACTGACGACTTCTCCCAAAGCTCTGCATTGTAGCCTCTTTCCTTTGCAGTGATTGCAGCCTCCATTCCTCCAGGACCGCCACCTATTACAAGCACTGACTTCTTTTCGCCAGTCTTTGGAAGAGGATAATCTGTCTCATGGTAGGTATGCGGATTTACTGAGCATGACCAGCACTTTCCGGCAAAGCCGGCATAAAGGCACTCGTTGCAGCCGATGCATGGGATAATGTCATATGTGTGGCCTTCCTTGACCTTCTTTGGCCAGTAAGGATCTGCAAGCATCTGGTGTCCGAGAGCCACGAAATCTGTCTTGTTTTCCTGAAGCACAGATTCAGCGTATTCCGGGTCAAAGAGCTTTCCCTGTCCGATTACAGGAACGCTTACGACCTTCTTGACTTCAGAGAAAACAGGGACCTGATGGCCTTCCTCCTGATAGACTGTGGAGATCGCCTTGTACCATGCCTCGTAGCAGCCTACATCGACATGTATTCCGGAAACGCCTGCCTTCTCAAGGATCTTGGCCATTTCAAGGCCTTCTGCAAGCTCCCTTCCACCAGGTACTCCGTGATAAGGCGTGTATTTGACGAGGACCGGGAAGTCCTGCCCGCAGTTCTTCTTTACCTCAGAAATTATCTCAGTCGTGAACCTCATCCTGTTCTCGAGGGATCCGCCATATTCATCTGTCCTTATGTTCCACTGACTGGAGTGGAACTGGTCCATGAGATATCCGCCATAGGCATGAAGCTCAACAGCGTCAGCTCCAGCAGCCTTTGCGAGATATGCACCCCATCCCATGCGCTGTACAAGGTGCCTTATGTCGTCAACTGACAGCTGCTTGCATTTGAGTCCAGGGAACCAGAAGGATTCCACTTCACTTGCAGAGTAGGGTGGAGTGAACGGATCTGTGAAGACCATCCTGCCAAGACCGGGTGTAATCTGTATGGCGATCTTAGAGCCATGCTGATGAACCTTGTCTACAAGTATGCCAAGCCTGTCAACCTGGTGGAAATTGTCCAGTTGGTTGCAGGGTCTGTCCTCGTACTTTGTCGATACGATATTCGCTCCTGTTATGATGAGACCTGCTCCGCCCTTTGCCCTTTCAACGAAGTAGTCTATTGACCGCTGGTTATAACCTCCGTCAACGTCAGCGGTAGTACCCATTGGGGCCATTACGATCCTGTTTCTGAGCTTCATGTTCCCGATAGCAGCCTTTTCGAATAGTTTCAGCACATTGTTCACTCCTTTAAATTAAGTTTGATAATTAACTAACCAACTCTATAATAAGATTAAGTAATACCGTTTACAATGTGCAGTCTGGAGAAAGTGAGCTGGCACAATTGTGCATGAGCACAAGTTGAAAAATATATGATAATATGAGGATAAGATTTGAAGTATCGGGAACCATCTGATATATCAGGAGGCTATAACGCATGAATGCAAAGGATTATGAGGAGCTGTACATTACACTGCTGGACGCTGCATCACGAGGAAGCTTCAGGGAAATTGCCGAAGCTGCATATAAAATAATAAGGCATCCGATAGTGCTCATAGATGTGGAGTACAATGTGGTTGTGCAGGTGCCACAAGAGCCCATAGGGGACTACATCTGGGATACTCTGCTTAAGGAAAAGCTTGTTCCGGCACAAATGGTATGGGACTTCAACAAGTTTGAGTATGTCAGGGCGAACAGGGAAAACGAAGGGTCCATACTGGTTGACTGGGGTATGGTAAAGCAGCTGCCGAGGATAATGGGTGGGGTTAGGGTAGGAGGGGAGATAGCAGGATTCATAGGGATCCTTTATCCTGAAGGCATACCCGAGGAGGACATCAAGGCAGGGGACATCCTCATGAAGGCTTTTGCCATTGAGTTCAGAAGACGGATGAGTTTTCCTGCCGAAGTGCACCCGCTGAGGAACGTGTTCCTGTCCGAAATCTACCATTGCAGGATCAAGACAATGGAAGAGCTTGAAGAGTGGCAAAGGCATGCAGGAATGACCATTCCGGGGGGCTACAGGATGGTATGTGCGAAGCCTGCAGGAAAGGTATACGAGTCAGCCCTTATCAAGTATATAAGCAGCCAAATCGAGAAGCGGCTCAAATGCTCTTATACGATAGTTGCCGACGGAGTCATAAACATCCTGCTGGCGAGGCAGGACATGAGGATGGAGCAGTCTGAGTCAGATATGAGCCTGCTTGATGTGCTGAGGCATGTTCTCCTTGACCTTAAGCTCCGGGCGGGTATCAGCGGGAGGTTTGAAAGCATACTGGAAACAGGACCGTACATATACCAGTCAAGAAGGGCGCTGGAGCTTCTCGAGTCAATTGAGGATGACAGGACCTCAGCCTTTTATTCTGAAACAGTGCTTGAGGATATATTTTCCAAGATAAGGTCAGGAATCCATGAGGTCAATTCAGTCCACCCTGCTATATTCAAGCTGTCAGCATCTGACAAGCAGAACGATACTGAATACCTTCCGACACTTAGGAATTATCTGAATCAGATGAAGGACAGCTCAAGGACCTGCAGGATCATGAACATACACAGGAATACCCTGCTTTACAGGCTCGACCGGATAAGGCAGATCACCGGGATAGACCTTCAAGATGTACGCACATGTACGCACCTTCTGATAAGCTTTCATCTTATCAGCTAAATCATGTGCCATATAATATCCAGAGTATATCATATGGTGTTATAATCTACCTATGAGAGCATAAGGAGAATAAGCTCAGACTTCGTAAGGAGGAGTTGGCAATATGGCAAGGAAACCGATAATTGGAGTTTCGGGAGGCATTGACATAGCGAGGACAAGAGGACCGCTTGGTGACATCAAGGCGAGCGTTCCACAGGACTATATCCATTCAATAGAAAAGGCTGGAGGGATACCAGTCATTCTTCCTGTGACTGAAGACGAGGAAGCGGCAAAGGCACTCATGGGTCTTGCGGATGGACTTCTGCTTACAGGCGGACATGATGTGGATCCGGAAATTTACGGTGAGGAGCCTGTGCAGATGCTTCAGGAGACACTTCCGGCAAGGGACAGGTTTGAAGGACAGCTTATCGAGGAAGCTCTGCGATGCGGAAAACCCATCCTTGGAATATGCAGAGGTGCACAGATACTCAATGTATCCCTTGGGGGTACCCTTCACCAGGACCTTTCACATTTCAATGGCAGCAGGCTCTGCCATAACCAGAAGACTGACGGCAGATACCCGTTCCATAGCCTCCTTGTGAATGACAATACGATACTGTCAGAGATAATGGAAAGGGAGCAGAGGGTCAACTCCTTCCATCATCAGGCTGTGAAGATGACAGCTCCCAATGTTATAGTATCAGCTATCAGCAAGGATGGTGTGATTGAAGGCATCGAGTTGGAATATCCCAATACAATCGAGATGGAAGGGAAGCCGTTTGTAGTAGGTGTACAGTGCCATCCGGAAGCGATGGTAGACCACGAGAGATGGGCTCTTGAACTGTTCAGGAGATTCGTATCAGAAGCAGGGAAGGTGATTTGTGATGAGATTTGACCCGGACACGTATCAGTTCAGCTCCAGAAGAAACGTGGTATATGCCAGGAACGGCATGGCAGCCACAAGTCAGCCGCTTGCAGCGCAGGCAGGACTTGATATCCTGAAGAAAGGCGGAAATGCGATAGATGCTGCCATAGCGACAGCAGCAGTCCTTACTGTAGTTGAACCTACCTCCAATGGAATCGGTGGTGATAACTTTGCCATAATCTGGACTGATGGCAAACTGACAGGAATGAATTCCTGCGGCAGGTCACCTAAGGCCCTTACAAGGGACAAGCTTGATGAGATGGGTATAGAAATCCTGCCGAAACACGGCTTCATACCAGTCACGGTCCCTGGTGCACCTGGAGGTTGGGCAGCCCTGTCAGAGAGGTTTGGAAAACTGACTCTGGCTGAAGTGCTTGAACCTGCGATAGCCTATGCGAGGGATGGCTATCCTGTAAGCCCGATAGTTGCAAGGAACTGGAAAAAGGCATTTGAGAGCTACAGAGTCCTGCTGAAGGGAGAGGAATACTCACACTGGTTCGAGACATTTGCACCAGGTGGCAGGGCACCTGAGGCTGGAGAGATATTCAGGTCAGAGGATCATGCAAGAAGTTTGGAGACAATTGCCAGGACCTCAGCACGGGATTTCTATGAAGGTGAGATTGCAGGAAAGATAGATGAATACTCGAGGAAATACAACGGGTTCATAAGGAAGGAAGACCTGGCTGAATTCAGGACAGAGTGGGTGGAGCCGATATCAGTAGATTACAGAGGCTATGACATATGGGAGCTTCCGCCGAACAACCAGGGGGCAGTTGCCCTCATGGCATTGAACGTTATGAAGGGTTTTGATCTGGAAGTCAGAGACTCTGCATTCTTCCACAAGCAGATAGAAGCGCTCAAGCTTGCGTTCTCTGACGGACTTGCGGAGATTGCGGATCCGATGCACATGAGGTCAGATATCAGGGACTACCTGTCAGATGAGTATGCTGCGATAAGAAGAAAGCTGATAACTGAGAAGGCGATCATGCCTAAACCTGGAAAGCTGCCTCCGGGAGGTACGGTGTACCTAGCTGCTGCTGATGGAGACGGCAACATGGTATCCATGATCCAGAGCAACTATATGGGCTTCGGGTCAGGGCTTGTTGTGCCGGGTACCGGGATAGCACTTCATAACAGGGGACTGGGCTTCAGCATGGAAAAGGGTCACCCAAATGAAGTCGGACCTTCAAAGAAGCCATATCACACCATAATACCGGGGTTCGTGACCAAAGGCGGAAAGGCAGTCGGTCCGTTCGGTGTAATGGGAGCATACATGCAGCCGCAGGGCCACCTTCAGGTCCTGATGAACTCCATCGACTGGCATATGAATCCACAGGATGCGCTTGATGCGCCAAGGTGGCAATGGATCGAAGGAAAGAAGCTGCTCGTAGAGGATACGTTCCCCGAAGAGGTGGTTAAAGATCTGATCTCCCGTGGTCACGAGATCGAGGTATCAAGTGACAATTCACCCTTCGGGAGAGGGGAGGTCATCTGGAGAAATGATGAAGATGTTCTATGTGGTGGTACTGAGATGAGGGCAGATGGCAGTATCGCGGCATGGTGATGAAAAATGATAAGGAAGGCAGGGGTCCGTATGGACTCCTGCCTTCTCTTGATAGTAATCGTATTTATGTTAGAAGAATATTGGAACCAGGAATGTAGCAAGAAGGATTATGAACGCTCCTCCAAGCCTCGATGAGATCTGTGCGAACGGCATCAGCTCCATCCTGTGCGCTGCTGTAAGAACCGCAACATCTCCTGTTCCACCCATGTTTGCCATGCAAAGTCCTGCTGTAAGGGCTGCTTCAATCGGGTAGAAGCCCATGAGCTTTCCAACTACCATGGTTCCTACTATTGCCCCGAGAACAACAAGGAAACAAAGAAGAATGTAGAGAGGTGTAAGAGCCTGGATTACCTGTCCAAGGTCTGTATATGCTATTCCTATACCCATAAGAAGAGCAGCTGTCCAGTTCTTGGCAACAAAGTTGTACCATGATGCGCAGGCCTGCTCGAACTTCCTTGGGAGAAGGTTGATTGCCTTTGCAACTGCGACTGATATTATCATCCACGCGTAGGAGTGAATGTCAACTCCGGTGATGTTATTGAATACTGTTCCGAATACTACTCCAAAAGCGAAGAATGTGCAGGCTATGGCTATTCCTATGCCATAATCAGATATATCAAGCTTCTCGTTAGGATCGATCTTCTCGTGAAGGTCTTCATCTCCAACCTCCATGAGTTTGCCGTTTCCGGTAAGCTCAGGTCTTGCTTTACCAAGCTTGTCAAGAAGTCCGCCTGCTACTATTGCCATGGCATTACCAAGTGCAACTGCTGGTACAAGCTTTGAAAGGACATCTTCAGCAGCTATACCTAGACCGCTTGCAAATACCTTTGATATTGGTACAGCACCGGCTCCCATTCCACCGCCCATTATAGGGATTCCTACATATGCGATAGACTCTGACATTGACTGACCGAAAAGAAGTCCTCCAAGTGCTACGAATATTAGTGCAACAGTTACACCGCCGATTATGGTCGGGAAGTACCTGAGTGAAGCCTTTATGAGGAGCTTCTTGTTCATACCGAGTATGGATCCTGTTATAAGTGCTGCTATGTAGAAATCAAGGAATCCGCCGCCCTTCATGAAGGTATTGACGTTCTTTACTACCGATTCAGGCAGTACGTTGAAGTAAACGAGTGCTGCTGATCCGAAGATTACAACTATCGGACCGCCACCGAAGTAGGTCTTGATGATTGGTGTGTTGTTTCCGATGACATCGAGAAGTGCACCGATGATCATCATGAATGCGAATGCCCCGATCATTCCTGCAGGCAGAACATCCATAACGATAGCGACAATAAGAACAGCTAAGAGTCCGAGATAAACTGGTAGATTGATGCCCATGATTTTGTAGTCTTTCATTGTTTCCCTCCAATAAAATTATTTATCTTGCGGCAAGTGTTACCTTGCCGTTCAGACCATATAGAGTACATCAAGGATGGTTCCATCCCTGTATTCGCTGACTGCGACTATCCTGTCGCTTGTCTTGAGCTTTTCCGGAACGCCTGTAAGGCCATCCGCGATTTCCTTAAGCTCACCTATTGTAAGTATTTCAAGGTTTGTTTCAGCCCTGAGCTTTTCTATTAGCTCCTGATGCTTGGGATTTATTGCAATACCCCTGTCAGTGACAAGGATGTCTATTGTTTCTCCGGGTGTAGTGACTGTGGTGACCTTGTCCACCAGGCATGAAAGCCTGGCGTTCATGAGCTTCGACACTATGATCGCAAGCTTCGCACCTGCCGCGGTGTCCGCATGACCGCCTGAACCTCCAAGTATTATGCCGTCTGTTCCAGTAGTCACGTTTACGTTGTAGTCAAGGTCGATCTCGCTTGCCCCGAGTATTACAACATCAAGGTTGTTGACAACATTGTCAGGGTTGTTGATGTTTGCATATTTGTTGGCATCGATCTTCAGATGGTTGTCCCTGACCTTTACTGATTCAACTGCATCGAGATTGAAGCACTGTACGTCATAAAGCTTTTCAAAATAGCCCTCAGCGAGCATCTGCACAAGGTAATCCGTAGTTCCGCCTGAAGCGAAGCTTCCTTTGATGCCATTCTTCTTCATTAGCTTCTTGACTTCGTTTGCTACTGCCAGTGATATTCCGCCTGCTCCGGTCTGGAAGCTGAAGCCGTCCTTGAGCAGTCCTGAATGTGCTATCAGTGTCGCACAGTCCCTTGCTATCTTCAGGCCGACAGGGTCCTTGGTTATTACAGTCGATCCGCTGACTATCCCTTTTGGATCCCCTATGGAATCAACCTTGACGACGTAGTCTACCATATATCCTGGTATTTCTGGCTTGTTGACCTCGTCAGCCATGTAGTCTGTTATAGCGACCACCTTGTCTGCCATCTGGGCGTCTGCCACAGCATATCCAAGGATGCCGCACGCCGAAGGTCCGTCAGATCCTGTAAGGTTTCCATCCTTATCGACTCCTGGAGCCGCTATGAAGGCAACATCGACCTTGATCTCACCTTCAAGAATTGACCTTGGCCTTCCGCCATGGGTGCACACTACGCAGATATCCCTGCATCTGCCTTCACTGATGGCCTTTGCCACAGGACCCTGCAGATATGCAGTGATCACCTTTGTCACGGTGCCATCCTCGAACATGTCTACAAGGCACTTATGGCAGGGAAATATAGAGGTTGCAGCTATGGTCAGCCCCTTTATACCTCTTGCCTGTATCTTCCTCATGACCATATCAAGCACATAGTCGCCGTTTCTCAGATGGTGATGGAAGCTAAGTGTCATCCCGTCTTTGAGCTTAAGGCTATCAAGCACTTCATCAAGTGTACTGTCCCTTTCAGGATGTCTTGTCAGGTCGGTCTTAACCGGCTTGTATATGCTTTCCTTTACATTTGCGAAGGCACCCATGAATGGGTTCTCAAGGCCTTCTCTTCCGATGGAGTTCCTCATCTCACAAGCCCCCATTTCCTTGCGGATTCCAATAGGTTTTCCGCTCTCTTTATTACAGGCAGGTCGACCATCTTGCCTCTGTAGCTGAAGACTCCAAGGCCTCTTGCCTTAGCGTCCGCTGCCTCGGAAAGTATGGCCTGGGCTTCCTCTATCTCTTCCTCTGTAGGCGAGAAGACTTCAAGTATGGTCTCTACCTGTCTCGGGTTTATTGCAAGCCTTCCGGTGAAGCCGATGGATTTTGCAAATGCAGTATCCATAGCAAGTCCTTCGACATCATCTATGTCCGTATACGGTGTGTCGATGGCATCCATCCTGAAGGCCTTGGCTGTAGTCGCTACAACGAACCTTGCATATTCGATCTCCTTGTTCCCTTTGGTCCTCTTGATGCCAAGGTCGCTTGACAGGTCTTCGGCTCCAAGAAGCAGCGCCTTTATCTGAGGTGAGCTCGCAGCAACGTTTCTTATATCCACAAGCCCCATTGCAGTCTCGATGATGAGGAGAAGGCTTATGTCCTTTACAAGGCCATTTTCCGACTTTATCCTCTCAATGACTTCAGACATTGCAGTAACTGACTCGACGCTAGCCTTGGGTATTACGATCGCATCAGGAAGCGATGGGATTACAGTCTCAAGGTCTTGCAGCCAGTAGGGTGAATCCAGTGGGTTGACCCTTACTGCAACCTCGCTGTGGGTGAACTTTAGGAAATCAAGGGCTTCCCTTACAAGGATCCTTGCAGCATCCTTTTCATCCAGGGATACGGCATCCTCAAGGTCAAGTATTACAGTATCTGCTCCCAGCACATCGCCGGAAGTCAGCATGCCTGGATTGTTGCCTGGCATGAAAAGCAGACTTCTTCTACTCATTCGCTCTCTTCACCGCCGTTTCCACCCTGGCCCTTATGGTGTAGTCGAGGGCTCCCTTGTCCTCAAGGAAGAGCCTGCAGGAGGTCACTCCCATTGAAGCGAGTGTCTCCAGAGCCACCTTTTCGATCTGTTTCCCGAATTGGGCCATGACAGAGCTTTTGATGTCGAGCTCTATACCATCTTCATTGGGATAGAGCCTTATGAAGCAGTCATTGGACTGAAGAGTCCCACAGACAGCCTGTTTTGCTATCACCAAAATCATATCTCCCCTTTCAGTATCTTATAATTATTCTTTACCAGGTGCGCGAAGACTGTGGCTCCCACAAGGTCTGCGCTTCCGCCTGTTGATATGTTCTTATCCCTGCACCAGCAGTCAAGTGGTCCGGTGTCCAGTGTATCCCGAAGTGATTTCCTTGCCTTTGACTGCAGCTCCCTGAGGCTGTCTATTCCGGCCCTGTGTATGACATTGGTATCATCTGCATCAGAAATCACAGAGAGGGTCAGCCTTTTCAAATCGAAACCATCCTCAAGCACGCCAAGGTAGTCACCGAATAGTTTCTGGAATCCCCCGGCAGCTTCGCCCCTTATCCCAAGGATGCCGTGCTGTCTGTAAGCCTTAAGGCCGTTGGATTCACTTGACTTGCCGAAATCCTTGAGCACAGGCCTTGAAATCCTTCTGATCTCCTCCGGGATATCCTCAAACCTTCCGCTTTCAAGAAGTCCCTTGATCATTATGAGATATATGAATATGGCGCCCTTGTGGGTATTGATACCACCGGTTGCGTTGAACATCCTTTGTTCAAGCTCGAGACCGAATTCCCTGAGACTTTCGAAATCGTTTGCAGCGAAGGCCGTGATCTCACCAAATCCTTTAGCAACCGTCCTGATGCTTTTTGAGAATGTCCAGAAATCCATATCCTCATGTGAACCATTGGATTCTACAGTGACACAGCCGAAGCCGGTTTCCCGGCATAGCTCTGCAAGCAGAGAAAAGGTTGTAAGCCTTTCTATAATGGTCTCCAGTGGTCCTGAAACAAGATACCCTTCAACTGCTTCCCTGAAGAAACCGCTCACCTCATCAAATCCATGCCTTCCTGACCTGGTGCAAGCAGCAGCCTGGTCATCGCATATGTAGCACTTCCTTGATTTGAGTCCGATCCCATTTCTGGATATCGTACCTTCAGCATCCCGCACATCAATGTCGGCAAGCCTTCCCAATGGATGGTTGTCTTCAATTCCGGTGCAGATCCTCTTCGCTTCAACCTTGTCCAACTCAGTCAGGATGAAGAATATCAGCCCTTCCTCATCATGTGTCCTTTGGATCGATTCAATGCCTAAAGCCGCTTCGATTTCCGGGCACAGTGTGAATGAGACGAAATTTGAATGGAGGTTACGTTTGTCGGGTCCGGGGAAGTTAGGTCTTACTGTTATCAGGGTCTTTCCAGAAGTGAGCACAGATTCCATCTCGTGCTCATCCCTCTTCTCCCTCAGGTCAAGAATGCTTGCCATAGTTTTCCTCCAGATACCTGTAGGTTACGTCCGGTACAAGCTCCCTGATGGCATCGAAATTGCCCTTGTCAAGTTCTTTCCTGACTGTGGATGCGCTTATTACCTTTTCATCGAGTGTCTTTCTCGGAATCACAATAACCTCACATTCAGGAGGAAGGACCTTAAGAAGGGTGGAGTTGTATAGGTTGGTTGTCATGTCGATTGGCTCTTCACCCAGGAATCTCATCCTGATGTTGAAGTGCCTTACGAAATACTCCTTGAATATCAATGAATCCAGTATCGCATGCTGCTCATCGGCCATCTCCTTTTCCTTCAGAAAATAGGAGGGGAAGGTAGCGTTTGAAATTATGTACTGGGTCGAAGGGAACACATGGACATTCTTAAGGTCCGATACTCCATCCCTTACCAGTCTGTACCTGTCCCTGAATGGAAACCTCGATGCATCGTTCTCGACGACAAACACAATAAGCTTGTCGACCTTTCTGCTCGATGACTCGATAAGGTACCGGTGTCCTTTTGTGAACGGATTTGCATTGACTACTATGGCACCTACAAGGTCAGATGGAGAAATCTCCACCCTCATCCGTTGTAGAACCTTACCGACAGTGTTCGAACCTCTGTGAAGGAGCACAACGCTACCTGTATCGGCGACAGGGGAGAAGCCGAATGATGCGAACATCTCCCCATAGCCGGACTTCGTGTAGATGAACAGGTCCTCGTACCCCTGCCTGTAGCTGTCTGTCACTAGTGCGGTGACCAAGGTGTCAAGCAGCGCCTCGTTCCTTCTTGTCTCATCAAGTGCGAAGCACTTCAGCACATTCCTGTACCTTCCACCGCAGCCGACCCAGTTGCCCTTTTCATCCCGAAGGACGAAAAGCCTTTCAAGCTCCTCCATTCGGAGACCATGGCCCTTGAGGAAGGCGGCGGCAGTTTCCTTGTTCTTTTCAATTGAAAGGTTCAGTTCTGCACATTGGATCATATTTAGTCTCCTGTGGCTATAATCTTGCGAGTCCCTGCTCGATTGCCTTTTCTGAAACTGCCTTTGCAACAGCTTCAGCGACTCTAGGGTCGAACGGGCTTGGTATTACATACTCCTCGGTGATGTCAGCTTCAGCTATGAGGGCAGCTATTCCCTCTGCAGCAGCCATCTTCATCTCATCAGTGATCTTCCTTGACCTTACATCAAGGGCACCTCTGAAGAGACCAGGGAAAGCAAGCACGTTGTTGACCTGGTTAGGGAAGTCTGACCTTCCTGTGCCTACAACCCTTGCTCCGGCTTCCTTTGCATCGTGGTAGCCTATCTCAGGCTCTGGATTTGCCATTGCGAACACAATGGCATCCTTCTTCATGGAAGCCACCATTTCCTTGGTTATGATCTTAGGTGCTGATACTCCTATGAATAGGTCTGACTCAGCCATGGCCTCTGCAAGGGTAAGCTTCTTGTTGTCATTGTTCGTCATCATGGCGATTTCCTGGACAACGAAATTATACTTCTCCATATCGTCCCTGTGGATGACTCCCTTTGAGTTGAACGCATATATGTTTGCTACTCCGAATGCCTTGAGCATCTTTATGATCGAGCTGCCTGCAGCTCCTGCTCCGGAAACTACAGCGGTTATCTCTTCAGGTTTCTTCTTGACTATCTTGAGGGCGTTGATGAGTCCTGCGGTTACGACGATTGCAGTTCCGTGCTGGTCATCATGGAAGACAGGGATGTCAAGCTCCTCAATGAGCTTCCTTTCTATCTGCACGCATCTTGGTGCGCTGATATCCTCAAGGTTTATCCCACCGAAGGTCGGAGCCATCTTCTTTACTATGTTTATGATCTCATCAGGGTCCTTGGTGTCAAGGACTATGGGAATAGCGTTTACTCCGCCGAATCTCTTGAAAAGCACTGCCTTTCCTTCCATTACTGGAAGTGCTGCTTCAGGTCCGATATCTCCAAGGCCTAGAACCGCTGTTCCGTCTGAAACTACCGCAACTATGTTGCCCTTCCAGGTGTACTTGAATGCGTCATCCTTGTTCTTCGCTATCTCCAGGCATGGCTGTGCAACACCTGGCGTGTAGGCGATCGACAGGTCCTCCTTGCTCTCGAGAGGAGTCTTCAGTTCAACTGTAAGCTTGCCCTTCCATTCAGCGTGTTTTTCCAGTGCGACTTCGTAGATACTTTTCATGTTATCCTCCTTAGATTGTGTATTGGTAAGATTCGTTCAGACTGGTTCAAATGACCCGTATTCATGAGCTGACAGAAGTCCATGCGGGCTTCTGTCAGAATATCGGCTTTTTCTGATAACGTTTATATGCTTACAAGTTAACATATTGTTCAAACCCTTGTCAATCTCATATCCATTCAAAGGTAGGACCAATTTGAGCTTCAAAGTTGACAACCTTTGATAATCAAAGGAAGTAGTTGGGGTCGTTTTTTTAAATATTAATGGAATGTTACTATGTTCATAGAATTATAGTGATATATCTGGTGAAGTGGTAGATAATTGAACAATGAGGAACGATTATGCACGCCATTGAAAATATAATTGCAGAGGAATCATTCAAGAATCTGAAAATTTCCGAAACAGCTGTCCTAATGAGGATTCTTAAGTCGGGCAACATGCGTTAAAAAATGAAACCCGTATTACCATATTATTTGTTTTTCTGGATTCAACCCTTCCTAAATAGTAGAATCAATGTATGGAAGAGGGAGTGATGAGCTTGAAGAAATGTATAATCAACGGTGTAATCGTGACAATGGATGAGAACCGGAAGATATTTGAAGATGGATTCGTAATGATAGACGGCAATGAAGTAATTGAGATCGGGCATATGGGTGATTTTAAGGTTTCAGGTGATGTGGAGATTATCGATGCCAATGGCGGGATAGTCATGCCTGGCTTCGTGAACTGCCATACCCACATATCAATGTCGGTGTTCAAGGGCCTTGGGGAGGACATGCCTGACAGGCTCAGAAGATACATGTTCCCCATGGAGGATGAGATACTGGACAGGAATATGGTAAGTACCGGGGCAAGGCTCAGCCTGATCGAGCTCATACAGGGAGGGGTCACCACCATCTGCGACATGTACTACTTCGAAGATGAGGTGGCTAAGGCAGTAAAGGAATCCGGAATAAGGGCGGTGCTTGGCGAGACGATACTGTCCAAGCCATCACCTGACTCAGATGAACCCTATGGCGGTATCGAATATGCCAAGGGATTCATCTCGAAATGGAAGGGCGACAGCCTGATAACTCCTGCATTTGCACCCCATGCACCATATACATGCGATGACCAGCATCTTATGGAAATAAGAAGGCTTGCAGACGAGCTGGATGTGCCCATAACCATGCATCTTTCGGAGATGCTCCACGAGATGGAGGAATTTGATTCGAAATATGGGAAGACACCGATAAGGCACCTCGAGGATATCGGATTCCTTTCAGAGAGGCTCATAGCAGCACACCTGGTGTATGTGGATGATGAAGAGATTGGGATATTGAAGTCAAAAGGAGTAGGTGCTGCCCATAATGTGGTAGCGAACGCAAAGAGCGGCAGGAAGGTATCACCTGCACCTGCCATGCACAAGGCTGGTATGAAAGTGGGACTAGGTACGGACGGACCAATGAGCGGAAACCATCAGGACATACTGTCACTCCTCGGCTACTACACCAAGATCCAGAAGCAGGCAGCACTCGACAACAGGATATGTCCTGCAGCTGAAGCTGTTGAACTTGGAACCATCGGTGGAGCCAGGGTGCTTGGTATGGAAGGCAGCATAGGGTCAATTGAAACAGGCAAGAAGGCAGACATCATAATAATCGATACCTCGGCACCTAACATGCAGCCAATCTATGACTACTACTCTGCCATAGTATACGCAGCGCATCCGCACAATGTGGTGATGACAATGGTGGATGGCAAGGTCCTCATGTCGGACAGGAAGCTTATGGTTATGGACGAGAAAAAGGTGCTTGATGAGGTAAGGGAGGTTTCGAAAGAAATCAGGAAATTTGCTTTGGAACTTGACCGAAGGGCGAGAAGCTGATGCAAAAAGAATAAAGAGGACCAGCAATATNNATATTGCTGGTCCTCTTTATTTACTCCGATAAATATGAATGAACCAGATGCATTCGGTGCAATGCTGGTGCAAATAGAGTATATTGTAAAGATATTTGTACAGTTATAGACATCAATGTAAACGTATATCATAGGTGCATGACAAAATAGAAAAATCTTTGAAAAGGTTTTAATAGAATATTGACAATCAAGCAAGTCGAGAATAATATTTACTTAATCGTTTTAGTTAATCGATTACGTAGGAGGTTGACTTAATATGACTGCAACACTGAAGGACATCGCCAGATTGGCTGGTGTATCAACGGCAACCGTATCGAAGATAGTAAACGGCAAGGACCATGACATAGGCGAGAAGACTATAGAAAAAGTGAAGTCCATTATACAGGAACAGGACTACAGGCCGAACTCTCTCGCAAGAAGCATGAAGACGAAGGTAACGAAGACAATAGGCCTCATCATTCCGGATGTAAGGAATCCATTCTTCACCGACCTTGCAAGGGGGGCAGAGGACAGCGCCAATGAAAGAGGGTACAGTCTTCTCTTCTGCAATTCGGATGATGACCTTAAAAAGGAAATGGAATACATAAACACGCTTACTGAGAAGCAGGTTGATGGAATAGCACTGGCAGGATCAGTAAAGAGGAACAGGGAAATCGAGGAAAAATTCCAGGTAAGAGTACCTATCGTAACCCTGGACCGAGATGCGTATTTCAAGGGTATAAAGGGGCGGGTGCTGATAGATAATTTCAATGGAGCATATGATGCGGTGAAGTATCTCATAGGGCTTGGACACAGGAGGATCCTGTTCCTGTCCGGAAGGCTTGACATCCGTGTATCAGAGGAGAGGCTTGCTGGATACAGGAAAGCCCTGGAGGACAGCGGAATTGGTTTTGACGGGGATTTGGTTGCAGAAGGTAATTTCAACTTCAATTTCGGATATGACTACATTATGTCGGGAAGTCTTGATGGGACAGTCACGGCAATATTCTGCGGCAATGACCTTATCGCGCTTGGTGCAGTAAAGGCACTGAAGAAACTCAAGAAAAAAGTTCCTGAAGATATCAGTATCATAGGATTTGATGATATCTACCTTGCAAGCATAAATACTCCCGAACTTACGACTGTCAGGCAGCCTAGCTATGACCTTGGATACATTGCAGTGGGAAGACTGATAGACATCCTTGAGGGTATCGAGCATAAGCAAAACATGGTTGAAATAAAGCTTGAGCTGGTTGTGAGAGAAAGTACTGGGTCGCTTGATGTAACTGTCTGACAGGAGAAAGTACATGAATAAATGACAGCTGTCTCGAAACGGCAACTTTAATATTTTATTAGGAGTGTGGAGAAGGAATGGATAGAATACCTGTAATCATTGATACAGATCCCGGCCATGATGATGCTATAGCTCTCATGATGGCACTAGCCAGCGACAGGCTTGATATTAGGGGGATTACCATCGTAGCCGGTAATAATACAATTGAAAATACTACTAACAACGCCATTAGGATAATTGAAAATTTCGGGAGAAGCATAAAGGTCTACAAAGGAGCAGAGAGGCCAATGGTCCAGATACTTGAGACTCCGGTAGATATACATGGCAAGACTGGATTAGATGGAACAAGCCTTCTTGAAGCCAAAGGAAGGGCAGAAGACAAGAATGCCATACAGTTCCTTGAGGATGAACTGAAATCAACGTCTGAGAGAATTACCATAATAGCAATCGGGCCGCTTACCAACATAGGCACACTTCTGGCAGCGGCACCGGAAATGAAGGACAGGATCGATGAAATCTGTATCATGGGAGGAGCGGCGCTGGGAGGAAACAAGACTCCGACATCTGAATTCAACATCTGGCAGGACCCCGAGGCTGCCCATATCGTATTCACTTCAGGAATACCTGTGACCATGTGCGGACTTGATGTCACCTACAAGTCAAGCCTGTTCGAGGCAGATGTGGAAAGAATAAATAAGATAGGTAACAAAGCTGGCATACTGGCTTCAGAAATACTTGATTTTTATGGAAAGGCGATCGAGGGAAGAGGGAATAAGGGAATCGCTGTCCATGATGCAGTCGCCGTAGCAAAGATACTTAGACCTGACCTCTTCAAGTCGGAGATGTACAACGTGGTTATCGACCTTGACGGAAAGTATACCAGGGGATGTACAGTGACGGACCTTATAAACGTGACGGGAGCTCATAAGAATGCGGAAGTTGTGCTCGATGTGGATAGGGAGAGGTTCGTTGACTTCATGGTTGAATCTCTTGAAAAACTCGGATCATTGCAGGAGGTGGCACAAAATGCATAAGAGACCTATAATACTCGACTGTGACCCTGGAGTTGATGATGCATACGCAATCATGCTCGCACACAGCAATGAAGGATTTGACATCAGGGCAATAACCCCTGTAGCCGGAAATGTGGAGTTCAAGCATACCTCGAGAAATGCACTCGACCTTGCGGACATGCTGGGAATTGACACCAGGGTGGCTAAAGGGGCAGACAGACCCCTCATTATCGAGCTTCAGACGGCTGGCGAGATCCATGGCGGTAACGGTATGGCAGGATACACCCTTCCCATGGCCAAAAGGGAATTCGATGAAATGAAGGCTTGGGATGTCATTTACGAGGAAGCGAGGAAATTCAAGGGAGAGCTTGAGATAGTGGCAGTAGGTCCACTGACCAATGTGGCGATAGCAATCCTTAAATATGGAGACCTGAAGGACTACGTCAAGAGGATAGTCATAATGGGCGGGTCTGCGACGGTAGGAAATCACTCCCAATACGGGGAATTCAACATATGGGTGGATCCGCATGCCGCGGAGATAGTATTCCATTCAGGAATCCCCGTAACCATGTTCGGCCTCAATGCCACAAGGCAGTCTGCACTCACCTCAGAAGAGATGTATGCCATGAGCGACATGGAAACTAGCGTACAAGACCTCCTCAAGGGAATAAACCATTACGTGTTCGGGCTGCGAGGCGGAAAGGACTGGGGAGGAACAATTACACTCCATGACGCCATAACAGTCGGATACCTTATAGATGAGAGCCTGGCAGAGACAAGGAAGGCTTATGTGACCTGTGAAATGACAGGAAGAAACACATACGGACAGACCGTGACAGATTTCAAGGGGCTATGCGGCAAGGAACCAAATGTTGATGTCGCTATGGTAACACATGTGGAAGTATTCAGGAATATGCTGAAGGGCATGCTTGAATTCTATAAAGCCAATTGACGAGATAATTTATGCCTGTGAAAGGATGCTTCCTGCATATGTGGGGAAACCTTTGTAACGGGCGGAACAAATGACAAGGCAAAGGCGGATTCAAAAAGAGAAAAGGGGAGAATGAAAATGAACAAGAAGATCATGGCAGTACTCACATCAGCGGTCCTTGCAGCAGGAATGCTTGCAGGATGCGGCTCGAAGACACCGACTACACCAACCACGACAGCCGCACCGTCAGCAACAGCTGCACCTACCAAGGCTGAGGAGAAGCTGAAGGTTACCTACATTGTCGGAGGCAACCTAGGCGACAAATCCTTCAATGACTCTGCATGGACCGGGCTCCAGAAAGCTCAGGCAGACCTTGGTGTGGAAATCAAGGCGTTAGAGCTTGGCGGTGACCCATCGAAGCAGGAGCCTGCAATAATGGACGTGTCAGAGGATGGTACAGACATAATCATGGTAGCGTCAGGCGGACTGACTGAAGCTGTTGCAAAGCTTGCTCCTGATTATCCTGATGTCAAATACGTGGTATTCGATGTTGGCCCGACCTATGAAATAACATCTGACAATGTCTATGGAATCTCATTCAAGCAGAATGAGGCTGATTTCCTTGCAGGAGCTGTAGGCGCAAAACTTTCAAAGTCCGGTGTATTAGGATTTGTCGGAGGACAGGAAAACCCTATCATCAACGACTTCCTGGTCGGATACATCGATGGAGCAAAGCAGGCAAATCCTGATGTGAAGATAGCCGTATCATTCGTAGGAAACTGGACTGATTCTGCAAAGGGAAAGGAAATGTCCTTCGCACAGGTTCTCCTTGGAGCGGATGTGCTCCATGGTGTCGCAGGTGGAGCGGGACTTGGTGTAATTGAAGCTGCTGCTGAGAAGAAGCTTTGGGCTCTTGGTGTCGACTCTGACCAGACTGTACTCTTCAAGGATTCAGACCCAGCCAAGGCAAATGCCATAGTTACATCAGCACTCAAGAATGTCGGAGACACACTCTACAATGTCCTGAAGGCCAACAAGGATGGAAAAGTGAACTGGGGCAAGAGAGAGAGCCTTGGGATCAAGGAAGGCGCTGTGGGACTAGCGAGGAACGACAACTACAAGAAGAATGTCCCTGCGGAAGTCCAGAAATGGATAGATGAGCTTGAAGAGAAGGTAAAGAACGGAGCATATGTTGTTCCAAGCGCATTTACTATGACAAACGATGAATTCGTAAACCTGAAGAACAGCGTAAAGCCATAATATTGTAAGCTCTTTCACAGGGAGCCTGATGGCTCCCTGTATCATTTGATGGATCTAGTACAGGAGGTGGAGTGCTTGCCACAAGAAATGATCCTAATGAAAAACATAACGAAGGTCTATCCGAACGGATTCGTGGCCAACAAGGATGTTACTCTATCAGTCGAGAAGGGAGAGATACATGGTCTTGTTGGAGAGAACGGAGCCGGGAAGACCACTCTCATGAAGATTCTTTTCGGGATAGAAAACCAGGAAGAGGGTCAGATATTCATCAAGGGCCAGGAAGTGAAGATCAAGGATCCCCTGCATGCTATTGCACTTGGGGTTGGAATGGTGCATCAGCATTTCATGCTGGTTCCTTCACTTACAGTCGCCGAGAATATCGTGCTTGGGATGGAGCCGAAGAAAGGTATAAAGTTTGACATGAAGAAGGCTGTGGAAATGACCCGTGAGGTTTCCACCAAGTATAACCTTGGAGTGGATCCGCTTGACAAGGTGGAGGACATATCAGTTGGTCAGAAGCAGAAGGTGGAGATACTTAAAGCCCTCATAAGGGGAGCAGAAGTGCTCATACTTGATGAGCCAACTGCAGTCCTGACTCCACAGGAGACTGAGGAGCTGTTCATCGAGCTAAAGAAGCTGAGGGATGATGGGTACACAGTAGTCTTTATTTCTCATAAGCTGAATGAGGTCAAGGAATTGTGCGACAGGGTAACTGTGCTTAGAAATGGAAGAATGATTGGCATGAAGCACATCAATGAAGTCTCGGAACAGGATATTTCAAGGATGATGGTAGGCAGAGATGTAATTCTGAGCATTGAGAAGGATAAAGCCCAGCCCAAGAGGGTTGTCGCAAAAGTTGAACACCTGTACCTGAAAAATTCGGATGGAAAAGAAGTAATAAAGGATGTCAGCTTCACAATCAGGGAAGGAGAGATCCTTGGCGTGGTTGGCGTTGAAGGAAACGGACAGAATGAGGTCACTGAGGTAATGACAGGACTTGTCAAGGGCTACACCGGCGACATCTATATTGATGGCAGGAATATCAGGGGGCTCAGCATCCGGGAGATAAGGGAAGCTGGAATATCACACATATCCGAGGACAGGATGACATATGGTGCCGCTGGAAATGCGAGCGTTAAGGACAACCTGATTTCAGACAGGTACTATAAGCCTGACTTCAATAGAGGACTTCTCGATAGCAAGAAGATCGGGGAACTTTCTTCAAAACTGGTCAAGGACTACAACATCAAGTGTGACAGCTATGACCAGCCAGTCAGGATGCTATCAGGAGGAAACATACAGAAGGTTATAGTGGCTAGGGAGTTCACGGCAAACATGAAGGTCATAGTCGCAAATCAGCCAACAAGGGGAATAGATGTCGGGGCAACTGAGTTCATCAGGAGAAAGCTTATCGAGATTGCAAGGGAAGAAAATGTAGGTGTACTTCTTGTGTCTGCGGACCTGAATGAAGCCCTGGAGACCAGCGACAGCATAATAGTAATGCATAATGGCGAGATAGTTGCATATTTCGAGGATGCCTCGAAGATTACGGAATTCGAGATTGGTGAGTACATGCTTGGAATAAGGAAGCAAAATCCTGAAGAACTTAGGAGGTCAGTATATGAACACTAAGAAGATAGAACGAAGATATGATATACTGAGGACCCTCATTGCAATTGGAATAGCCCTGGTCCTTGCGCTCATGGTCATCGTGTTCATAAGCGAAAATCCACTTGATGCAATGAAGAGCTTTCTCTTCGGGCCGGTATCATCCTTCAGAAGATTTGCAAACGTCATTGAACTGATGATTCCCATAACCTTCACAGCTCTTGGGATATGTGTAATGTACCAGGCTGCGCAATTCAACCTTATTGGGGAAGGTGTCTTCTTCTTCTCGGGGGCAGTTGCTACTTGGTTTGCGCTGAATCTGACACTGCCTGCTGGAGTGCATGCAGCTGTCGTAATATTGCTTTCGGCATCAGTAGGTGCCCTGATCGCCCTTATACCGGCAATACTGAAGGTCAAGTGGAAGGCAAGCGAAGTTGTTTCGTCGATAATGATGAATTATGTCCTGCAGCTGGCGGGCATATTCCTTCTGATGTATTACATGAAGGACATGGCATCAGGCTTCAATGCTTCATACATTATCCCGGCGACAGCGAAGCTGCCGGTGCTTATCGCAAAGACAAGGATACATGCCGGACTCATAATCGTGGTTGTGATGATCATACTTGTATACCTTTTCCTATACAAGAGCAAATGGGGCTATGAGATACGGATGACAGGAGAAAACCAGAATTTCGCCAAGTATTCAGGAATCAAGGTGAACAGGGTCATACTCTATGCCAGCCTTATCGGTGGATTCCTGGCAGGCATGGGCGGAGCGATTGAGATACTCGGAATGTACACCAGATTCCAGTGGGAAAAATCTCCTGGGTATGGATGGGATGGAATGCTTGTCGCAATACTTGCAAAGAAGAATCCATCATTGGTACCTCTTTCGGCATTTTTCCTGGCTTACCTGCGTATCGGAGCCGATGTCATTGCAAGGACATCTGATGTCCCAGTTGAATTCGTATCAGTTATACAGGCGATAGTAATAATGTTCATAGCTGCGGAGATGTTCCTAGCAGGAATGAAGCACAGGGCAATAACAAAGGAATCCAGGAAACAGCTTGAGCTGAAGGAGGGAAAATGATATGGACATGGATATGGTTGCAAGCATAGCATATTCAATTATCAGGGTTTCCACCCCGATCATATTCGCAGCTATGGCTGCCCTTATATCGAAGAAGGCGGGGCTGACGAACATGGCGGTCGAAGGCATAATGCTGGTATCGGCACTTACAGGGGTCGTTGTATCAGCCTTTTCAAACAGCCTTGCTCTTGGATTCACATCGGGACTTGTTGCAGGTGTGCTTCTCGCATTCTTCATCGCATATCTTTCGCTTAAGCTGAAGGCAGACATGGTGCTTACCTGCATTGCCGCCAACCTGATGGCATCAGGTCTTACAGTTGTGATCATGTTCATAGCTTCAGGAGACAAGGGAACATCATCAAACCTCAAGAGCCTGGTAATGCCTGAGGTGAGCATACCGTTAATAGACGGCATACCGTTCATCGGTCAGATATTTTCAAACCACAACATTATGACATACCTGGCATTCATAACGGTTTACCTCGTTTATTTCTTCATATACAAGACTCCCACTGGCCTGAGGATAAGGTCAGTAGGGGAGAATCCCAACGCCTCGGAGTCGGTAGGAATAGATGTTGAGAAGGTACAGATAATGTCATTTGTAATCAGCGGATTCATTGGGGCGCTTGGCGGGATATACATGTCAATGGGATATGTTTCATGGTTTGCAAGGGACATGGTTGCCGGACGCGGATTCATTGGTCTGTCGGCAATGAACCTTGGTAACGGGTCACCAATTGGCAGCCTGATTGCTGCTGTAATTTTCGGAAGTGCGGATGTTGCATCATACTCGCTGCAGGCATTAAAGATTCCCGCGGAGTTTGTGCAGATGATTCCTTACCTATCGACTATCATCGGACTTGTTGTATTTTCGATCATAAGAGAAAGGAATGCGAAGAAGAAGAGAAGGATTGAATGACACCATAGGTTGGTGAGAGGGTGAAGAATTGAAAGATAAGCCAAATGTGCTGGTAAAGAAGATGTTCCTGTCAGCCTGCTCCTCGACGCTCGTGGCCATAGGTGTCTGCCTTTTTCTTCAGAGCAGGCTGGGGTCAGACCCGATAACGGTGTGGCTGGATGGAGTGAGGCATTCACTCAGGACATCAATAGGTAATGCATCGCTGATCAACAACAGCATCATGTTGTCTTTGGCTTTGATATTCGCCAGAAAATACATTTATGTAGGTACTGTGATGGGATCATTGATAGTAGGACCCATGATGAATTTATTTGATCCAATAATTGTCAATATTTTCAGCGCAAATCCGACGTTGTACATGAGATTTGTAATGATGGCAATAGGACAAGTGATTCTTTGCATGGGAACAGGACTGAATCTGTCCTTGAAATTCGGATTTGGAACTACAGACTCGATTATTGTGACCATATGCGATCATTTGAAGCTTAAATATAGGAACATGAAGATTATTTTTGATCTGGGATACACTATTGCAGGTATTCTTCTGGGTGGTGTATTTGGTATTGGATCTGTTGTCGGAGTCTTGACGGGCGGACCTATGATTGCTTTTTTCATGAGGTTTATCAATGGAAGCCTGATCAGGAAACTCAAGTTGAATGAGTTTGCAGAGAGCGTGGGGTGAAATTTATGAAGATCTGTTGTTTTGGTTCGCTGAACATAGACATGGTATTTGCTGTGAATGAATTTGTAAGGCCTAAGGAGACAATACAGTCAAAAGGCCTCTCCATATATTCTGGCGGCAAGGGACTGAACCAGGCGATAGCTATAAGGAAATCAGGAGCTCAGGTACTAATGGCAGGATCTGTTGGGTCCGATGGAAAGCTACTGCTTGACGAGTGCGACAAGTGCGGATTGGATAGAAGCCTGGTAAGGGTACTTGACTCAAGTACCGGAACTGCTGTGATACAGGTTAATGATGCAGGTGAAAACTGCATTATACTCTTTGATGGCGCAAACAAGGAGAACGACGAGGAATTCATCGATTCGGTCATGGAAAGACTGGAGAACGGTGATTATCTAGTGCTTCAGAATGAGATAAACAACCTTGACCATATCATGAGAAGTGCCAAGGCAAAGGGAATCAAGATATTCATGAATCCATCTCCAATTGATGAAAGGTTGCTGAAGCTGCCGTTGGAAGCATGTGATTTCCTTATCCTCAACGAGGTTGAAGGGGCAATACTGTCAGGAGCGGACGACCATGACGATATCATGAAGGAGCTTGAGGTAAAGTACCCTGATACAGGGATAATTCTCACGTTAGGTGAAAATGGAGTAAGGTACAGAACGGAATCAGGATCGGGCAGAAAATCTGCATACAGAGTTGAGGCTGTGGATACAACCGGAGCTGGAGATGCATTCACTGGATACTTCATAGGTATGTTATCAAGGGGAGAAGGCATCGAGAAGGCAATCGAAATAGCCCAGAAAGCTGCTGCAATTTCTGTTACACGGAAGGGTGCTAGCGGATCGATACCTCTTGTAGAAGAGGTAATCGGATTTCATAAGTTTTAATTTTAACGAACTTCTTAAGCTATTGAGAGCTCTGGGGGACATCTGTTATAATTGGAATATCCAGACGGAGGATATACTCCTGAAAAAGCAGTGTAACCATCCTTTGCCAGGACTCTGAATATGGCTATACATATTTATATATAGCGACCTAACACAATAATACCAAACGTTGGAATACCTCACGACCCGTCCAGTCGCGAGGTATTTCAACGTCCAGGAGAGTGTAGAAAATTTT
>NZ_AXUN02000174.1 GCF_000495435.3 Youngiibacter fragilis 232.1 | reverse complement strand
CAGAAGTCAGCAGTAACAATGCGCGTACTAAATTAAAGCACCTATATCCTGTGATTATTACAGATTAAGATGTTCCAGGGTACTAGTGAGTAGAAAATAGCTGCTACTGAGCTTACGTAACTCAAAAAAAGAAGATAAGATGGTCCGAATTCCGTACCATCTTATCTTCTACTCAAATCATGCTAATTTTTAGGGGCTTTTTCAGTGCCCTCATGAAATTGCCAGCGATCTTCTTATATCCAAACAGGACTATGATACCTTTAAGACTGATTATCAGTATTCAGACAGGGAAGAGATAGTAACGTATGCAGGCATGATTGGTATTGCTCCATATATATTGGTTGGGAGACTACAACATGATGGGCTTCTGGTTTATTCTGATTATAATGACCTTATTCCCTGTTTTGAAATATTGGAGTAGTTAGCCTGGTCTAGGCTCACCATTGGCCCTTGATAAGCAACCTGTCAGAGTCTAATGAGTTAAATAGTATGACTGACAATCCTCATAGGGACGGAATCATCGTAATGTGATTTCGCCATGCATGGGGATTTTCTTTTGCAATTCAGTGTTGTGATAGGGCAGGAATAAGGGGAATACAGCAGGTACTACAGGGATATATGAAATCGGATGTATCGTTCTTAGCGCAATAAATGAGGATTGTCATGATTACTAATGTACCTTATATATGTGATTCAATATGTCGACAAGTTTACAAATCTATCAATAGTTGAATACTCATATCACATTTGGCAATATTGAATAAATAACTGAGATATGAGGTATATTATGGGATTATTCGATAAGCTGAACGGACCTCTGATTTATAAGGACTCTGACGATGCGAAAAATCAGCTTGAGGTACTTAATGGATTGCATGACAAGGCTTCTGGAGAGACAAATAGATTGATTGCACAGGATATGAGGCTTCTGGAATACGGGATAAAGGGTGAAGAGAATGTTCTCTTCGAGCTGATGAACAGCTTCATGCCGATGCTTGTGCTTAGGGACCTTCATCTCCAGTATGAAGGATTGAGTGCCCAGATTGACTTTCTGGTTGTGACAAGAAAACTGACATTCCTCATCGAGTGCAAGAACATGTTTGGAGACATTGAGGTTAATAGCGCAGGCGACTTCATAAGGACTCTTGAGTTTGACGGAAAGAAGAAGAAGGAGGGTATCTACAGCCCGATTACACAGAATAAAAGGCATCTTGAGCTGCTTAAGGCAATCCGAAGGGACAGCATTAGCAATGCAATTATTAGATTGGCGTTCGAGAGATTCTTCGATGATAACTACAAATCGATAATTGTCATGGCAAATCCCAGGACCGTGCTGGATGTAAGCAAGGCTGATAAGGGAATAAGGGACCAGATAATCAGAAATGACCAGCTTGTTGCCTACATTAAAGAAATGACAGTCAAGAGCAAAAACGAAGCAAGTAGCGACAAGATAATGTATGAACAAGCCGAAAGGTTTGCTAATCTCCATAAGCCACTTTATAGGGACTATACGTCAAAATATTTAATCGGGACTGGTCATGAAAGTACAAGAGTTCCAGAGACAATAAAGAAACCTGATGAATCTCAGCTGTTTAATGATCTTAAGGAATACAGGCTGGTCAAGAGCAGGGAAGAAGGTGTCAAGGCATACTTCATATTCAACAATTCTCAGTTGGATGAACTGATCCTGAGGATGCCTGATTCATTGGAGAGTCTTAAGGAGGTTTCAGGATTTGGAGAGGTAAAGGCCGGCAAATATGGATCTGACATACTAGCAATACTAAGCAGGAATAGGAGCTAGAACAGAAACTGTCTCTGAAATTATGAGGACATAACCCCAGATTTGAAGTAATTTATGGAGGGTGATAATTGAATACGAAAAACAACATGATTCTTCAGAAGGGTCAGGATATTACTGAAAATGTCAGATTCTGCAAATACAATAGCGCTACCGGCAAGTACGATGTTACTTTCCAGAATGTAAAGACCTATAACTACAACTATCTCTCAATAGAATGGCTGAGAGACCCAAAAGAGATCAATCCCGTAGTGTCCAAATAAGATTATGCTATTGCTTTGAATCATAAGAATGTATCTGTACTAATGGAGGATGGAAGGATATCCGAGGTTTCTGAAGACATCAGCGAAGCTGGAAAGCAGGTCATAGACCTGAACGGTGCCTTCATATCAGCAGGTTGGATAGACATGCACTTGCACTGTTTCAAGATGCCTGGGATGAAGGGATATCACCGGACAGGGTTGGGGTTGAAAGATGTTAAGAAGTGTAAGCTTTACCCGTATCGTGAAGGCTGCTACAAGGAAGGATAAAAGACCAAGTCATTCTCGGTCACATTGATGTCAACTACCCATTCGGAACAGAAGACATACCAGGAAACAGAAGAACTCAAGGCTCTGGCAAAAGCATCGTATAAAATTGAAGCAAAGAACAGTGAATTGAAACATGGCATGGTTTTGATGTAGCATCAGGACTTGGTCTGTTTGGAATGGAACTTCAAGGAGCATTCACCAGGTTCTCTGCAAATATGAAGAGGATATTTGCTCTCTTAGGGGACTAAAGAGTAGAAAATAGCTGCTACTGAGCTTAAATAACTCAAAAAAGGAAGATAAGATGGTCCGAATTCGGTGCCATCTTATCTTCTTCTCAAATCATGCTGATTTTGGGAGCTTTTCAGTGCCCTCCCTTGACTGTCGCATCTTTCTTTTATCTCAAATTGCGAGTTACGGTCTGACATTCAGGAAGATAGTTTAAGCCGTGGCTGAAACTCTTGCAAGTTTGCTGATATTCAGAAGAACCAGACCCTATAGCGTACATGACAGTGCTTGACCCATACAGGATTTGAAAAGCCCTCAAATGAACTGCCCAATCCAAGCTTTCCGATGGTAGAATCCGAAGAAGCGCTCAGCTTGACCGTGGATTCTCCAAGAAAATGAGTAAAGCATTCAGCATGCGCCTCAGATTCGCGCAGCCCATATTTCCTGAAGAAGCGATGACTGCCTGTGATAATGTCAGGCTCCGGGTAGGGTTCGCTCATTACAGTCCATTCGTACCCGATGTAAGGTGAATCATCCTCTTTCACCTTTCCAGCCCAAAAACCATTTGGTGCGGTACCTGGAGAGATATATCGCACATATTGTGCATCAACACCCGCAATCCTGAACATCAGGAATGCCAGGTAACTATCCATTTGATGAGGCTGTATGTACCAATACCACGTAGGAAGCGTCCTTGTTGTTCCTGGCAAAGTGTCAATAGACTCAGAGGGCCCTTCAAGTTCAATCCAGATATGAGACATCCTGACAGGACCAATGTTCAGAAATCTCTCTAAAACTACCTTCCTGCAGTCCTGCACCATTACGAGAAGTAGAGCCTTTCCGTTTTCGTGGATCTTTATGTTCCACTTTGGTGGAACATTCTTTCTCGCAAGATCCGGGTCGATATAGTATCGTGAAAACATTTCCCGTACATCATAGATGTCCATTGAAATTGGAATTGAAATCCTTGGTGCCACATCGCTCGCCTCCCTTATCAGGCCCTTAAAGTGGCCTTGGTATGCATATCTTGTAAAGTATCATAGGTAATTACCACTTAATGTTTTACATCCAGGATGTATCAGGACTTCTCTTTTCTTTGATAATAGCGCTAAGAAGTCAACAGCTAGTATCAGTTTAATGAACAAATGGATAACTCACGACACAAGTGTCACCAGGGAACATTTGTATGATCGACTATACTCCATTATCAGGTAATTTCCTGGTGCTTGGGATTTTCTTACCATTCATCTGTGCAGCAGTGCTCATATCATGGGAACTTAATCTGGAGGCTGGTTAGGGATCGCACTAAGTTCAAATGGCAATACTATAAGACGTTTCAATTTGAAATTCAGAAAGCATAAAGTATGCACAAGATATCTGTAAAAACATGATATAATTGGAATATAGGTGTCCAAATGACAGAAACTGGCAGAAGGAGTTGTACAGATGGCAGGCGCATATATCGATCCTCCAAAGAAGATCCCATTCTATATCAGGCTTGGGATGTATGCAACAAGGAAGGTGACAGGCATGGACCTCCTGGTACCAAAGCTCCTTGCCTGGTACCCAAGGACTGCCATAGGTTCAGGAGTGCTTGAAAGTCTGGTAGTAAAGCCCGAGGGGAATATTTCCGAGAGGCTGCTTCAGCTCATAAGGATCCAGGTATCGCTTATGGTGGCATGTCCATTCTGCATAGATATGAATTCCTTTGAATATGACAGGCACGGCATAACAGATGATGAGATCAGGAGCCTTCAGCGAATTGAAGATGCACAGACCTTCAGTGAACGTGAGAAGCTTGCTCTACGATATGCCAGGATAATATCAGCTACTCCGGTGAAGCTCGACAGCCTATTCATGGATTCTTTGAAGTCTCTGTTCACAGAGCGTGAGATACTAATTATCGCATCTGCTGCTGCACAGGTGAACTACTGGGCGAGGCTCATTAAATCGCTGGGAGTGCCGCCTGCAGGGTTCACTGACAGCTGCAGGATAGACTGAAGCATGTTTTTTGTTTTGGAAGAGTAGATATACAGGTGGTGAGAGGTATGACGAAGGCAGAGTTCAGGAAGAAGGGGATATCAATGCTCGTTGTCATGCTGATCATTGCAGCGATAGTGATACTCGTCATAAACCTTTTGCCTCTTCTAAGGACCATATCGGACCATATTGCAGATGAGGAAGCGCTCTCCAGGGAAATAAGGGAATACGGAACAAAGGGAGTCGTGATAATGGCGGGACTTCAGGTCCTCCAGATAATAACCATTGTGTTTCCCTCGGCAGCTGTTCAGATACTGGCAGGGCTCACCTACGGCATCCTCAACGGACTTGTCATATGCATTGCAGGTTATGTAGCGGCGGATACGCTTATATTCATCCTGGTAAGGAGAATAGGAGCAACCTTCGATTTCCATATCACAAAGCCGAAGTGGAGGGTAAGGCTTGATGAAAGCATATTGAAGAATGCGGACAGCTTCGGATGGATAGCTTTCATGATGTACCTCATACCAGGTATCCCGAATGGGATACTTCCTTACATATTCGCAAGGTCAAGCATTCCATTGCCAAGGTTCCTTCTTTTGAACATAGTAGCCCTTTCCCCATCCATTCTCATGTGCAGCATAGTAGGAGAGAGGATAGCCAAGGGTGACTACATAACAGCGGCTGCTGTCACATTCATACAAATCATGCTTGCGGTGCTTGGCTATGTATTCAGGGACAGGATAATTGGATACATCAAGTGGCACAGCATAGGCAACTGAAACAGCCAGCAGTTTTGCCGTGCAACGGCAAGGAACCGGATTATGTATCTGCGTGCCTGAATCTGACGGGTGGCGCAGCAGCTGATCCAGGAGAACAGAAATATCAAGGGTTGCATATGTTATAAGTATAAGCAATCCCTGCAAGGAGCATTCGATGAAGTATACTCTGATACTTGGTGGGGCAGGTTTCATTGGGTCTAACCTCATTCATGAATATGTCAAACAGGACAGGAAGGTCATCTCCCTTAACAGGGAGCAGCCGGACAATGGGAATTTAAGTGGAATAAGGGACAAGGTCGTTTCGATTGCCGGGGACTTGGATGATGCAGTACTCCTTAACAGGATATTCAGAGAATACGAGGTGGAAGAGGTAGTCCATCTAGTATCAGGCCTTCTTCCAGCAAGCTCCTTTGATGATTACCTGAGGGAGTACGATGAAGTGATCATACCTACGATGAAGCTAATAAGGACCATGAAGGAGAATAATGTCAGGAAGCTGATATTCCTCTCTTCAGGCGGTACTGTCTATGGAAGCTACAAGGAAAGCGGATATTACAGTGAGGAAGACCCGCTAAGGCCGATAAACTATTACGGCCTCAGCAAATGCAGCCTTGAAGAGCACATAAGGCTTGAAGGAAGGAAAGGAAACATAGAATACCTCATCGTAAGGCCGTCCAATCCATTCGGCAGGTTCCAGAACCTTTACGGCAAACAGGGACTTGTAGCAGTAATCCTGGGGAAATACCTGACTGGCAAGGAAGTGGAGATATGGGGTGACGGGAGCGTTTCGCGTGACTACATCCCTATAGAGTACCTTTGCAGGTGCATAATTGGTCTCAGCAGAATGAATGCATGGAATGAGACCTTCAACATAGGTTCAGGAACCGGAGTCTCGGTCAATGAGCTGCTTAAGACCATTGAAGAAGCCCTGGACATCAACCTTAAAGTGCGGTACAAGGATGCCAGAAGGGTAGACTCTGACAAGGTAGTCCTCAATATCGACAAGCTCAGGTCATATGTTGAAGTTGAGAAGATAGACCTTGGCAAATCGATACAAAATTTCTACAGACAGATTCTGGAGCGTGAAAATGACAAACGATAGACTGGCAATTGCAATACCGACCTATAACAGGCATCAGATACTTAGGGAAAACCTGGAGCTGATGCTTCCGGAAATCATTGAGCATGGGATAAAGGTCTACATATCAGACGATTCCAGCGATGACCTTACAAAAGAGATGGTTTCTGAGCTAATGAGGATATATCCCAATATCGAATATACGAGGAACGAGCACAGACTGGGTCATGACAGGAACTGTATCAGCACTTTGGGGAAGCCGGGACAGACTTATGTCTGGTATCTTGGGGATTCTCAGATAATATGCCCGGGTGGAATAAAAAGGGTACTTGAGGTAATTGGTGAAAAACCTTATGACTTCATAGCGGTGAATTCGCTTCACAGATGCATCAGCACTCCATCAAAAGTCTACACGGATGCAAATGAGTTCTTCGTTGACCTGGCATGGCATACTACGCTAACCGGAGCAACCATATACAGGACAGGTAAGCTTTTTACCAAAGACTATGACAGGTATCTCGGATCGAACTTCATGCAGCTTGGGATCCTCCTTCAGGAGCTTCTCGACAGCAGCACTGGAATCTGCTGGCTGAACGAGAACCTGATATACGGGAATGAAAAAAAGGGCGGCAGCTACTGGAACAGTCAGGTCTTCAAGGTCTTCGCAGAGGACTGGGTTGATTTCATCTATTCGCTTCCTGAAGGTTACACACACGATAACAAGGTGAAGGTCATGAAAAGTCATTCTGACAATACGGGGCTTTTCAATGAGCGAAGCTATCTTGCATACAGGCTGAGCGACAGGCTTGACCTGAAGTCCTACTACAAGTATTACGGAAAGCTGAAGTACGCGACATCACTTGACATATTCGATGTCTTCAAGATAGCCATTACACCGAAGCTCCTTGTAAAACGACGCTTCGAGAAAACATATGGTAAGTTCATACCCTGAGGCATTATAGAAATCATAATTAACAGGAGGCAAACATGAAGATTGGTCTTGCACAGCTCTTGGTGACAGATAATAAGGAGAAGAACCTGATCAAGGCGGAGAAGTTCGTGAGGATAGCGGCAGAAGATGGAGCAGACATGGTTGTGCTTCCGGAAATTTTCAACTGTCCATACGACAACGCATACTTCTGGGACTATGCGGAAGAGAAGTTCGGCGAAACCTGGCAGAGGCTTTCAAGGATGGCAAGCGACAACAATGTATACATTGTAGGCGGATCGATCCCGGTACAGAGTTGCGGGAAGCTGTACAACACAGGCTATGTGTTCGACCGTAACGGGGAGGAGATCCATGAGCACAGCAAGGTCCACCTGTTTGATGTCAACATAGAGGGTGGAGTCCGTTTCATGGAATCTGAAACCTTCTCACCGGGAACCTCATTCGGAGTGTTCGATACTGAATTCGGGAAGATTGGCATGGGAATCTGTTTTGACATCAGGTTCTCTGAAGAGTGGCAGAAGATGGAATCCATGGGAGCCATCATGTGCGTAGTTCCTGCAGCCTTCAACATGACGACAGGGCCTGCACATTGGGAGCTGACCTTCAGGGCAAGGGCACTGGACAACGAGATGTTCATGGTCGGTGTCGGACCTGCAAGGAACATGGGAATGAGCTACCATGCCTATGGACACTCCATAGTTACCTCACCATGGGGAGAGGTCCTTGAACAGCTTGGCTTCGACGAGGAAGTGAAGGTTGTTGAGATTGACCTGTCACAGGTTGAAAGGGTAAGGCAGCAGCTGCCAATCGTAAACAAGAGAAGGGAATCCATAAGACAGGATTAAGGAAATCAACATGTAATAAGTAATGGAATAAGACCAGACCTGAATGGATGATGATTCATTGGGGCCTGGTCTTTTCAAATGGTTTTAGCGGGGAGGCAGGGATAAACAAGTGAAGCAATTATCGAATAGTTCAAAATGATAATATATAGGGTTAATTTTATGACGACATGATTTTAGCAGAAGTTGAGTTGATGGTGATAATCCTGATCCTCTGGCACTAGTAGAAGTCTTACCGACTGCCGAAAACTAGGACATAAGCTGGACTCAGGCATTTACCATTATCGAATCAAAATTTAAAGTCACTGAGATTAAGCAGCTTGGCGGTTTAGGATGCAAGATGGCAGACGATCCTGAAGAGACCATTTACTATGGCTTCGAGGTAAAGAAACAGGTGAAGAAAAATTTGAACATTGCTTTGTAAAGCTCGACACTGGAGAAATCTACATAGGAGCATTCGATGCGAAACTTCCTGACTATCCGGCCGTGCCGATAAAGCCAACCGACTAGGAATGGAGGTTAACATTGTATCAAGTACAGATATGAATCTTAGATAAAGTGGCTAAGACCGGTTCCATATGATGGGGCAGGCACTGGCAGCTGCAGCAGACCATAAGTCCTGAACATCAGAATACAGATTAACTGGCCAGGCTGAGCTGGATCAATCGATTCGGACCAATAATGGCCAGTTTTTGATATCACTGGAAAAGCCATGGCAATAAATTGTCAGTTAGTGCGATGCTCACACTAATCCAGCACTGCCAGTCTTTAATTGAGACATTCAGATCATATGGCAGGTAGAGAAGAGGTATCGAATTCCCTAAAGAACCTCAAGATCATTAGTGAAGCAAAAACAAAGGCGCTTCGAGGAACAACATTGGATTAAATGTCGGGCTTCATCAAATATCTCCGTAATGACTAACCCAAATGGTGAATTGAATATAAGGGCGTATGGATTGCATAAGCTTATTATGGGATAATTGAGACAGGATACTGAACCTTGGGATCAATATGAGTCTACATTAATGAAGTTAAATCAGCCTGTTGAAGGATGCTTCAATTTCTAACTTAAATTTTAGTACAATCAGGCTTACCTTTTCATCTCATGAGTTTGGGAATACTTGATCGTTCGCGAAAGTAGAATTATTATACAGAGGTGCTGTTTATGGACAAGACCTGGGAGAATGACAGATGTTCTCCGCTGCAGCTGAAGAAGATCAGGAATCTTGCTGAAAAGCATGGAGAGTATGAGCTCACATCCAAGGTAGAGGAATTGACCAAGGGAATGGCCCATGCAGTAATCGATGATTTCCTGACCGGCAATTTGCAGAGGCTTTTGAAGGCAGGAGTAATCAGGGAAAAGGGAACAGAAGCGATTGAAAAGGTTCCTTCAATGAGTGAGTCTGCACCAGTACACAAGTTCAGATACAAGGTTACTGAAGGCGGACATCTCTGGAACTATACTGACTTCAGGCTTGAAGCAAGAGGCACTCTTGTTGACTTCGCTACAGATGACAGGCTTATTTTATTCCAGGTCATAGAGGTTGACCATGAGATTGATGAAGAGCTGATAAGGAAGTATGGATTGAAGGCAGAGCTGGTGAATCCAAAATGACTTGACCAGCATATGTTTGGAGCCAGGCTGATTTACAGCCAGGCTCCATTGCCATATTCAGGGGTGCAGCATAATGATCCTTGGATTGATTTCCTTGATGCTCGCAGCCAGGTCAGGAGGGACTGGTTTGTTCGTTATCATGACATCTACCATGTCGAAGGTTAAACTGATGTGCGAGTAAGTTTGGTCGAACTTTGAGTCATCGACCAGGAGTATGGTCTTCGCAGACCTTTCAGAAAGGGTCTTCTTGATCTGCGCCTCATCCTGGGAGGCTTCACAGGAACCGAAGTGGGTTATGCCCCGGCAGGAACTGAAGAATATGTCCCCAAAGTAGTTCTTTATCTGGTTGATTGCTGCATTCCCGACCATGCTGGTCGTAGAGAAGTTGATCTTGCCTCCTGTTGAGTACAGGGGGTTGTGTATTATCTTGTGAAGTGACCTTAATGTCTCAAGTCCGTTGGTCAGTATCTGGATGTTCTTGAAGCTCCCGAGCTTAACTCCCAGCGCAAGGGCGGTGGTGCTTGAATCCATGAATATGAAATGGTCGTCCTTTACAAAGTCTATCGCAATCCTCGCGATTGCATCCTTTTCGTTCTCCAGCCTTGTCTTCCTGTCATCGAACAATGTCTCGTTGTTCTTCTCGATGAGTGAAACCACTCCATAGGATGACCTTACGACGCCCTTTTCCTTCAGGTCCCTGATGTCCCTCCTTATGGTTGCCGGGCTGGCATACATTAGGCTGCAGAGCTCAGATACATTGCTTATCTTCTTGTCCTTTAATATCCTTATAATCTCATCTTGTCTGTCAGGCTTCATTTCGACCTCCTGAAATAATCATAAATAATCATTATCTGATTGCAATATATCAGAAATGTGACGAGTTATCAATGATGAGTTCATAATAGGCTGATATTGTTGACTATTGCTGAATTGATAAAGTA
>NZ_AXUN02000175.1 GCF_000495435.3 Youngiibacter fragilis 232.1 | reverse complement strand
AAAGTGGGAAAGTTGAGTAAAATGACTTTAAGTCGCAATATCCTACAATTGCGAACTATCTTAATCTCTTATTATTCACTTCTTCGAACTATATTTTTTACTTTTTCTCCGATTTCAATTTTCGGACTTTGTGACATTACGATGACAATAGTAGTCTATCACTTTAGGTTCTTATGACTTAATTTCTCTTAATACATTAGATTTTAATTCGATGAAATCGAGAAATTTTAGCTTTTCTGCCTCATCTTTAAAAGTGGTTACTGGAAGAATATATGCCTGTATAGCACTAATAAAAATGTAAATAGCGTTTTCTGTTACTGCAATTTTTTCAATCAATGCATATTTGGATTTATTCTCAAAATTCGGTATAATTGCATGGATACCTTCATCATCAAACCTTAATATTGCATCCTTGTTGTATGGTTGTATACCCTCTTTTCTTATCCTCTCAATATCATTTTTCATAATATTAAAGGTGGTTTTTTTGCTAAATGCAACCCATAAAGCTGACATAATTGTCACCACTATTGCTGCAAAAAAAATTATTTTGAAATCCGAGTCTATAACAAATAATACAAATAATAAAATATATAGAATTACCGGAAGTATAAGCCTGTATGACAGTAATGCTCTTTTGCCAGCAGCACTGTTTGATAGCTGATACCAATTAAAATGCAAATAGTCCTGATCACTCAAAGTCACTTTAAACTCTATCACCATTTCCCCTCTTTCTATAAATGTACTATGTTTTTTAAATAATTCAAACTATCAATTTACTTATTTGGTGTTGTATATTGATAAATCTTCACTTAATGGAAATGCCTTCATAAAGCATTCTACTAAGTCTTTCTCCTCGCTTATAATTAGAGTCAAAGAACTATCCCAAGGCACAATTTCTATACTCGCCAAGGGGTGTTGTAAAGAAAGTGGATTCTTCCAAAACCCACCATAACCATCTGCATACGGAAGAGGATAGTCTAATATCTTTGCAAGTGGAATATCTTTATTAAATCCTGATAAAACTGCCCAAATCCATTGAATATCTTCATAGTCAACTATATTAGTCAGTTCGGTTCCACTTAACCAACAATATTCTTTAGATAGTAGCTCTTCAAAAGATTTCGTTTTTGGATAGCATTCAAAAGCAGTAATAAGCCAATTAAACTCGGTTTGTTTGTTATCGATGGCTTTAAATATTTTACTTAAATGGGTGTAGTAATGTTCACCCTTCTCAAGAATTGCTCCATACACCATATTCACACCTTCCAACTTTAACAAAACACCTTTTAGTCATATACAAACCTGTATGAATATAACACGAACGCCGAGAACTTTAACTGGTTCGGCTCATCAAAAATCTCTACCGTATACCGTCCAAATCTATTTATGCTCTTGATTAAAATAATCTCTATATCACTTGACTTACAATCCTGCAGTATATGGAAAAACTCTTTTCGGAGGCAATGGTGGCATCTAGTGTATTCTTTTATTATCAGCCACGATACAACCTCCGTAATTATAGGTTCTTTGACAAATAGGAATTGTCAGCTCCATGTCATGCTCGGTTTGTATCTCTTAATCTATCAGTTTTCGAATTGATAAATTCCAAGAACTGTTGTTTTTTCACGTCTTCTGAAAATGCTGTTACTGGAAGAATATATGCCTGTAAAGAGCTAAAATAAATATAGATAGCTTTTTCTGTTACCACAATTTTTTCAACCAATGAATATTTCGTTTTATTTTCAGTATTTGGTGAGATTTCATGTATGCTTTCATCGTCGAACTTTATTATTGCCTCGTTACTATATGGAAGCCTACCTTCTTTTTTCAATTTTTTAAGATTTTTCTCCATGGATTTTAAGATTATTTTTTTACTATAGCAAATCCACAATATAGATAAAATCGTCATTAATATTGCCTCAATCAAAAGTAATTGAAAATCAGGGTTCACAATAAATATTACAGCAACGAACATAAAACAAATAAAGGGAATAATCATTTTAAAAGTCATCAAATTTTTTTTGCCAACTGGACTATTTAATAAGTGATATTGATTAAATAGTAAATAATCACCATCATCTAAAGTTATTTTAAACTCAAACATAATTTCCACCCCTTATAAATAATATTATGTGATTCAATTTTAATTTCTATAAAACTGCTTTATTACCCACTTGTATTCAATTTCCCACTCATCATTACGACTAATAAACGTATTATAATGTTTTCACAATGTTGATTAGCCTATTCTGCAACCTTTTTAACCTCAACATCCAACCTGAACACACAACCTAGGATTTTTCAAAAAACATCTAAATCGACCACTTATAAACGATGTTATCTAAATCGACTTCTCACTAAGCACCGTTATCTAAATCGACCACTTGCAAGGGTTTAAGCCTATCTCGATATGTTCCCACGAAGTATAAAAAATCACATTTTCCACAATCTGATTTCGAAGGTAAAAACACACAAATGGCTTGAATACTAAGCATTCTACGATCCTATTCTTTTACCCTTGACATCAATGCTACCGTCTCGACGTGAAATTTTGCGACAATTACACATTTTTATTAAAAATGCCTATAAATCAACACTTTCACGACTTTTATGCGTTATTAAATATCCATCTTGACTACTCGCAAAGAAAATCTAGATTAGACTATTTTCCTGGTTTTTGTTTTTCAAGGTATTCTTCTTCTAACCTGCATTCTTCCTCAAAGCATTCATGACAAATATCAAATGTCTTTGCTTCTAAGTTAGCCTCACCTAGCTCTGCTACAAAATCTAGCAAATCAACTACCTGTTCCATACGATTACACTTCAAACAATGTATATAAACATTGTTATTTTTTATTGGAGTAAACGTGGTTACTCCGTTTTCGCTATCAGTTCTTACATATAGCATATACATACCTCCCATTTCTTGGTATGTACATATACGCTCTAATAGCATTATTAGTCAAGGATTTTAGGCTGTATCTATTTCTTTTTTGAGCTATATTTTGTAGCTTTTCGTTTAGGTCCCTCTGCAGTGTTTTTCATATTGCTTCTTGCTTGTTTTTCTAGTTGTACTGCTCTAAACGTAGCCTTATCTATGATTGCCTCATGGCTGTCTTGGATCAAATATGAATCTGTACTTTTTTCAGATTTAAGTATTTCTACATCGCCTATATATTTTTCGTTGGAAAGCAAATGATTGATACTTTCTTTATGCCAGGTTGCTTTTCCTGTAGATGATATAATCCCTTTTTCCTTTAATTTTTTACTAATTCCACCTAAGCTTTCTCCTTGCAAATATAGTTTAAATATAATGCGAACAACTTCTGCTTCTGTTTCATCTATCTGTAGGTTACCATTTTCATCATGTGTATACCCATAGCACTTGCGTCTATATAGACCTGATGTTCCTTCTGCCGCATGATACTTGTATCCTATTTTTATATTTTCACCTCTAGACTCATTATCAGCTTGCGCCAATGAAGCTACTATGGATACCAGCATTTCATCATCCATATATTCAGTATCAACATAATTATTTAATAGTAGCAGCCTTGCTCCATTATCCTTTATCGCTCTCATAGCTGTTAAAATTTCCACTGTATCTCTACCCATGCGTTCTATGGATTTTGCTACTATAATTTTGATTTTTCCAGCTTTACAATCTTCTATTAAGCGATCAAACTGTTTTCTTGAAGCTCCTGTCTTACTGGTTGCAACTTCAACATAAGCATCTACTAGTTTCCAATCCTCAATAATAGATACATAATTTGTTAATGTGGAAACTTGAATTGAGAGGCTTTCCAGCTGAGCTGTATCAGCTGAACTTACTCTACAATAAATTCCAACGGGTTTTATATCATGTTGCAGTCTTGCGGGTATAAACTGTACATTTTTTCCTAGTTGCATATTATATCTCCCACGAATTTAGTCTAACTATATTTTATTGCATATATGATTAGACTACAATCTGTTTTTTAAGCAAAACCACCATATATAGATTTTTTATTAGGCTTGACCACTATATGTTGCGTGTTATCAATGCTACCGTCTCAACGTGCGCAGTCTGCGGAAAGTTGTCAACCGGAGTCGCCTCAACAAGCTCATATCCGAGCTCAGCCAAAATTCCGATATCCCTTCCGAGGGTAGCTGCGTCACAAGATACATAGACCAATCTTTTCGGCCCCATGGCGGCAATAGATTCGAGAAGAGACCTTTCGCAGCCTTTTCGTGGTGGATCTACAACAACGACATCAGCATGGATGCCCTGCCCAATAAGATCAGAAATTACGTCTTCGGACTTCCCTTCAATGAATTCGATGTTTGTGACTCCGTTCATCTCAGCATTCAGCCAGGCATCTGCAACAGCTTCCCTGACTATTTCAACTCCATATACCTTCCTGGCTTTTTTTGACAGGAACATGCTAATTGTACCCGCTCCGCAGTATGCGTCAAACACTATCTCATTTCCAGTAAGACCTGCATATTCAAGGGCTTTTGAATACATGACTTGTGTCTGTGCAGGATTCACCTGGAAGAATGAATGTGGAGATATCCTGAACTTAAATTCAGATATGTAGTCCTCGATATGGTCTGTGCCGTACAGCACTATGTTGCTTTCTCCGAGTATTACATTTGTATCCCTGTCATTTATATTAAGGATAAGCGATTTGAAGCCATCTATACTGCTTAATCTTCTTGTCAGGTCCTCATTATTCGGCAGTTCTGCCTTTGTCGCTACTATGACAACCATGAGGTCACCGGTTGTGAAGCCCTTTCTGACCATTATGTGCCTTATGAGTCCTGTGCCATCGGCCTGGTAAGGGAGTATACCTTTGTCCTCCATCCACTCTCTGACGATCTTAAGTACCTTATCGCCATCTTCATGCTGGATAATGCAGCTCTCCATATCAATTATCCTGTGTGACCTTTTCGCATAGAATCCGGATACTATCTTCCCGTTTTCAAGTCCTACAGGCAGCTGTACCTTGTTCCTGTACCTGAATGGATTTTCCATTCCCAAAGTGTCATTAACAACAGGATCCTTGACTCCACCGATCCTCTCGATAGCATCCCTGACTCTCTTTTTCTTGAATTCAAGCTGGCTCTCATAGGTCTGGTGCTGAAGGTCGCAGCCTCCGCACTTCCAGTAATATGGGCATGGGGGCTCCACCCTGAGTTTTGAAGGTACATCAATCGATGCAATCTTTCCAAATGCCAGGTTCTTGTTTACCTTAAGTATATGTATAGATGCCTTCTCACCAGGCAGAGCATTCTCTATGAAAACAGGCATGCCTTCTATCCTCGCTATGCCTTCCCCGTTATATCCCTGGCCGGTTATATCAGCCTTTATGATGTCGTTCTTCTTCATTGGAGCTACCCCCTCATATTTCGTCATTTCTTTTCCGTTTAATTGTAACATAAGCATGCATATGTCAGCATATTGACTGGCTCAGGCAAAAAAAATAGCACCCATGCGGGTGCCTATAGAATCAGTTGACTTATCGCTCATTTGATACTTTACAACTATATCACTGCTCGAAAAAATTAATGTAAATATTTTGTTAACATTTTATTATATTTATATGAACATAACTGATTGGAATCTGTATTGCATTGGCTATCAACGATATCCGCTATTTATGAACAAATTGTTAATTTTATTATCTAAGGATACTAATGAAAAAAGCGCGGACGAGCCGCGCTTAGAAATATCCTATGACTTAAGGTTAGTCTTTCCGTTTATGACAAGGCTTCTCTTTCCGTCGATAGTAACCAGAGTACCTTCAGTAAGTACCTGCATGGCATCCACAGAATCAGCGATTATCGGGATGTCGTGCCTCATAGCTTCCACAGTCACCGCAGAGGTGACCTGGTTCGTCTCGACTATTATTCCCGAGACCTTGTGGAGTACTTCAAGGTAGGAATCGTCGAGAGTCCTTGTTACGAGGATATCCTCATCCTCAAGCTTTTCCCTTGCTTCCTCTATGTTTTCAGCCTTCTTTACCACACCGCTCTTGATCTGGTTTGTCTTATGCGTCCTCTTACCCTGGAGAAGCACTTCCCCGATGAGATGGACCTTGATCATGTTGGTGGATCCTACGTAGTTGATCGGAAGACCGGCTGTTATGACAACGATCTCTCCGTCTGTCACGAAGCCCTTTTCCTTTACGAGAGCGGCAGATTTCTCTATCATCTCGTCTGTCGTGGTATACATCTCGGCAACTATCGGGTAGCAGCCCCAGTACACTGACAGCATCCTTGCAACCTTGTCGCTCGGGGTGATCGATATTATCGGACACTGCGGTCTGAACCTTGATACGTTCCTTGCAGTGCTTCCGGATACTGTAGCTGTGATGATCGCAGAAGCGCCAAGCTCATGGGCGGTAGTAACTGAAGCAAGGCTTATGGCAGATGGAACTGATGAGACCTTCTGCTGCATCTTTGCAGTTAGAATGGAATCATACTTCAGCCTGTCCTCGGCTTCGCATGCGATCCTGGCCATAGTGGATACAGCCTCGACAGGGTACTTGCCGTTTGCGGTCTCTCCCGAAAGCATGATTGCATCAGAACCGTCGAATATCGCGTTGGCAACGTCTGAAACCTCAGCCCTTGTAGGCCTTGGGTTCCTTATCATTGACTCAAGCATCTGGGTAGCTGTTATTACAGGCTTGCCATGGAGGTTGCAGAGCTCGATGATCTTCTTCTGCATTACAGGTACCAGCTCAAGTGGGATCTCTACTCCCATGTCGCCTCTGGCAACCATGATCCCATCAGAGTACTTGACTATCTCCTCTACATTGTCGACGCCTTCCTGGTTCTCGATCTTCGATATCAGGAATATGTCGTCTCCGCCCAGGTCCCTCAGTACCTTCCTTATGGCAAGTACGTCCTCAGCCTTCCTTATGAAGGAGGCTGCAACGAAATCCACACCCATCTCCACACCGAACTTCAGGTCCGATATGTCCCTTTCGGTAAGGGCAGGAAGCTGTGTCTTGATCCCAGGCAGGTTTACTCCCTTGTGGTTGGAGACATTGCCTGTGTTGAGTATTCCGCAGGTTATCCTGTTTCCATCGATGGAAATGACTTCAAGTCCTACCAGACCGTCATCAATTAAGATCCTGCTTCCAGGTACAACGTCCTCCGCAAGCTTCTCGTAGGTTACAGAAAACTGCTTAGCATCGCCCAGGATCTCTTCTCCTGCGATGACATCAACGAATTCACCTTCCTGAAGAGTGACTACAGGATCCTTGAAGTTATGGGTCCTTATTTCGGGTCCCTTGGTATCAAGAAGGATCGCAACAGTCTTTCCAAGGTTCTTGGCTATTTTCCTAACCCTCTCCATCTTCATGCCATGGGATTCATGGTCTCCATGTGAGAAGTTGAATCTTGCAGTGTTCATACCTGCAATAACCAGTCTCCTGATTACCTCTTCGCTTTCCGATGCCGGTCCGATGGTACATACTATTTTGGTCTTTCTCATCTCTGCCTCCTTAGTGCAATTATGACATGTCCATTGCTATCTTGTAGAGTTCCTCGTCAAATGTCCTTTCCATTGCCAGTGCCTCATATATGTCCATGTCAATTATCTTGTTAGCCTTGATTCCAACGACCCTTGCGGACTTTCCTTCCATAAGCAGCTCAACCGCCCTATGCCCCATCCTGGCAGCAAGTATCCTGTCAAATGCAGTAGGTACTCCGCCTCTCTGTATGTGTCCAAGAACTGTTGCCCTGGCTTCGATTCCAGTAAGCTCCTCGATGTCCTGGGCAAGCTCCCTTGCTCCTCCGACACCCTCAGCGACCACAACCAGGTTGTGGTTCTTCTTCATCTTCCTGCCTTCCATGACTTCCCTGATTGCCTCTTCCTTTGTCATCTTCTTCTCAGGGACGAGAATGGTCGTGGCTCCGCCTGCAAGTCCTGCATAGAGTGCAAGGTCGCCGCAGTTTCTCCCCATGACTTCTACTACAGAAACCCTCTGGTGTGAGGATGAAGTATCCCTCAGCTTATTGATGGCATCAGTTATCGTATTCTGTGCTGTATCAAAGCCTATGGTGTAGTCAGTATACGCAAGGTCATTGTCTATGGTTCCCGGAAGACCTATCGTCTTTATCCCTAGGTCTGAAAGACCCTTGGCGCCCATGAAGGAACCGTCTCCGCCAATGACGATGAGTCCCTCGATGCCATATATCCTCAGTACCTGGGCAGCTTTCTCCCTGACAACAGGGTCCTTGAATTCAGGGCACCTCGCAGTCTTAAGTATGGTACCGCCCTTCTGGATGATATCTGAAACTGCCCTTCTGTCCATGGGATGGAAATCTCCGTTGATGAGACCCTCATAACCCATGTTTATTCCTATTACTTCTATATCGTTCTTTAATGCAGTCCTAACAACCGCTCTGATGGCGGCGTTCATTCCTGGAGCGTCCCCTCCGCTTGTCAGTATGGCTATCTTTTTCACACTATTCTCCTCCTTGGAGCAAGTTTGGAATTGTCCGTATGTCTGAAAACCAGACAGACCCATTACATTGTATTACTAGACAGCATCATTTTCAAGAAATTTACATAATCCGAAAACCAAACAATCGGTTAACTTTTCATACATTAGGTATTATGTATATCATGCACTCCCTGCAGACCTCTCAACCATCTTAACATTGGCCTCACCAAGCTTTTCCTTCAACATGCCAAGTATATCGGAATTATGGTCCACCCAGAGCTCTTTGGCAAGCTTCATGGTGTCCTTCGATTTTCCTGCCACAACATATACCGGAGTATCTCCATGGAATGTCCGAAATACCGACCTCAGCCTCTTCACCTCTAGCTTCGCAGCCTCCATATCGTCGAACCTCAGGTATATCCGCTTTTCCATCCTGGACTTCAGCGGACCCAGCTCTTCAACTATGATCTTAGGGGCCTCGTCCTCCTTCATGGACATCCTGCCCTTAAGCAGGACTATGCTGTCCTCCCTCAGGGATTCAAGCAGCTTCTCGTAGGATTTTGGGAATACGATCCCTTCTATGACACCTGTAAGGTCCTCGAAGTTGAGGAAAGCCATCATCGCCTGGTTCCTTGTGATCTTCCTGGTGATGTTCCTTATGAGGCCACCCATGATCACCTTGTCCCCGTCCTTTAGACCCGGCTCGGCCATAATACTCTCCGTATAGAGGGCAGCCTCATCCCTGATGTCATCAAGGATAGCATCGGCACCCTTTGTTATCTCAGAAACGCTCGTGCTGGACATCCTTCTTATGAGGTCCTCGAAGTCATCCAGAGGATGTCCTGAAAGGTACATCCCGGTCATCTCCTTCTCCATCGCAAGCATGTCCTTCTTGTCGAATTCCCTGAGGTTCGGAAGCTCTATTCCTGAAAGGGAATGGTCCTCCATGATGTCTCCGAACAGTGATACCTGTCCCTCGATGGTCCTCTTCCTCACCTGGGTGAAGCTGTCAAGGACCCTGTCATATACAGCCAGCAGCTGTGCCCTTGCACCCTCAAGACCGTCAAAGCATCCAGACTTGATCAGAGCCTCGAGGGCCCTCTTGTTAACCGAGCCCTGCTCGATCCTTTCCGCGAAATCCATGAGGCTCCTGAACCTGCCACCCTCTTCCCTTATCTTCACGAACGAGTCAACCATGTTCCGCCCGACTCCCTTTATCGCGCCAAGGCCGAAGCGTATGGTCGTTCCCTTTACAGTGTACCTGAACTCAGATTCGTTGATATCAGGTGGCAGGACCTTTATGCCAAGCTCCTTTGCGGACCTCAGGTAGGCACCGCACTTTTCGCTGTTGCCGATCACCGAATTAAGCATGGCTGCTATGAATTCCTGCGGATAGTACCTCATGAGGAATCCGGTCTGGTAGCCTATTACTGCGTATGCAGCCGCATGTGCCTTGTTGAAGGCATAGCTTGCGAAATCGGTCATCTGGTCGAATATTTTATTCGCAGCAGATTCATCAATTCCCCGCCTTATGCAGCCCTCTACGATTATTTTTCCGTCTTTGTCAGTTAGGCCGTATATGAAATTCTTGCGTTCCTCTTCCATTACGTCATGCTTCTTCTTGGACATTGCACGCCTTACAAGGTCGCTCCTGCCAAGTGAGTATCCCGCAAGGTCCCTCACAATCTGCATTACCTGCTCCTGATAGATTATGACACCATACGTTACAGAAAGTATTGGTTCAAGCTCCCTGCAGAGATATGTTATCTTCTCCGGATTCTTCTTGTTCTCTATGTACCTTGGTATCTCAGCCATGGGACCCGGCCTGTAAAGCGAGATCCCCGCAATGATATCCTCAAGGCTGTCAGGTCTCAGTTCCTTCATGAAGCTTGTCATTCCTGCTGATTCAAGCTGGAACACTCCCACGGTCCTTCCATCACCTATCATCCTGAATACCTCAGGATCCTTGAGGTCAAGGGCGTCAATATCGACAGTCTCGCCCCTGTTGGCCTTCACCATCTCCACTGTGTCCCTCATGACAGTAAGTGTCCTTAGTCCAAGGAAATCCATCTTAAGAAGACCAAGCTCCTCCAAAGTGTTCATGGTGAACTGGGTAACCACCATGTCCTCGTTCTTCTGAAGAGGAACATATTCGACGAGAGCCTTCTCTGAGATCACCACACCTGCCGCATGGGTGCTGGCGTGCCTTGAAAGACCCTCCAGCTTCCTGGCCACATCTATGAGCTCCATCACCCTGCCGTCTTCCTCATATGCTCTCTTGAATTCAGGGTTGATCTCCAGCGCCTTGTCTATGGTGATGTTAAGCATCCCCGGGATCATCTTCGCTATCTGGTCAACTTCCCCATATGGGTAGTTCATCGCCCTTCCCACATCCCTTATGCAGGCTTTCGCAGCCATGGTACCGAAGGTTATGATCTGGGCGACATTGTCAGCTCCATACTTGCCTACCACATATTCGATCACCTCTCCCCGCCTCTCATAGCAGAAATCGGAGTCAATATCAGGCATCGATATCCTCTCGGGATTGAGGAACCTTTCAAAGAGCAGGCTGTACTTTATAGGGTCTATCTTCGTTATGTTGAGGCAATATGAGACAACTGACCCCGCCGCGCTTCCTCTACCTGCACCTGTGGCTATACCATTGTCATTTGCAAACTTTATGAAGTCCCAGACAATGAGGAAGTAGTCCACATATCCCATGTCCCTCATTACCGCCAGCTCGTAGTCAACCCTTTTGAGCAGCTCTTTTGCCTCAGAGTCATCAAAGCCAGAGATTTCGTCAGTTGAGAATACCCTTCCCTTGAATCCGCTGAAAACGGGATACTTCTCAACCATCCCTTTATATACCTGTTCCTTCAGGTACCCGAAATGGTCAACCCCCTCAGGCAAAGGGAACCTCGGCAGCTTTGGTACATTGAACTCATAGCTGAAGCTGCATTCCTCTGCAATCCTGACCGTGTTTTCAAGCGCCTCCGGAATCTCTCCGAACAGCCTCTCCATCTCCTCAGGAGACTTCATGTAGAACTCAGGCGAAGGATATCTCATCCTTTCCTCTACGTCCACGGTCTTTCCAGTCTGGATGCAAAGGAGTATGTCGTGGGCCCTTGAGTCCTCCTTCTCGATGTAGTGGACGTCATTCGTTGCAACGAGAGGTATTCCCAGCTCCCTTGCAAGCTCTATGTTCAGTTTGTTTACCTTCCGCTGCTCCATCATCCCATGGTCCTGAAGCTCAAGGTAGAAGCCGTCCCTGAAGGTGTCCCTGTAGAAAATGGCTGCTTCCCTTGCCTTGCCGGGCATGTCCATGTTGAAGTAATTCTGCACCTCTCCGCCGAGGCATGCTGAAAGGCAAATAAGCCCTTCCGAGTGGGACCTGAGGAATTCATGGTCCACCCTGGGCTTGTAGTAGAATCCCCTAAGGGACCCTTCAGTGACTATCTTCATGAGATTTTTGTACCCGGTCTCGTTCTTCACAAGAAGCACCAGATGGTGCGTCGAATTCTCAGAATCCTGGTTCTTCTGGTCCATGGACGTGGCAGCCACATAGATCTCACAGCCTATTACAGGCTTGAGTCCTACCTTGACTGCCTCCTTATAAAACTCCACGGCTCCATACATGGCTCCGTGGTCAGTAATGGCGATATGCCCCATTCCGAGCTCCTTCGCCTTTGCTACCATCTTCTTTATCATTCCCGAACCGTCAAGGAGGCTGTACTCCGTATGAAGGTGAAGGTGGCAGAATCCCGCCTTATTCTTTTCATTCATTTTCCTCACACCTCCTGGAAAATCGCGATTCCGGACTGTAAATCCTAAGCGAGGAAGTCACACGCAGCTGACTTCTCTATCATGGGCCTTATATTCTTCAGCACATGCTCCACATGGTAATAGCTGTCCTGGTATGTGTCCATGTCTTCCTTCGAATCAAATGTAGTTATAAGGCATATGTCAAAGCTCCTGCCCGTAAAGAGGGTGTCCTTGCCTACTGTAATCCCCTTGAGCTCAGGTATCTTGCCCTCCATTGACATAAGTATCTCCCTTGCCTTCTCCATGTTCTCCGGGCTGTTGTCCTTAAGCTTGAACATTACTACATGATAAAACATAATATCTCCTCGCATTTCAATTTATTTTGTTTCCTATTCACGCACTTCAGGTGTATGAAGAGCGCTGAGCGTTCCTACCGAGATTGTTGAACCCTTTGACAAGAGCTTCATTCCTATTTTTGACCTGTTCTTTCCTGAAGACAGTATCGTCGCCTCCACCGTAAACTCCGAGTCAACCTCAAGGCTTCCCATGAAGTCCAGAGATACGCTGTCCATGGTGCAGCTGTAGAACCTGTTCTCCAGCACTGTCATGGCAGATTTGACCATGAACATTGACAGTACGCTGTTTGACGCATTGCCATAGGGGTCCAGCATATCCGGTTTGACATACCCTTTGAAGCTGTATGTGCCATCAAGCCTTTCCAGCTCCATGTCCTTTATTACCCTGTCCTCCAGCGTATCCTTCTCCATGGGCCTGGTATCCCTGTCCTGAAGCGCTTTCAGTATGTCGGTCCTTGTTATGACACCCACCAGCCGGTCCCCTTCAGTTATTGGGCACAGCTGCAGGTTCTCCCAGTCCATCACATGGGCTATGTGTGATACAGTGGCTCTCGGGCTATAGGTCACAGCCACCTTCCTCATGACCTTCTCAATGGACTCGTCATCCCTTTTCCCCACAACCTCCCTTGTAGAGACTACCCCAAGAACCTTCATCCTGTGGTCTACCACAGGGAACTTCTCATAGTCCGTCTCTTCACTGAGAGCCTTGAAATCCCTCACCGTATCATCTGACCTGAGGTATGCCGGAGCCTTCTTAAGCAGGTCTCCTACATACGGTATGGTGCTCTTTATGAGCTTCTCGGATATCGCCCTGCTTATGAGGGACCCGGTGGTGAAGGAATCGTAGGAGGTTGATATTACAGGAATCTTCAGCCTGTCCGCCATCTCTATGACCTTCTTTTCGGCACTGAAGCCGCCGGTTACAAGGACCCCAACACCAGAGCTGAGCGCAAGCAGATGTACGTCATCCCTGTTTCCTGCAATAAGAAGACCTCCTGGATGAAGGTACTTCTTCATTGCATCAAGGGTCATCGCCCCGATGTTGAACCTGGAGACAGTCTTGTCCAGACCGCCTTCCCCGGCAAGCAGCTCCCCGTCAACGATCCTCAGGACCTCCTTGTACGTGATGCTCTCGAGCTTCTTCTCCTTAGGGCTTTCAACCCTTATGGTTCCTGCCCTGGGAAGTGTCTCAAGGTATCCATCTTCCTCCATCTTCTTAATGGCCTTGTATGCGGTAGCCTCGCTGACATCCATCTCACGGGCAAGGCTTCTGACGGAAATCTTGCGGCCAAGCTCCATTTCCCTGATAGCATCGCATATCCTTTCGAGCTTCATCAGAGACCACCCTTCCTCAGTTCATCAGCGATCTTCTCAATCTTCCTAAGCCTGTGGTTTACGCCGGACTTCCCGACCGGCGGGTCAAGCATCTCCCCCAGTTCCTTAAGGGATTCGTCCGGATAGTCAAGCCTGATCTCGGCAATTTCCCTTAACGGTTTCGGAAGCCTTCCAAGTCCGATCCTTGTCTCTATGAGCTTGATCGACTCCACCTGCCTTACAGCGGCATTTACCGTCTTCGACAGGTTGGCTGTCTCACAGTTGACTATCCTGTTGACATTGTTCCTCATGTCCTTGACTATCCTAATGTTCTCTATCTCAAAGAGGCTGTTGTGAGCTCCTATTATGTTCAGGATATCCACTATCTGCTCTCCCTCCTTCAGATATACTATGAAGGAGTTCTTCCTGCTTATGACCTTTGCACTGAGGCCGAAGGTATTGATAAGCTCCATCAGGTCTCCTGCATACTCCTGGGAGTTAGCCACAAACTCTATATGGTATGCCTTTTCAGGGTTCTGGATGCTGCCTGAACCGAGGAACGCCCCTTTAATGTAGGCCTTCCTTGCTGCATCGGTCCTTACCAGACTCTTCTTGATCCTGAACTCCGGATCGAATGGTCCATCCTCATCCCTCAATATCCCGGTTTCCTGCATTAATCTCCTTAGGCCCATATCCTCGCTGATGACAACAATGTACATGTTGTTCCTCTTCAGAGAACTGCCTTTCTTGACCATCAGATTCGCATGTATATCAAAATGCTCCTTGAGCAGCTTGAAAACAAATCTTGCTGTGGATGGGTTTTCAGTTGTTATCTTGAATGACAGCTTGTTTGAAGAGAACATTATGGTCCCTGATACCCTCATTATCGCGGATATCAGAGCGCTTGCTTCTTCTTTTGTCACTTCAGCATCCCTTGTTATTTCACTTTTTACCTTTGCAGAAAAGGACATCTTTACTCACTCCATTTGTTTAAGGCAGAACCGGCATATATCCTCTATTATAGCATAGACAACTCTGCCGGGAGAATCCAAAATGAAGAGTCAGGCAAATACAGTCCCGACTCTTCATGTTTATCTTAATCCATAACTTTTCGACTTTGGTAATAGGTCGCTGGGAATTTCTAAAGCTCATACAGATGACCAAAACAATATAGCTGTTCAGGAAGCGTTCCGCCTATCTGTTTCAGCAAATTGCGGTTGCCTTTAGTCATTACCTCATAACGCCAATTTCCTGTTATTTTCTCTATCCTTATTCCTGACAAATACTCCTGAAGCACACCATTCATAGAATATTCCTTCAGGGAGTCAGTGGTGCGAAGAAGGTCATAGACCCTGTAGCACATCATAATGCTCAGGTGGTTCAAAAAGAGCCAGGCCTCCATCGCCGCATCAGATCGCAGATAGCTGGAATCGAAGTCCATCAGATTTTTGTAGTCATCGAAGAACTGCTCAATGTGCATGCGTTTTTTGTACAGCTGGTAGATTTTTTCAGCCGGTTCAGTAAGACTGGTCTTCAAGACTATTGTTCCAAATTCCAGCTGCCTGGCCCTCAAGCCTTCTTCGCTGCAGCCTTCATGGCGCTCGAACAATCTTCGCATGTAGTCCTGTTCCTCTTTTAGCCGAAGCACTCCATCCAGAAAAACAGATAGAACATGCCCCTTACCATCATTTTGGCTATAGTGCCATATTGGCCGGTCGCTGAATTGGAATGCCCCGTCAAAACCTGATCTGTCTGCAGATTGTAGCGGAGTACGGTCATACATCTGGTTAGTTCTACCTAGTGGAACTATATAGTTAAGCCCGGATTTATCAAGGTCATTGAAGTTGGAGGAAGAACCAAAGCCTTTGTCTGCAATGACAACCGTGTCACTGACATTCATTTCGCTGAGCAATGAGGTAAAGACGCTGATGTCACGGACGCTTCCCGGGAACTTGCGGTTGTATGCTGGCATTCCTCCGTTCTGTCCGCCCATGAAGGCATATAGCAGGTTGATATGTGGGTCGCAGATGCCCTTGCTGTCATAGCCAGTCTGGTTATCCTGCATCTTTTCGCTTAGGGAAATCAACCCAGTACCATAAAAAATCAGATATTCGCGTTCCTCCATGAGAAAATCTTTCATGAACAGAGAGATTGATTGACTACACGTTCCAATCCCTTTAAGAAGGGAGGTAATCGAGGATCCGCTGATGGCGAGGTCCGGCCAGATTTCTAATATGGATGAGGTAGAGTACCGCTCTGCAATATAACGGAATGAACAAGGCCTGATTGTTCGCAGCAGGCAGATTGTCTACAGTTCCTTCCAATGATCTGGAAACCTCAGTTGAAGCTTTTCACGGATGTCTGAAGACAGTGAGGCCAAAAGCCAACTGGCCCCGAACCCTTTGCTGATGACCGGTTCTGTGATATCAACCAATTTGCGCTGTACAGGAATGAGACCATCCGGAGTAAGAACTCCTAGATACTCACCGCTGATTTTCCTGGCTCGTTAAAGCTCAGTGTCCCACTTTGCCGCCGATCACTTTAATCTCTGTACCTTTTTGTCTCCGCTCTTTTGCCCATTGAGGAATAGTAGCCATGCGCAGCCTCCATATAACCAATTTGGTAATATGGTTATACCTTGAATATTGGCGTTCTGTCACGATAAAATGCGGCAAAACGCCTGCGGTTGTAGTGTTTATCCTATTAACTATAACTTCAGTGACTAAGCCTATTCCCAAATATCGGAAATTTACGGCTTAATTCATACTGTCTGTCTTCTTATCGGCCTTGCGGTCGACACCCTGATGCTCACCATGCATCCTTTCCCTGATCTTCAGCTTGTCAGAGAGAAGCACATACTCGAGTATCCTCTTCTTGTCATATATGAGGGATTTCCTTAATATGGTATCCATCAGAACCCTTGAAAGCTTCTCGGCATCATGCCTTACAGAATCCTCCCTTGCGAGAAGGAAGTCACCTAAAACCAGCTCGAAGCTGTATTTCGAGAGATTATCCCGGTCTACAAGGACCTCGGTCTGTCCCATGTTTCCATACTTTTCCTTAAGGGTCATGTTGTCGATGAGAGTTGTATTTGCAATGACATAATCCAGGTTTCCGAAATCAGCGTGGGCCAGTATGGACCTCACGTGGTCTGAAACCCTGAAGTTGTCCGTCTCCCCAGGCTGGGTCATGACGTTTGAAATGTATATCTTGAGTCCCTTCGATTCCCTGATTGCTTCAACTATACCCTTCACCAGAAGATTGGGGATGATCGAGGTGAACAGTGAACCTGGTCCAAGAACCACAGCATCCGCATTCCTGATCGCTTCGGCCGCATCAGGCAGGCACTTCGCATCCGAGGGTTCGATATAAAGCCTTTTGATCGGACTTGCCTCTTCCCTTCCAACTACGGGTATGTGTGATTCTCCGATGACTATCTGTCCGCTTTCAAGCTCAGCATTTATCCTCAGGTCCTCCAAAGTGACAGGAAGTACCTTTCCGGTTATTGCCAGGACGTTTGCCATCTTAGCCACAGCATCCTCAAAGTTGTCCGAGACACCGTCCATTGCTGCAAGGAAAAGATTTCCGAAGCTCTGGCCCTTCAGCGAGCCATCCTGGAACCTGTACTGCATCAGGTCCTCCATCAGGGTATCAGTATTGGCAAGGGCAACCAGGCAGTTCCTTATGTCGCCGGGAGGGAGTATACCAAGGTCTTCCCTGAGCTTCCCCGAGCCGCCGCCATCGTCTGCCACAGTGACAACTGCCGTTATGTTATTAGTGTAATGCTTAAGCCCTCTCAGAAGGGTGGAGAGTCCTGTTCCTCCGCCTATGACAACCACTTTCGGTCCCTGTACCAGAAGCTTCCTCTCATGGACCAGGCTTCCTATCTCCCTTGAATCAAGGTTGACATTTACCATACCCTTCTCCACAAGGCCCACAAAATTCGTGACCCCTTCACTCATGGCAAGGTATATCGTGAAGAGCCCGACTGCTATGATGTATACGTAGAAGAGCTTATAGTAGACATTGTAATATCTGTGGAAGATCATCTCAAATACGCCGAACACGATGAAGAACATGCCCGAAAACCCAAGTGCCACCCATCTCTTTATTCCTATTCCAAGATTGAACCAGTTCCTGAATCTCAAGCAATCACCACCGGTAATAATCATTATGGGTTAAGCCCCCATCTTCTCGATTGAACAAAATCGCTACGCGATAGTTCCTTGTCTAAATTCTATACTTATGCCTCTTGAATTGACAGAGGCTTTTTTCAGTGAAAAAAATAGTAGATGT
>NZ_AXUN02000176.1 GCF_000495435.3 Youngiibacter fragilis 232.1 | reverse complement strand
ATATATGTTGACCTGTATACTGGCGAACCCCTGTTTACGAGTCTCGACAAGTTTGATTCCGGATGCGGATGGCCGAGCTTCACAAAGCCGATAGTAAGGAATGTTGTTGAATCTGACCAAATATGGTAACATAGGCGTACAAATAGTAGTTGTCCTCCTTTAGGTTATTTGTAGTTTGTCGTGATTCCACAATAAACCAACAATGGGGATTAAACTACTATTTTTTTGCGTAAAAAAAGCCTCTGTCAATTCAAGAGGCATAAGTATAGAATTGAGTTAAGGAACTATCGCGTAGCGATTTTGTTCAATTGATGAAAAAGGACTGAAAGGAGAGAAACACTTGGAAAATGGATTGAAGGCAGGAATCAAGGGAGCTCTGAAGATGACAGTTACAGAAAATGATACTGCGGCTGCGCTTGGTTCCGGAAACATCAGCGTATTCTCGACTCCTTCGATGATAGCGCTCATGGAGAAGACATCAAGGCTCAGCGTTCAGGAGCATCTGGACAGCACTAAGACCACGGTAGGGACAAAGGTCTCCATATCACATCTGAAGGCTTCACCGGTGGGAAGTGAGGTACTGTGCGAATCGGTTCTTACGGCGGTTGATGGAAGAAGGCTTGAGTTTACAGTGGCAGCCTGGGTCGACGGTGAAAAGATCGGCGAAGGTACCCATGAGAGATTCATAGTCGATGAGGTCAAATTCCTTTCAGCAGTCTACAAGAAATAGGAGGACTAGAATATGAAGAGCGACATTCAGATAGCCCAGGAGTGCAGGATGCTCCCCATAAGAGACATTGGATCCTCACTCGGACTTTCAGAGGATGACCTTGAATATTACGGGAAATACAAGGCTAAGATATCCCTTGATGTACTTTCTGAAAGGGAAGGCAGGGAGGACGGCAAGCTGATTCTTGTGACTGCGATAAACCCAACACCTGCGGGTGAAGGGAAATCAACTGTTACAGTTGGTCTTGGCCAGGCACTCAACAGGCTTGGGAAGAAGACTGTGATAGCGCTGAGGGAGCCATCCATGGGGCCGGTATTCGGTGTCAAGGGTGGAGCGGCAGGTGGAGGCTACTCCCAGGTAGTTCCCATGGAGGACATCAACCTTCATTTCACAGGTGACATGCATGCGATAACCTCGGCAAACAATCTGCTTGCTGCAGCCATAGACAACCATGTCCATCAGGGAAACGCTTTGGGTATTGATATCAGGAAGATAACCTGGAAGAGGGCGATGGACATGAATGACAGGGCTCTGCGAGATGTCGTAGTCGGCCTTGGCGGAAAGCCGAACGGATACCCCAGGGAAGACGGATTCATGATAACAGTTGCGTCTGAGATCATGGCCATATTATGCCTGTCCACATCCCTAATGGACCTCAAGGACAGGATGGGAAGGATAGTAATTGGCTACGACCTGAAGGGGGATCCTGTGTACTGCAGGGACCTCAAGGTAGAGGGAGCGATGGCACTTCTCATGAAGGATGCCATAAAGCCTAACCTTGTCCAGACATTGGAAAATACACCTGCCATAATACATGGCGGGCCTTTCGCCAACATCGCCCATGGCTGCAACAGCATACTTGCGACAAGGACAGCGCTGAAGCTTGGAGAATATGTGATAACTGAGGCTGGCTTCGGAGCTGACCTGGGTGCGGAGAAGTTCCTTGACATCAAGTGCAGGTTCGGAGGCCTGAAGCCTAAGGCTGTAGTCATAGTTGCAACCATAAGGGCACTTAAGCTTCACGGCGGTGCAAAGAAGGCTGACCTTTCACATGCTGATCTTGACTCGCTGGCAAAGGGAATTGTCAACCTCGAGAAGCAGATAGAGAACATTCAGGGCTTCAGGCTGACGCCTGTAGTGGCACTCAACAGATTTGCAACTGACAGTGAGGAAGAGATTGCCTTCATCAAGGAATTCCTTGCAGGAAAGGGTATCGAAATGGCCCTTACAGAGGTATGGGAAAAGGGTGGAGAAGGCGGACTTGACCTTGCAAGAAAGGTAATTGAGGCTGCAGACAGGATGGAAGGCGACTATGAAGTTATCTACGATACAGATTCGCCTCTGAAGGAAAAGATAGAAACGATCGTAAGGAAGATATACGGCGGAAACGGAGTTGCCTATGCGGCAGCTGCCGAGAAGCAGATACAGGACCTTGAGAAGTTCGGCCTGGACAGGAAGCCTATATGCATGGCGAAGACACAGTACTCACTGTCTGACAATCCAAAGCTTCTAGGAAGGCCTGAAGGTTTCGAGGTAAAGGTAAATGAGGTAAGGGTATCAAACGGGGCTGGATTCATAGTATGCCTGACGGGTGATATAATGACCATGCCGGGACTGCCGAAGGTGCCTGCTGCTGAAGTCATGGACATAGATGAAAGTGGTAATATAGTAGGATTGTTCTAGATGATAAAAGGGACCTTTTCAGGTCCTTTTTACATGCGATTTGAAAACAAAGTTGGAAAAACATGGAATATAGTGTTAAGTTTTGAGAAAATATTTGCCGTGGTTGGTAAAAGTGCCTGATTTACTTGACAATTAGTGAATCCTTGCTAAAATTATATTGTTAAAAACAAATGACATCTATATGCACTGAGATAGACATAGCAGCTTTTTCGAGCTGCTTTTAGATTTATATTGGGGAGGATGCGGTATTTTGATACTCTTGGTCGACGTTGGAAATACCAACATAGTTATAGGTATTCACGATGGCAATGATATCATTGCTGATTTCAGGCTGGCAACAGATTCTAAGAAAACGTCAGATGAAATGTCCATACAGGTAGTTGAACTGTTCAGGATGAACGGCATTAGCGTATCGGACATAACAGGGGTAATCATCTCATCGGTTGTCCCGAACGTCATGTATTCCCTTGAGAACATGATAAGGAAGACATTCAATATCCATCCTATGATAGTAGGTCCGGGACTTAAGACTGGCATGAACATAAAGACTGACAATCCGAGGGAAGTCGGAGCTGACAGGATAGTTAATGCGGTGGCTGCATATGAGAAGTACAAGAGAAGCATGATACTTGTTGATTTCGGAACGGCTACCACCTTCGATGCGGTAAAGGGCACTGGTGTGTATATAGGCGGAGCGATCCTTCCAGGAATAAAGATAGCTGCTGATGCACTCTTCGAAAGGGCTGCAAAGCTCCCGAGGATCGAGCTTGTGACACCTGAGAAGGTAATTGGGAAGAATACTGTAACCTCCATGCAATCCGGAATAGTCCTAGGCTATATCGGAAGCATTGAGTACATAATCAAGTTGATGAAGAAGGAAATGATGGAAGAGGGCGAGGAAGAGCCGCTTGTAATAGCTACTGGAGGATTGTCCAGGATGATATACAATGGTACAGACTCGATCGACCTTCTGGAACCGGGACTGACCCTGGAGGGACTGAAGATAATTTATGATAAGAATAGGAAAGAAGACCGTTGATACCAGGGTATTCCTGGCACCGATGGCTGGAATCACGGACATCTCCTACCGCGAGATAGTGATGGACAGGGGCTGCACCATGGCATTCACTGAAATGGTGAGCGCCAAGGCACTTCATTATGGAAGCGAGAATACGAGGGAGCTCCTGAGGATCTCAGACAAGGAGAAGAACATCGCTGTCCAGCTTTTCGGAAGCGAGAAGGACATCATGGCAAGGATGGCTGCGAAGCTCAGCGAAAATGAGGACATAGTGCTCATCGACGTGAACATGGGCTGCCCTGCTCCAAAGATAGTTAAGAACGGCGAAGGCTCGGCCCTGATGCAGGACCCGAAGAAGGCAAGTGAGATCATCAGGGAGATAAGGAAGGCCACGGACAAGCCCGTCACCTGCAAGACCAGGAGAGGCTTCGGCATGGGTGATGAGACCGCACTTGACTTTGCAAAAAGGATGGAGGATGCTGGAGCCGACATGATCACAATCCATGGAAGATTCAGGGAGCAGTACTACACCGGCAAGTCAGACAGGTCCATAATAAGGAAGGTCAAGGAAGCCCTTTCCATACCTGTAATTGGGAACGGCGACATATTTACAGGGCAGGATGCCCTGGACATGTTCAATGAGACGAATTGCGACGGGATAATGGTTGCAAGGGGAGTTCTTGGAAATCCATGGATTTTCGAGGAGATTGAAAGTGCGCTTCAAGGCAAGGATTACCGAAGGCCGGAGCAGGATGAGGTCATCAGTATGGCAATCAGGCATTACAGGAATGCCATAAGGCATGACGGTGAACGCAAGGCTGTCAGGGAAATGCGGAAGCACCTTGGATGGTATCTGAAGGGAATGAAGAACAGTACGGACCTGAAGGTAAGGATCAACACGGAAGAGGATCCTGAGGTTGTAATTCATCTTCTTGAGGAATATAGAGAATCAATGATGTCCAAGGTGATAGCATGATTTGACTTAAGATGTCAGCTGAATTATAATATTAAATTAAATGGAAATAGAGGGGAGTAAGAAATGAGCGAGGCTAAAAAGTACATCATGACTTACGACGGTGTGAGGAAGCTCGAGACAGAACTCGAATACCTCAAGACTGTCAGAAGAAAAGAGATAACAGAGAAAATCAAGGTGGCACTGGGATATGGGGACCTGAGCGAGAACTCGGAGTATGATGAGGCAAAGAATGAGCAGGCCTTCGTAGAGGGCAGGATCGGACAGCTTGAAAACATGCTCAAGAATGCGAGCGTCATAGACGAGAGCGAAGTATCCGTTGACAGCGTAAGCGTCGGATGCACAGTCAAGGTATATGACTATGAGTTCGAAGAGGAAGTTGAGTACGGCATAGTAGGTTCCACTGAGGCTGATCCGCTTAACTTCAAGATCTCCAATGAATCTCCGGTAGGAGCTGCCCTTATGGGACATAAGGTGGGAGACGAAGTCGTTGCTGAGGTACCAAACGGTACGAGCAAGTTCAAGATCATAGAAATAGGAAGAGAGTAGGTGCGATAATTGTCTAATGAGGAAATGAGCCTCAAGGAGCTGCAGGACAATCTGTCCGAGCAGGAAGCCCTTAGAAGGGAAAAGCTGAAGGAGCTGCAGGAGCAGGGGAAGGATCCTTTTGACGTATACAAGGTCGTCAGGACGCATAATTCCAAGGACATCAAGGAGAACTTTGCATCCCTTGAAGGCGTGGAGATAACCACTGCCGGAAGACTCATGAGAAAAAGGGTCCAGGGCAAGGCGGGATTCTCCGACATCCACGACAGGGAAGGCAAGCTTCAGATCTATATCAAGCTTGACAATGTCGGCGAAGAGAAGCTCAAATTCTTCAAGACGCTGGACCTCGGCGACTGGATAAGCGTCAAGGGCACAGCCTTCGTAACAAAGACCGGTGAGATCACCCTCGAGGTCACTGACTTCGAGCTCATATGCAAGTCACTCAAGCCACTGCCAGACAAATGGCATGGTCTTAGCGACCCTGACATGAGATACAGGCAGAGGGAAGTTGACATCATCTCCAATGAGGTGGTTAAGGAGACTTTCATAAAGAGAACAAGGATAATCAGAGAGATAAGGTCGTTCCTCGATGAGAGGGGATATCTTGAGGCTGAGACTCCAATACTCTCCCCTATAGCAGGAGGAGCAGCTGCAAGGCCGTTCATAACGCACCATAATTCCCTTGATATAGACATGTACCTCAGGATCGCTACGGAGCTCTACCTTAAGAGGCTTATAGTGGCAGGATTCGAGAAGGTCTATGACATGGGCAAGAACTTCAGGAATGAAGGTGTAGACTACAAGCATAATCCGGAATTCACCATGATCGAGCTGTATGAGGCCTATGCCGACTACAACGACATGATGGTCCTTACTGAGGAGCTTGTCTCATCAGTAGCGCAGAAGGTTCTTGGAACCACTGTTATAAACTACCAGGGAACCGAGATAGACCTGACTCCTCCATGGAACAGGAAGACCATGGTCGAGCTTGTAAGGGAGTATGCAGGAGTTGACTTCGATGCCATAGGCAGCGATGAGGAAGCCCATTCTGTAGCAAAGGCTCATCACCTTGCAGACGAATTCAAGAAGGACCTGAAGGATACCACCAAGGGCGACATCCTGAACGCAATGTTCGAGAAGTATGCCGAGGAGCATCTGATACAGCCTACCTTCGTATGTGACTATCCTGTTGAGATTTCTCCTCTCACAAAGAAGAAGAGAGGAAATCCGACTTTCACCGAAAGGTTCGAAGGGTTCATATTCGGAAGGGAGATATGCAACGCATACTCGGAGCTGAATGACCCTGTAGTCCAGAGGGACAGGTTCAACCAGCAGGCGAAGGAAAGGGATCTGGGAGACGATGAGGCATACATGATAGATGAAGAGTTCATGAGCGCCCTCGAGACCGGAATGCCGCCTACAGGCGGACTTGGAATAGGAATAGACAGGATCGTTATGTTCCTCACCGATTCACATTCAATAAGGGACGTAATACTGTTCCCGACGATGAAGCCTTAATATTTTTGATTTGAATATCATACATGCAAAGGGACCACTGGATTTTCAGGGGTCCCTTTGTCATATCGCTTAATTTCACAAAATTGGCGATATTTTCAGAATCAGGTTAAGCAATTACAATATTTATTGATACATGACTACAGCGGCAGGATACTTAAGAGATAGACCTGATAGGATCATTTCTATATGGAGTGTCTGAAGTCATCAATATAGTGAGGTAGATCCATTCGAGTCATATCTTTTCAGAGCGTGAACAAGTGATGGGGAGAAGCCACTCAATATCACAGAGTTGACCTGTGCTTCTTGTCATGCCGTCATGACCGTGCTGTCAAGGCAGCCAGTAATAAACGGGTATAAGGAAAGTCAAAGAGCGCTAAGGTTGTAGTTTTTATATAACAAGCAAAAACACTGGATACAATAAATTAGGGATATTTTGGCAAATTAGAGAAACCTCTGACAGTAAAGAAATGACCGGGGAGTATACTCTCTTGCCAAGAATCTCTTGAATCTCTTGTCTTCAATCATCAGAGTTTCAATAATAGTGACAATGCGATACAATTATTACGAAAAAGTGGTCTCAAGACCAAAAAAGCGGAATGGAGATAATCGATGAAGATCAATAGAGATGGATACTTAGATAAAATCAGATTGCGCGAGAAAAATGGGATGATAAAGGTAATCACTGGCGTTAGACGAGTAGGGAAATCCTACCTGCTCTTTAACATTTTTCTGAATGATCTGCTTGAAAGAGGGATTGCACGAGACCATATTATAGATATTCCGCTGGATGATATTGAGTATGAGGAATTGCGAGAATCACATGCATTATATCGATTTGTAAAATCAAAGATCATAGATGATAAACAGTATTATGTTCTTTTGGATGAAATACAATATGTTCCAAGGTTTGTGGATGTGATGAATAGTTTCCTGCATATTGAAAATCTGGATGTGTATGTAACCGGGAGCAATTCGAAATTCGTATCTTCGGATATTCTAACAGAATTTCGTGGAAGAGGTGATGAAATCAGAGTATATCCGCTCTCATTTGCTGAATTTATGACTGTGTATGATGGATCCGAAGTAGATGGTTTGAATGAGTATATGACTTATGGTGGGCTGCCGAGAATTGTGTCCATGAAGACAGATGATCAAAAATCAAAATACCTAGAAAATCTGTTTAAGGAGACATATATTAAGGATATCATTGATCGTAATAAAATTAAGAATACAGGTGAGTTTGAGGATCTTGTAAATATTCTTGCTTCGGCGATAGGTTCACTTACAAATCCTAAAAAGCTTGAGAACACATTCCAATCAGTAATGAAAAGTACGATTACTGATAAGACCATCAAGACATATATAGATTATCTTAAGGATGCATTTCTGATAGATTTGGCTATCCGGTACGATATAAAAGGAAGAAAATACGTAAGTACACCAATGAAAATCTATTTTGTCGATACCGGACTTAGAAATGCAAGACTGGGATTTCGACAGATTGAGGAGTCTCACCTTATGGAGAACATGATTTATAATGAGTTGAAGGTCAGAGGATTTTCAGTGGATGTGGGCCTGATTGAAACCCGCGAGGTTGATGAAAATGGTGCAAAAAGAAGGAAATCACTGGAAGTGGATTTTATTGCCCATAAAGGTAATAATAAATACTATATCCAGTCGGCGTTTGCCTTACCGGATACTGAGAAAAAAGCACAGGAAGAACGTCCGTTATTAAATATAAATGATTCATTTAAGAAGATTGTCATTATTGGTAATCAAATAAAGTTAAAGCGTGATGAAAATGGAATTGCAACATTGGGTATCAGAGAGTTTCTCTTAAAGGAGAACAGCCTGGATTTATGAAAGAAGCAGACAGCTGAATTGTGAATAGAAAGGTATTATTAATAGTCCAATAGATGAGAAACTATTCATTATTATTGGATTCAGTATTATTTGAAGTATTCAGTTAGTATGCCATTAGCTTCACAAGGGGATTGAAAAATATTCCAGAACATTTCGGAGAGAAAGGCCGCAATTTGAGAAACTAACCAGTACTATTATCAATTCTGGAAAGGATTCTGACAGGCATAGAAGAATAGGATGTAGTCTTGTGAAAATCCGACACTTTATAGTTGTGCTTGCCAGGATTGAATAGCTTCGGGATTACCGAAAAACCAAGAAATACTCAGTGAAGACAGAAAATTAGGAAAGCTAAGATCCCTTGTTATGAACAGGTATCTTAGCTTTTCGCAACCCCAACACGGCGAGTGAAGAAGGATGATTATTCTTCTAAATCCGGTTCGGTCGGTACCAGATGGAAGGCAACATATCCACAGTGGCTGCATACTGAAGCAGTAAGCCTTATTGGCTCTTCAGTACCTGAACCTCTCGTCCTTTTCGCTACCTTAAGTAAAGAGAAAGGATATGAGTCTGTGATTCTTGACATGTCAAGGTACGGTACGTAGCCTTCACTCATTTCTGAAGAGCATTCTGGGCAGGTTCTTGCCATAGTATCCTCCTAATCATTTGGAAACCTTCTCAGGCTTCCTTCAGGGAATGTCCACTGGGGAGTAATCAGCTCGCCTTTCTCAAGTATGTACCAGGGACTGATTTCAGGATGGGAGAGATTTCTCAATACCTGTGTCTCCTGTGCCGGCATGTAGCTTTGAGCGAGCATGAAATACCTGGTCCCGGTCATTTTGTCTTCAGCCATGTCGACCACTATCACCGCATGCCCTGGTGACCCGGCAACAATGAAGACATCTCCGATCTCCATTTCCATCATGTCGACCTCTTCAAGCTGCTTCTTAAGGGAGATTGTACTGGCATATGAATGGACAACATCCATGTACCGTCTGAAGCTTGAGTATGAGATGTCGTTGCTCGGACCTGCTGCCCAGGATGCATTGTTTCCGTTAAGTACTACTTTCCTGCCGCTTGACCACGTCTTGAAGTCGCATTTGAATCCGCTTACGAAGTTGAAGGAGATCTTGCCATATTCCCCTCTGGAATAATGGTACTCACCCTTCAGCCGCATTATCGCATCTGCGCACTGTTGAAGGTTCCTTTCCGTGATGTCCTGGTCTATAACTGAGATGTATGCAAAGTCTGACTTCTCCCTGCCGTCATAGTAAAGCGCTTTTTCTCCAAATGGCTTCAATTCCAGGTTCCTGAGGTATTCAGCGAAAGAGCCGGGAGCGACATTGATTCGTTCAGAACCCTCAGGTGGCAGGAACCTTTCAAGGATGGTTGTCCCATCTTCCTTTATGATTTCAGCCTTCTCTGCCTGGATTGACTCCGTAGGTTCAGAGGGAACTGTCTTATCAGTTCCAGCAGCATATCCGCATGCGGGCAGGATGATGGCTGTAGTGAGTATCATTATGACCAGTTTTAGCTTTTTCACCGCTTTCCTCCACTGTAGAATTAAAATTATATTTACCTCAATTATAACCAGCAGCAGAGTGAGAGTTGTTACATTTCAGAGAAAGGATTGATTTGCATTACAAATGTCATAAAAATAACACATGAAATCCTATACAAAAAGCGTTGACAACGTTTAGCACTCGTAATAAACTAAAGAGGACAAAAACGAACATTAAAAAACATATTAGAACAAAAGGAGACATTAGCGTGCTGGCAAAAGAAAGATTGTCAATGATGTACAAGATGATCCTAGCAAATAGTTCGGTAACTATAGAAGAGCTGTCTCAGACTTTCGATGTGACTCCGATGACAGTCAGGAGGGACCTGGAGAAGCTGAGTGACATGCATACCAATGTAGTCAGGTGTCATGGAGGAGCGATGCTCGCGACAGAAGTTAATATTGAGGAAAACTTTGAGAATAAAAGGGTACTCAATGTTGATGACAAGGCAAGGATAGCTTCAAAAGCCTTCAGTATGATCAGCGACCACGACACCATTTATCTTGACGCGGGTACAACAATCCTTGAGCTTGCAAAGCTAATAGCGGTGTCGAACTTGTCACTTACAGTTGTGACCAATGACCTTGCCACTTCACAACTTCTTATTCCCAGCAAATCAGAAGTTCTGCTTACTGGTGGAACAATACAGAAGTCCACAGGCTGCCTTGTGGGAAGCATCGCTGAAGAGATGATTTCAAAGATGAGATTCAAAGTTGCTTTCATGGGGGCCACAGCAATCAATGAAAGCTTTGAGGTACTCACTCCATCCATAGAGAAGAGGACGATGAAGCCTGCTGTGCTGAGAAGTGCTGCGAAGAGCTACCTGTTGGTAGATGAGGATAAGTTTGGCAAATACTCGACCTATGTCATCTACAGTTTGAAGGACTTTACTGGTGTAATAACAACTAGGGTATTTTCGAAGACTGAAAAAAATGAAATGGAAGAATTTGGCGCAAGGATAATCGAAGTTTAAGTTGGATTTTGGATGTCTGCTGCAGAGACATCTCAGATTATAAATCAAAAAAATGGAGGCTATATAATGATAACAGGATCAATGCTACTTGTGATTTTTGTAGTGGCAATAGCAGCACTTCTTCTTAGCATCATCAAATTCAAGGCAAATCCATTCCTAGCACTTATGGGGGTATCGATTTTAACAGGTCTCATGGTAAGGATGCCTCTTCCGGATATCGCATCAAATATTTCCAAGGGTTTTGGAAACACTATGGGTGGAGTTGGCATAGTGATTGGTCTTGGAATAATCCTTGGACAGGTACTTGCTGAATCAAGAGCGATTAATGCAATAGCAAATGGAATGCTCAAGACAGTCGGATCAGCAAGAGCGAATCTTGCGATAAACATATCCGGGTGGCTCATATCAATCCCTGTTTTCCAGGATGCCGCTTTTGTAATCTTCATGCCTCTTGTCCGACAGATACAGAAGTCGACAAAGAAACCTCTTGTTGCCCTTGTTACAGCTCTGGGAGTTGGAACAATCGCATCGCATTCGATGATTATCCCTACTCCGGGACCGGTAGCGGTTGCTGGAAACATGGGAGTGAATATTGGATCATTCCTATTTTACTCTCTGATTGTTTCACTTCCAGCTACATTGATTGGTGGGGTGCTTTATTCAAAATTCCTTGAAAAGAGAGCAGATAAGAACGCATATCTGCCAAAGGCTGACCATGAGGTTGCGGTTGACAACAGACCGATGCCTACAATGAAGCTCTCACTTTCTGTACTTCTATTCCCCCTTCTTCTTATACTTGTAGGAAGCATAGCGGCAATGATCCTGCCTAAAGAGAATGCAATAAGACCGATATTTGCATTTTTCGGAGATAAGAACATAGCGCTTTTCATTGGAGTTATTGTTGCATTCCTTGCTTTAGGAAAATATTTTGACAAGAGCACTGAAACAGTGATAAAAGAAGCTACTATATCAGCGGGCCTTATATTCCTCATAACTGGTGCAGGCGGGAGCTTCGGTACTGTCATCAACACAAGCGGTATTGGACAGTATCTTGTGGATACTCTTACAAACATGAATGTTTCAATAATTGTGCTTGGATTCATACTAAGTCAGCTACTGAGGGCTGCACAGGGATCTACTACTGTTGCCCTGGTCACAACATCCTCAATACTCGGACCTCTTGTTGCGGGTACAGCAGCATCACCAGTTCTCGTTGCTCTTGCGATATGCGCTGGAGGTATAGGCGTATCTCTACCAAATGACTCTGGATTCTGGGTTCTTTCAAATTACAGCGGTCTTAGCGTACAGGATACAATAAAGGCATGGACAGTCGGAGGAACAATTGTTGGTGCAAGTGCTTTTATGATAATAATGGCCTTGAGTGCAATGCCGTTTCTACCTGGTTTATAATCAATGCATGGCAAGGGATATCCTCCCTTGCCATAATGCAAGATAAGATTATACCAATGGGAGGAATATAATGATTATAAGACATAGCGAAGAGATGAAAACAATACTGATGGAAAAAATGAGGGGCGGCACTGGTACGGTAACAGTCAGGCATCTGCTTAATCCTGATGAGATGCTGGGAAAGGGAAGGCTTTTTGCGGAAAATATTCTTCCACCCGGGGCCTCAATTGGTCTTCATCCTCATCATGGTGATATTGAGGCATACTATTTTGTTGAAGGAAATGGCGTGTACTACAACAATGATGAAAGGTTTGAGGTCAGGCCTGGCGATCTTACTCTGGTTGATGACAATGATTCACACAGTATTGAGAACACGGGTGATGGAGTATTGAGATTCATAGCTCTTATACTGTTCACAGGAGAGAATAAATGAAAAAAGTGTATATAATCCAGACAAGTCTTGTATCTCATGCGGAGCTTAATTCATTATTCAAAGAACTTGTTCCCGATGCCAAGGTCTTCAATATTGTTGACGACAGCCTTCTTCATGATGTAATGGCTAATGGGGGGCTCACTGAAAAGGTGATAAGCAGGATGTGCAAGTATTTTGAAGCTGCAGCACAGAACGGTGCCGACCTTATCTTCAATCAATGCTCATCTGTCGGGGAGGCTGCGGATATAGCTGCAAACCTTGTGAACGTTCCGGTGGTCAAGGTTGATGAAGCCATGGCTGAAGAGGCAGTAAGGCTTGGGAGAAGGATTGCTGTTGTCGCGACAGTAGCAAGTACAATGAAGCCGAGCTGCAACCTTGTAAGAAGAAAGGCGATAGAGTCAGGCTTGGAAGTTGAGGTTATAGAGTATCTGGTGGATGGCGCCCTGGATATACTTATGAAAGAAAACAACAGAGAAAAGCATAATTCACTTGTCCTGGAAATGGTTAGAAAGGCTGAGAGGGAGTGCGACGTCATTGTACTTGCGCAGGGAAGCATGACAGTACTTCTACCAGAACTCAAGGACATTAAAAAACCTGTATTTACCAGTCCCAGGCTTGGTGTAATTAAAGCGAAAAACGTTTTGGATGGAGGAAAAAATGAGTAAGATCGGATTTATAGGTCTAGGAATAATGGGAAATCCCATGGCTAGGAACATGGTGACTAAAGGGAGCGAACTTCTGGTTTTTGATATTGCAGAGGCTGCAGTAAATGGCTTGGTTGAGGCTGGAGCAAAAGCTGCTACTCTAAAGGAAATAGGGGAATCCTGTGATGTAATCTTCACCATACTGCCCAATGGCAGCATAGTAAAGGATACATTGTTCAAGGAAACCGGAGTGGCTTCGTCAATAAAGCCAGGTACCATAGTCGTGGACATGAGCTCAGTAACACCTGTTGAATCAAGGTATTGTTATGAGAACCTCAAGAAGCTAGGTGTATCATTTCTTGACGCACCGGTAAGTGGAGGCGAACCTAAGGCGATTGATGGAACCCTATCGTTCATGGTTGGTGGAGATGAAGACGCATTCAAGGCTGCACACCCTTTCATGATGCAGATGGGTGCTAATGCGGTTCTGGTAGGCGGTTCAGGAAGTGGATCCGTGACCAAGCTTGCAAACCAGATAATCGTGAACCTTAACATATCAGCACTTGGTGAAGCTCTCGTGTTCGCAATGAAGGCTGGAGTAGACCCGGAAAAGGTATTCCAGGCAATAAGGGGAGGACTTGCGGGCAGTGTAGTAATGGAAGCTAAGGCACCAATGATCATGAACAGGAATTTCAATCCGGGAGGCAAGCTGTCTATTAATCACAAGGACATAAAGAATGTTGTGAATACTGCGCACGAACTGGATATTCCAGTTCCGATGTCCGCACAGCTCTTTGAAGTGATGCAGGGACTCAAGGTGAGAGGGCTTATGGATGATGACCATGGTGCCATTGTGAAGCATTTTGAACTGCTTGCTGGAGTGGAAGTCACGAAAGGCGGGGAATAGGATGGAAAAGCTTTCGCTTGATGTGCTCATGCAATACGAGCAAGTGGATTCAGCTGAAGTATCAAAGGCAGCATTGGAAGCTCTCAACCAGCTTGACAGAAAGATTGTTGTTCTTGATGACGACCCTACTGGGGTACAGACAGTCCATGATGTTTCTGTTTACACCTCATGGGATGAGGAAGCGATGACTGCTGGCTTCAGGGAAGATAACAGCATATTTTTCATCCTGACTAACTCAAGAGGATTCACGAGAGAAGAAACTGCAAAAGTTCACAGGGAAATTGCAGCTACACTTGCAAAGGTATCGGAGGCTGAGGGGAAGGACTACATACTCATCAGCAGGAGCGATTCCACAATGAGAGGGCACTACCCTCTTGAGACAGAAACGCTCAGGGAGACCATTGAAACTGTATCAGATAAAAGATTCGATGGTGAGATCATCTTCCCATTCTTCAAGGAGGGTGGAAGATATACGATAAATAACATCCATTATGTCAAAGAAGGCGATATGCTAACTCCGGCAGGTGATACGGAGTTTGCAAGAGATAAGAGCTTCGGGTATAAAAGTTCACATATCGGAGAATATGTAGAGGAAAAGACAGGTGGAAGATTCACGAAGGAAAGCTGCACTTATGTCAGCCTTGAGGACCTGAGAGAACGGAATATAGAAGGTATAACAGCCCAGCTTATGAAGGTCGAGGGATTTAACAAGGTAATTGTCAATGCTATCGATTATGTGGATGTCAAGGTATTTGCTGTCTCACTGGTTGAAGCTGTAAAGCGCGGCAAGGAATTCATGTTCAGAAGCGCTGCCGCTGTTACGAAGGTTCTTGGCGGAGTAAGTGACATGGCGCTGCTTTCAAAGGAAAGCCTTATTGAAAAGGAAAACACCAATGGTGGGATAGTCCTGATTGGATCACATGTAAACAAGACTACACAGCAGTTCGAGGCTTTGAAAAAATGCAGTGCACCGCTTGAGTTCATTGAATTCAATCAGCACCTGGTACTTGTTGAAAATGGTCTGGAAGGTGAAGTAGAGAGAGTAATCTCAAAAGCTGAAAAGAACATCAGGTCAGGTAAGAGTGTAGTAGTCTATACGAGAAGAGAAAGGTTCGACCTTGATACTGATGACAAGGACAAGCAGCTTATGGTCTCGGTGAAGATATCGGATGCCGTGACTTCCGTAATTGGAAAGCTGTCAATCCGCCCTAACTTCATCATTGCCAAGGGAGGGATCACTTCCAGTGACGTAGGGACAAAGGCGCTTGGGGTAAAGAAGGCTTTGGTAATGGGACAGATAAAGCCTGGAATACCTGTCTGGATGACAGGAGAGGAGAGCAAGTTCCCGAAGATGCCGTATATTATTTTCCCAGGCAATGTGGGAGAAATCGACACTTTAAAGGAAATCGTAGACTTGCTGTCATAGGTGGATCATGATAATCAATTTAAATGAAGCTTTCAAAAGGCAGAGTAACCTTGTTGCATTCAATTTCTTCAACATAGAGACCATATCTGGAATTCTCGATGCTGCACAGGAAAAGGACAGAATAGTCATCCTGTCATTCGGTGAAAGCTATATGGAACATACTCCTATTGAGGTTGCTGCAGCGATGGCATCTGAATATTCTAAGCTGTACAAAAAACCATTCGTTCTTCATCTCGACCATGCTACCAGGATGGAGACGGTTGAGAAAGCGTTACACCTTGGATTTTCATCAGTAATGTTCGATGGTTCAAAACTCACCTTGGAAGAAAATATATTCAATACAACTATGGCAGTACAGCATGCAAAGCGATTTGGGGCCACCGTTGAAGGTGAACTTGGATATCTTAACAATGAAGATGGAAGCGATGAAATTGAACTTGTATATACCTCTGTTAAAGACAGCCTGAGGTTTGTAAGTGAAACAGGAGTGGATGCACTGGCTGTAGCGGTCGGGAATGCCCACGGAATATACAAGAGCAAGCCATCAATAAATGTGGACAGGATAAAGGAAATTCATGCTTCCGTAGGAGTACCGCTGGTACTGCATGGGAGTTCGGGCATCCCGATGGAAGTCCTTGCTCAGTCATTTGAAGCTGGCGTAGGAAAGATAAATGTAAATACAGAGCTGGCACTTGCAGGTTGCAGAGGCACCAGGGAATATATGGACAGCTTTGGTGAGAATCCAAGATTTGAAAACGCCATGAGAATGGCGAGAGTGGAAATCAAAAAAGCAGCTATGGAGTTTCTGGATTTATAGAAAACGAGCGGTTCGCAAAATGCGAACCGCTCGTTTCAATTATCTCATCCTGATATGTACTTCCTTAAGCTGTTTCTCAGTTGCTTCTCCTGGTGCTCCGAGAAGGAGGTCCTGTCCGTTGGAGTTTAGCGGGAAGGCTATGACTTCCCTGATGTTCTCGTGTCCTGCCAGCATCATGACTATCCTGTCAACACCTGGTGCCATGCCTGCGTGTGGAGGCGCTCCATAGGAGAACGCTGTATAGAGGGCTCCGAATTTATCCTTGAGCACATCTTCAGAGTAACCTGCTATGCTGAAGGCTTCCTTCATTATGTCTGGTCTGTGGTTCCTTACTGCGCCTGATGAAAGCTCTATGCCGTTGCACACTATGTCATACTGCCATGCCTTGATGGTTAGCGGGTCATCATACTTCAGTGCATCCATTCCTCCCTGAGGCATGGAGAACGGGTTGTGTGTGAAGTCTATCTTGCCTGTTTCCTCATTTGTTTCATACATCGGGAAATCCACAATGAAGCACATCTCAAACTTGTCCTCCTGAAGGAGTCCGAGCTCAGTGCAGAGCTTTGTCCTTATCTGGCCGGAGAACCTGTCAACCTTGGCCTTCTTGTCTGAGATGAAGTATACCGTGTCTCCGTCCTTCAAGCCGCACATTTCTATAAGCTCGGCTTTTTTCTCATCTGAAAGGAACTTGTCTATAGGCCCCTTGAATGATCCTTCGGAAAGTGTGAGATATCCAAGACCCTTCATTCCGATTGCTACTGCGTAATCGAACATGTTCTCGAAAAATGAGCGGGACATTCCAGAACAGTTGGCCTTGATCCCCCTTACTGGCTTGCCCTTGAAGGGTGCGAAATCAACGTCGAGGAAGAAATCCGTGAGGTCATCTATGAGCAGGGGATTCCTGAGGTCAGGTTTGTCAGTACCATACCTCAGCATGCTTTCCTCAAATGGTATCCTTCTGAAAGGCGGCTTTGAGACCTCCTTGTCCGAAAACCTGGTGAATGTGCTGTACAGAACTGATTCAGCAACCTGGAATACATCCTCCTGGTCTGCGAAAGCCATCTCGAAGTCAAGCTGGTAGAATTCACCCGGCGACCTGTCGAGCCTTGCATCCTCATCCCTGAAGCATGGGGCTATCTGGAAATACCTGTCGAAGCCTGAAGCCATGAGGAGCTGCTTGAACTGCTGGGGTGCCTGGGGAAGTGCGTAGAATTTGCCTCTGTGCTTTCTGCTTGGTACCAGGTAGTCCCTTGCACCCTCTGGTGAGGACATGGTAAGTATGGGGGTCTGCATCTCCAGGAATCCCATTTCCTCCATCTGATGCCTCAGGTGGCTTATTATCTTTGACCTCAGCACCATATCCCTGTGGACAAGGGGATTCCTGAGGTCAAGGAACCTGTACTTGAGCCTCAGCTCTTCTCTGGTATCCCTGGACCTTGCAGGCTCGAAAGGCAGGGAAGCGCTGCAGGAGGAAAGGAGGGTTATGGAATCCGAATGGACCTCTACTGTTCCTGTATCTATCTTCCTGTTGACTGTCTCTTCATCCCTCATTACCACTTTCCCTGTGACTGAGACGACAGATTCCTTGTGTATGCCGTGGATCTTGGTCTCATCATGAAGGACGACCTGTGTTATGCCTTCCTGGTCTCTCAGGTCGATGAAGATGACTCCTCCGTGGTTCCTTATGGTGTCGACCCAGCCTGCAAGCGTTACCTCCTTGCCGATGTCTGACTGTCTTATTGAATTGCAGTGTGTTGTCCTGAAGCTCTGCATTATTTTATCCTCCTGTCATTTTTGGTACGAAAAAGGGGAATACAATATCATGTATTCCCCGGGACGGGAATCCTCATCCCGCGGTGCCACCCGAATTAGCCTTAAGGCTCACTCAAAATATCAAATTGCTGACCCTTGGAGTGTTCCCCGTACGCTACTCTCATGATTGCGCTTTCAGTCTTTGGCGCCATCTCCCTGTGATGATTTCCATGCGAACGGAGTCTCTTCGGTTTTACAGGAGCGTTACTCCCATCTCTTTCATTTCCCTTATCATGCTTTCCGGCCATATGGAGCACTGTACCTCTCCGATATGGTATTTCCTAAGAAGGAACTGGCAGATCCTTGACTGGCCTATTCCGCCACCCATTGTCTGGGGGAGCTCGCCTGATGACAGGGCCTTGTGGAACGGAAGCTCAAGCCTGTCCGATGCTCCGGCCTTATCAAGCTGTACTGAGAGAGTCTGCGAGTCAACCCTTATTCCCATTGAAGAAAGTTCCAGGACATCGTCGTGTACAGGATTGAAGAAGAGGAGGTCTCCGTTAAGTGACCAGTCGTCGTAGTCAGGAGCCCTGCCGTCATGCTTCTGTCCGTCAGCAAGCAGGTCGCCGATCCCGATAAGGAAGTAAGCTCCTGTCTTTATCGCATATTCCCTTTCCCTCTCCTTTGGAGTGGTTCCGGGATACATTGCCAAAAGCTCCTCTGTGGTTATGAATGACAGCGAGTCTGGCAGTATTGGCTGTATGAATGGATACTTTGCATGAAGCATTGCTTCGGCATCCTTGAATATCGAGTATATTATGCTTACGGTGGACTTAAGTGTATCCAGATCCCTTTCACCGGAGCCTATGATCTTTTCCCAGTCCCACTGGTCCACATATATGCTGTGGATCTTGTCCAGGTCTTCATCCCTTCTTATAGCGTTCATGTTTGTATAGAGCCCTTCACCAAGGGTGAAGCTGTAGTCCTTCAGGGCCTTCCTCTTCCACTTAGCCAGTGATTGGACTATCTCAATGTGGTTTCCTGTTGACTTCACATCGAACGATACCGGTCTCTCTATACCATTAAGGTCATCATTCAAGCCTGTGCCCATCTCTACGAACAGCGGTGCGGATACCCTGGTGAGGTTGAGCCTCTCTGAAAGCTCGTGTTCAAAGAACACCTTAATCATCTTGATCGCCTTTTGTGTTTCCTTCGGACTCATCTGTGATTTGTACAATTTGTTTTCCTCCTGAATATAAAAAATCCCTTCATCCCTATACAGGGACGAAAGGAAGGCTCTTCCGCGGTACCACCCAGCTTAACTCCATTGGAGCTCACTTTTTAAGATACAGGCATAGGTAATGCCGATATCCGACTCCGTTATCGGGGAGTTCCGGCCAGGTCTACTTGCCAGTCAAGGCTTTCCTCTGGCGGCTCTGAGATGTTCTTCTGCTATGCTCCTGCACCGGGATTACACCATCCCCGGCTCTCTTTATCATTGCACATAACATACTCTTCTCGTCAATGCCGATTATTATTTTCAATTATAAGCATTTTGTCCGTGCTGTCAACTAAAATATTGCGTGAATTTATTTGATTTTGAAGCTGATTTTGAAGCAGACTTCAAAGTCGATTAAGTTCAGTTTGCATCAATGCTATGGAAACGAGGCCCAGACCGAATATTGACAGAACAAGATATATGGTTCCATCATTTTTTCCACCTGCTCTTTCAATTTTGTCCCCCATCTTGTACATCCATACAAATCCGTATATACCACAGGTTATTAACATTAGTAGTATTGCCATGCCGCCATCTTCCTTGTCCCCAGAAAGTCTCGCGGCATCATTGTTAACTGATATTATCCAAAAGATTGTATAAATTCCACAAGTAAGTATGCTGAGTAGAATGCTTACGCCGACATTTCTTTTGACCATTTCAATTACCTCCCAGTAACTAGTCTGAAGAGAATTGCAACAAGGGACTGATTGTTGAATATCATAGGATCCTGTGTTGGAAAATATAGGAAGAGCCGAATTGTCCAAACAAGAATAAATAGGAATGATAATGCATAGAAAATCCTCTTCCTGTCAAATGCTGCACTGTATAACAGGAAAGGAACGAACATCAAAAGAGGATGATATCTTAGGGATGATTGCAAATCCAGTCTGGCAAATGCAAGTGATGCTCGGGTCAAACCGCAGGATGGGCATGGAATTCCGAAAATATTGTAAATGATGCAGGTGCCATATCCTGTCATGGTGCTTAAAATAACAATTATTGCAGGTATTGCAACATAGGGGAGTTTCTTATTTAAGGAGCTCATGTCTGTAATCAGCCTCCTCTGACTGGATTTACAATATTATACCATAAATATGGAGGTTATATTATATGATAATTACATAATGTGAGATGTGAGGGATTCAGTCCTGCAATTATTTCTATCAGAAAGATGGTAAATATATCTTACCAATGGTTATTTTTTCGGTTAATTGATAAAGTAAATTCCACTTTACAAAACTCAATTCAACTCATGTCAGAATCGGTAATTTCTTTGATGTGTATAGGCTTTTATGCAATTCAGTTAATGATTTTTGCTTTCTGA
>NZ_AXUN02000177.1 GCF_000495435.3 Youngiibacter fragilis 232.1 | reverse complement strand
CTTTTTCAGCAGTGTCTTCATGAATTTAATGATTTCCTTCTTTTCCATATGCATCCCTCGACTTTCCTAACACCATACTATCACAAACAATATGCAATATTGTTACACAAATGGAACCAAGCTATTAATATTGAAAAGGCAAAGGCCCATCCTGCTTGGATGGGCCCGGGGTCTAGACTGCCATTGTTTCCTGCCTGGTGATTACAGCCGAGTCAATTGACTCGAGCTCCTGGTCACCTTCAAAGAGGACATTCTTTGTTATGAGGAGGTTCATGAGCTCCTGTATCTCGAGCTCAGTCACATCTGTCCTTACCTTAGGGATCCTCACTGTAGAGTTCCTGCCTGCCTTGTTCACGAATACCATAGAAAGACTGTTCATTCTCCATTACCTCCTATACAGCTGCCAGTGAGCTTACATCTTCTAGCTTGTAGCTGAAGGTCGCCTGTTCTCCAAGAGAAGAGATCTTTGCGGCTATCTCGTGGATATCCTCTGGAAGGGCCGCGGTCTTGAAATTCCTGAACCTCCTTGACTCATAGGTAGTCTTGCCGTTGACTACCTCCTTGATGTAGGTGATGAGCAGGGCCGTTGTTTCCTTGTTTACCGATACTGCCATGTTTATCAGCTCCTTTCACACACTAAATATGCGCATTAAGGTAAAATGGCAAAAAAACTTGTTTGAAAAACGAAAAAAAGGGCACACAGCCCTTTTCATCTTTCATAAACCTTCATCGTTTCGTCAAGCATACGCTGAAGGGAATATCTTTCACTTATCAAATCATATGTCCGGTTAGCGGCGATCCTGGCTGTTTTGGTATTTTGCAGCATCCATTCCATGGCTTCAGCCAATTCCTCCGAGCTTCCGGGTTCAATTATCCTGTAAGATCCAGAGTCTCCTTCAGCAAGCACTCTCCTAATGTCTCCAACATCCGTTGCAACAATCGGCAGTCTGTGCCTGACAGCCTCAAGGATCACAAAAGGAAACCCTTCCTTTACTGATGACAGGATAAGGCAATCGAATGCTTCCATCAGTTTCTCTGCGTTTTCCACATATCCTGTAAATATTACCCCGTCTCCGGACAAAGACGTTATCTCATCCTTCAGCCTGCCCTGCCCCACCAGTACCAGCTTCAGCTTTTCCGAATTCGATTTATTTCTGATCATATCAAATGCCTGCACAAGATATCTGTGACCCTTGGTCTCATAGAAATTCGCTATGGATCCAAACACATAATCGTCATCCTGAAGTCCCAGACTCTGCCTGATCCCGAAAATTGCGGCACTATCTTCCCTGTAATCAGGATGACTGAAATCAATCCCATTGGGTATGAATGCTGTCTGACTTCCTGACCTTATGCCGAGTGATACAGATGTTTCAAGGTCACGACTTGAAACAACAATAAGGTCAGTCGATATTGAAGCAGCATATTTTTCTATCATCCTGTATAATGCTTTAGAGATACGACCCATGGGTTCATTGAAGACAAATCCGTGAGCGGTATATATGTTTTTCGGCACTCCCGCTTTGCTTGCTGCGAGCCTTGCAAGAAGACCCGCCTTGGAGCTATGGCTGTGAACAATATAGTAGCCCTTCTCCCTGAACTCCCTTACCAGAAAACTGTATGTCTTCAGGTCATCTGCCAGGGAAACCTCCCTCTTCAGAGAAGGTACTTCTATGGCAGATATCTTAGCCTTTCGAAGTTCTTCAGGAAGGAGCCCGCCAGGACCGCAATAGACTGTTATGTCGAATTTGTCTGAAAGCCCTTTCGAAAGCAGCAGTATATTCTTCTGTGCCCCACCCAATTCCGATTGAGTGACTACATATGCGAGCTTTTTCAAGCACCTTCACCTCAATTTGGCAGACAGATTACCTTGGCTCGTTCGCTACATGCACAAGGTACTGGCCGTACTCTGTCTTAAGCAGTGGCTGAGCAAGTTCAAGGAGCCTCTCCCTTGTAATGAATTTCTTCCTGAATGCGATCTCCTCGATACAAGCTACATATAGGCCCTGCCTGGTCTGGACCGCCTCAACAAAGTTAGCGGCGTCAAGCAGTCCTCTGTGCGTCCCTGTATCAAGCCATGCCATTCCACGGCCGAACAGCTCAACCTTGAGCTTGCCCCTTTTCAGGTACTCATTGTTGACAGCAGTTATCTCCAGCTCGCCTCTCTTTGAGGGCTTTATCATCTTTGCTATCTCCACAACATCATTTCCGTAGAAGTACAGACCTGGTACGGCATAGTTGGATTTTGGCTCTTCAGGCTTCTCCTCGATTGACAGCACATTCATGTTGTCATCGAACTCAACGACTCCAAATTCAGTCGGATTGCTGACATGATAACCGAAAATCGTTGCTTCTTCCCTTTCAACAGCTGCCTTCAGCCTTTCGGAGAATCCATAGCCATAGAATACATTGTCCCCAAGGACAAGGGCAACCTTGTCATTCCCTATGAACTCCTCACCGATTATGAATGCTTCTGCAAGGCCATTTGGAGCATGCTGTACGGCATATGAGATGGAGAGTCCATAATCGCTTCCGTCTCCCAGAAGCTCCTCGAAGGACCCGATGTCCCTTGGAGTTGATATTATGAGGATCTCCCTGATCCCTGCCAGCATGAGCACAGACAGCGGGTAATAGATCATAGGCTTGTCGTATATCGGAAGTATCTGCTTTGAAACTGATTTTGTAACTGGATAGAGTCTAGTACCGGATCCTCCGGCGAGTATTATACCTTTCATTCTCACTTCTCCTTATTGCTGCATCTTTTCGAACGATATCATAAATGACTTAAGCGCATCCTGCCATGGCCTCATATTGTCTCCCACTGTAACACGGAGCATCATGTTGTCAAGTGATGAGTACGCAGGTCTTCTTGCAGGCCTTGGGAACTGGTCAGTGGAGACAGGAGCTACCGTCGCTTCAATTCCTGCATATTCTATGATCAGAGATGCAAAATCATACCATGAGCATTCTCCGGCTCCTGTGCAGTGATAGACACCATATTCTTCTGTTTCTGCCAACTTCAGTATATGGTGACAAAGGTCTTCCACATTTGTCGGATTTCCCGTCTGGTCATCAACCACCTGAAGTGCGCCTCTTTCCTTTCCAGCCTTCATTATAGTCTTTACGAAGTTTCCGCCGTAAAGCCCATAAAGCCATGAAGTCCTAACGATGAAATGCCTTGAACAGAAAGTCTTCACATTCTCCTCACCTGCAAGCTTGGATTTTCCGTATATGCTTTGGGGGTCCGTAAGGTCATATTCGGCGAATGGCACATTTCCGGTTCCTGAGAAGACATAGTCCGTGGATATATGTATAAGCCTTGCACCAATCTCTTCAGCAACCATGGCCAGATTCCTTGGCCCCAGGGCATTTACCCTGAAGGCTCTGTCCCTGTCGGTCTCGCAGCCGTCTACATTGGTGTAGGCAGCTGAGTTTATGATTATGTCAGGCTTTATTCGTGCAGCTGCAGCCCTTACCGCTGAAAGGTCTGACACATCAAGTTCCTTGCTTGAATATCCATACACCTCGGCACCGATAAAGCATTCGGGTATGTCCCCAAGCTCAGTCTTGCCGATCTTAAGTATTTCCGACAGCTGCGTTCCAAGCTGGCCTTTGGCTCCTGTTATTAGTATTCTCATTTATTCCCTCCTCATTGGCATAATAGGATTGGTCTTTAGTCCTTGATGGAAAAGTCCGGTTTTACGAGCGTAAGGTTTGGATTATAGTATGGATCGCCCTTTTTCAATATTTCCGGCCATCTTTTTGCAAATCTCTCAACTTCGCTGTTGAACCTTTTTGCCTTTTCCGGTGTATCATCCAGTCCCCTTGACTTCGACTCATAGTGGAAGAGCTCAGCATATGGTGTGTATACCACAAGTTTTCCTGAACTTCTCACCTTCATGCAATAATCTATGTCATTGAAGGCTACCTCCATCTCTTCTGTGAACCCGCCCACACTCTCAAATACGCTCTTCTTAGTCATCAGGCATGCTGCTGTGACAGCGCTGTAGTCCTGAGCAGAGTTCTCCCTGTTAAGATACCCCGAATCGCCTTTCTTCAGGCTTACAAATGCATGTCCTGCTATTCCGCCCAGTCCTATTATGACTCCTGCATGCTGTATCGAACCATCTCCGTAATACAGCTTCGCTCCTACTATACCGACTTCTTCTCTCATACAATGGCCAAGCATCTCTTCAATGCAGTCATGATTGATGATTTCTGTATCATTGTTAAGCAGGAGAAGATACTCTCCCTTGGAGAATCTGACTCCATAGTTGTTTATCGCAGAATAATTGAATGAACCCTTATATTCAACAACTTTAATGTTATCATGTTCCCTGGAGATTCTGTCATAATATTCGAAAGTACCCTTTTCAGTGCTGTTGTTCTCAATTATTATGATTTCAATATTTTCATATTGTGACTTGTCAAATAATGAGTTCAGGCACTTATCAAGGTCATCTATGTGGTCCTTGTTAGGTATCAGCACTGATACCAGAGGATTATCATTCACTTTGTATTTTGTTCTGTAAATGCCGCTCACACCAGTTTCTGACACTTCAGCACCAATGCCCATTCGTCTGTAATGGTCACTCAGGATCCTGATGTGGCGGGCGGCTGGAATCTCATTCTTTGAAGCTGTTTGCTTTGCATGATATAGGACCTTGGAGATGTGACCTATTGCTGCATTGCTTTCAAATACCCTGAAATAAAGATCCAGGATACACCCCTCTTCATATTCGCTTTTGAACCCACCAAGATCCTTGACCAGATTTATCGCTATCGCCATGGAATTTGATATATAATCTGTGCTTCTCAAAAGGTCCAGATTGAAGTCAGGTTTGAAAATCGGATCGATATGTCTGATTCCGCTTGCCTCAACCATGTCTTCATCAGTATAGACTGCAGAGTATCCGAATGTTCCGATTTCACTCGCGATCTCAAACAATGCATTCGGAGCAAGCTGGTCACCTGGCCGCATGAAGAGAATGTAATCACCGCTGCATTTTTCAACTGCATTGTTCAACGCTTCGGCCAAATGTGAATCTTTATCATATCCTTTAACGACAACTACCGATTCACCCAGCTTCTGGTACTCACGTCCAATAACAAGCAGTTCCCAGTTAGCATAGGTCTGTTCAGTGAGTGAAAGGTACGTACCTTTCAGTTTTTGCTGATAATCATTGCCAGGCATGACTATAACACTGAACTTCGCTGCAAATGGCAGCCTGTTTTCCGCTTGGGCATCAAGTACCGATTTATCAGGAGCATGTCTCAAAAACCACTTGTTGTAATCTGCCTCAACTCCAAATGCCTTCTGTACCAGATGAACCATGAAGCTCCTTAATCCGTGACGTTTATAGAACCTTGCAGCCCTGAACAATTTATCCTTAATCAATTTCATACCTTCTTCAAATGATAGTCATTCCTATTCAGCGAAAGGTTACGGTTGTACATCGGGTCACCCTTTGAAAACAGGACCTTCCATCTTTCCCTGAATTTTTCTTGTTCATTCCTTATCTTGACCTGACTTTCTTTCCCTGAATCATTTACCGGTCTCACAGGCTCATATCTGTATGCCTCCGCGAATGGATTGAAAACTGTCAGCTTACCTGATTCTCCAATCCTCAGGCAATAATCAGAAACAGTAAGCCCTGTACTGAATTCTTCTGAAAATCCTCCTGCATTCTTAAATACCTCTCTGCTCGTCATGAAGCAGGATGGATTTGTAATGCTGTAGTCACTTGCTGTTATCGCGCGGGCAAAATACCCGTTATCATACCTGGATTGACCCTGAAAGGCATTGCCGGTGATCCCATCCATATTTACGACAGAGCCCGCATGGTAAATTATGTCGTCCTCGTAATACAGCTTTGCGCCTACGGCCCCTACGTCGTTTCTCCTTGAATACCCAAGAAGTTCCTCAAAGAATTCATCAGTGATGATGGAAATGGTGTCGTCCATGAAAAGAATATATTCACCATTTGAGTTTTCAGCCCCGAAATTTCTTGACTTTGAGTAGCTTTTCTCACCTCTGTAGAAAACCACCTTTACTTTTGGAAACTTTGCCTGGAGTTCATCATAGAACGAATACGTACTACCTTTTTTGCTGCATGTATCAACAATTATAATTTCATAGTTGTCATAAAGGCTCTTGAATTCAATCGCACTGATGCACCTCTTGATATCCTTGATGCTGTCATTGCTGGATATTATGACGGAGACCAACGGCTCGGTAGCTGCATGGAAGAATGTCTTGTATATTCCATATATTTTCGTAAACTCAACATGTGCATCAATCCCCATCCTGGAGTAATGCGCATCAAGCGCTTTCCTCGCAGAATCATATGCGTAAAGCTTGCTTTCAGGATTCTCAGCAACTGAGTCCTTATGCGATCTCCAGTGGTACAGGATCCTTGGGATATGATGTACCTTCTTGGCCTGTTCTGTGCATCTCAGGATCATATCATAGTCCTGGGACCCGTCAAATTCATTCCTGAAAAGTCCGACTTTATGCATGAGTTCCCTTTTTGCGACAAAAAGATGAGTAATATAGTTCATGCTTCTAAGAAGGTCAATGTTGAAGTCAGGCTTGAAGTGAGGCATGAAGTATGCGGAGCCGTCCATCGTCAGCTTGTCCTCGTCCGAGTAAATTACGTCAACTTCAGCATCATCCTGTATTGCCATTGCACACTCAAACAGCGCATCAGGAGTAAGCAGGTCATCATGGTCCACCAGAACTATTAAATCACCTGTTGCAAGCTTTATCGCTTCATTGGTGTTGTCTGATATCCCCAGGGACCTCGAAGAGACAGTGTATTTTATTCTCTCATCCCTCTGAGAATATTCTCTAAGTATCCCAATGACCGGAGTATCTGTTCCGCTGCCCTCGCACATGCAAAGTTCCCAATTGGAATAGGTCTGGGATGTAACCGAGTCAATCATCTCTCTGAGGAAATTTTCCGGAGTCTTGTAAAGAGGTACGACTATGCTGAACTTCGGCCTGGAAGTAAAACTGTACTTACGCTGTGCATCAAGCTCCAATTCGGACCTCGAGTGATACTTCAGCCACTTCTCATATTCCGCAGCCGATTCAGCCTTCCCCCTCACAACCTGCAGGGCTTTCAATGCTGTCCACCTTATTCCATGCTTCTTAAGGTATCTCAGTCCCTTGACAAGCTTGTTTTCCTTTTGTGAATATGCACCTTTACGGGCTTTTGCCAGGTCTACATCATATTTTGCTGTCAGGTCGCCTGATTTGAATATGAAATTCAGCTTCTTTCCGCTTGGCGAATCGACCTCGACCTTGAATCCGCAATATTCGTATAGTGGAGCTTCCTTGAAAGTGGCTGCGACATCCTTCCTGCTGAAGAATTCGACATTGATATCCATGTCACGCCCATTTTCATCCTGCACCGAAACATCAATTTCATCAATGGAAGCAACCCACCCGGAAAGGATGCATTCCCCATTTTCAATCATTACGGTGTCAACACAATAGGGCATCTGGTTCTTAATCAGCTGAATTTTTTTAGCAGATGCTTCAAAAGAAGATATCCTTTCATCACCATTAACAGTATAGATGATCAGTTTGCCGTGTACATCAAAGTCCTTCGGCAGGTTTATATATAAGTAGTATTCTTCGCTTATGTTTGCCTGATGCACAAGATGCCTTTGTCTGACATCATATCCCCTGTACTTGTCAATTCTGACTTCCAGCCTTGTCTTATCCAGATATGCTTCTATGCCGTTCTTTTCAGGGTTGTTTTCAGCGAACCATCCTCCTATGACTAATTTGTCCTTGTCAGTAAGATGAAACCTTGCGTTGGATACCTTGAAGTTATTGCTTATCATTATTATCTCCTAATACTCTTTTCATTCGTGGAGCTACAGGCACAACCGGAAGCCCATCCTCAAGGTTGAGCCTGGTATTTGAGTAAGGATCTGAACCATTCGACTGGCTGAAGCCATTTATATCAAAAGCTTCAGTCTCTTTCAGCTCAGCCTGCACATGAGGGTCGTACACATTTAGCAGTCCGGCGGCAAAGCTCCTCACACCATAGTCAAAACAGGTTTCCAGCATATCGGATGACTCGCTGAATGTTCCTATAAGACCAAAACTGGACCTTGATATCGCAATCAGTATTCCATCGGCTCCAAGGATATTACGTGTGACAAGAGGTGATGCGAAGGGTGTACCGTAATGTACTGAAGGCGACCCTTTAAACAATCTCCTCAAGGCTCCATCCGGAAGTACGGTGACACCGGCACTGAAAATCGTGCCGTCATCTGACATAACTCTTGACCCAACGATACCTGTTCCAATCCTTGCAGCCTTTTCAGCAAGCCTATCCATAAATCCAATGGACAGTCGCGTTACTCTCGCATCAATCAGTATCAGAATATCACCGTCAGCTTCATTTATACCCTTGTTTGCTCTTGCACCAAAGGTGCTTGCCCCTGAAGTGTCAACTACTCTTACCGTAGGGTCAAATCTGCCGCTAATATCTTCAGCAGCTTCCCTTAGTACGATTATTTCATACCTTGAACCTGTTCCAGCATTCGCGATTGCCTTTATGCATCTCCTGATATTTTCAGCACCGCTTGTCCCGTCGATTATCACCGAGACAAGAAGATTTTTCCGATTTGTCGGATACCTCGCATCATATACATACCACTGGTCTGTCTCATCTGCACGCGCACCTTGTCCGAACATCCTCTTCAGATGACCGTCCAGAGCCTTCAAGCCGGCAATGTGGGCATACGGCTTCGAATCCGGATTCATGGCTGTTGATGACGGCAGCTCCCTCCAGGAGTAGAGGACCCTTGGAATATGCCATAAACGGGAGGTGCGTTCTGACATCCTGAGCGCAAGGTCATAATCCTGAGCACCGTCGAATTCCTTCCTGAAACCTCCGGTCTCGAAAAAGAAGTTTCTCCTGAATGCGAAGATGTGGCCCATATACATCTGGCTTCGCAGAAGGTCAGGTGACCAGTCAGGCTTGTAGAACGGCGCTTTCCTGATTCCATCCTGGTCCGTCTTGTCTTCGTCAGAATATATGACATCGGGAGCGGATCCTACAATCGCTTCAGCTATATGAAGCAAGGCGTTCCTGTGGATCAGGTCATCATTGTCCATCATGACAATGTATTCGCCTGATGCCTCTTCGGCACCTCTGTTGCTGGTTCCTGATATCCCCAGGTTTTTCTCGTTCCTTGTTACTTTTACCCTGGAATCGGAAATTGAACCAAGGTATTTTGTAACCCTTTCATCTGTGGAGCAGTCATCGACCAGAATCAACTCGAAATTGTCATAGGTGCTTGAAAGCACCGACTTTACAGCTTCATCCAGCCACCTTGTATCGACATTGTATACCGGCATGACTACAGATATCCTGGGTTTCCTTGAAAGTCCATTCAGCATCCCATCAGTATCCAGGTACTCCTCTTCATCATATGAGTAACCGCTTGATAATGACTCGGCGAACAGCCTGGCCTTTGACTTGTCGAGTGCCCATCTTATGCCGCGCCTTCTGACCCCTTTTATAAGCCTCACGGCATACACGGGATCCTTTATGGCAATCTTCATAGCCTTTTTAATTTTTCCCATCCCACTTAACAATGCCATGATGACCACATCCAATCAGTCAAAATCTTCTAATAGGCGTTTTCCTTTACCTTCCTCTTGAAGAACGTCATGAGGAATATCCTTGCATCGAAAACCAGGCTCCAGTTCTCTATGTAGTAAATGTCGCATTCGATCCTCCTGACTATCGAGGTATCGCCTCTCCAGCCCTGTACCTGAGCCCAGCCGGTTATTCCCGGCCTTACCTGGTGCTTTATCATGTACCTTGGGACCTCTTCCTTGAACTTTTCCACGAAATAAGGCCTTTCAGGTCTGGGTCCGACGAGTGACATGTCACCCTTTAGCACATTGAAAAGCTGAGGCAGTTCATCTATGCTTGTCTTCCTGATGAAATTGCCTACCTTGGTCTTTCTCGGGTCATCCTTGGTTGTCCACTTGTCATGCTCCTCTTCATCCGTCTGCAGCCTCATTGACCTGAACTTGTACATGTTGAAGGGCTTCCTGTTGAGCCCCACCCTTTCCTGCACGAAAATTACATGTCCAGGCGAATCGAGCCTGACAAGAATTGCAACTATCAGAAGCACTGGACTTATAGCAAGCAGGCCAAGCCCTGAGATCAGTATGTCCAGCAGCCTTTTTACGAATGCATATAAAGGATTGTCTAATGGTATGTACCTTATGTTTATTATAGGCAGCCCGTCCACATCCTCGACAAACGGCCTTGCGGGAAGGTATCTGTAGTAGTCAGGGACGATATAGGTCTTAACTCCGGCCTTTTCGCAAACCCTTATTATCTTGTCAACTACCTTGTACTCATTCAGCTCAAGTGTAATGAAGACCTCGTCAGCATTTTCCCTTGTTATGACTTCCTCAAGGTCGGAAAGTATCCCAAGATGCCTTGCGGGAAAATCAGCATCAACGATTCCCGTGCTGATCACACCTATTATGTTGTATCCCCAGTGCCTGTTTGCAGCCATGGAGGTTATTATCCTTCTCGATGCATCGCTGTCACCGACGAGGATGATGTGCTTCAGGTTATACCCCTTCGCCCTCATTCGCCTGAGCATGAGCCTGATTAAGCCCCTCTCGGTTATCATGAGCAGGTTGACAAGCACAACATGTATTGCAAGCATCACCCTGGAATAGTGCATCTGCTTGGAGAGGAACAGGAACAGGACAAACATGAATATCCCTGTGCTGTTCGCCTTCACTATCGCATAGACCTCCTCGGAGAAAGTGTTCTTCCTCTGAGGGTCATACAGCTTGAAGAGATACAGGCTGAGTGCGAAAAAAGGCAGGAACATAACTACCGGATTGAAATAATCCCAGAATGAAAGTATTCCGGGGAACCATATTGGCACGATCCCCGAGTGGAACCTCAGGTACCATGACGCTGCTATGGATATGAGGATAGCCGCCATGTCCAGCACAAACTGCAGCATGTTCAATATCTTCTGGTTTTTCTTGATCACGGCAAAATCACCTCTTCAGCGAATTTATTGCTAGGTCAAGGGCCATTTTCCCCTTTATACCGGCATACATTGCCAAAGAGACACCCTTCCCGTATTTTTCCTTATAGTGCTTTTCGTAGAAGATCCACATTGAGTCGTAGAACTCCCTTATGGACTCCTTGCGTCTCTTGTTGAAGCTTGCTTTCTTGTAGTGCGTTATGACTGCTTCTGGATAGTATATTATTCCGTATCCGGCTTCCACCATCCTGTAGCACCAGTCGATGTCCTCACCATACATGAAAAAGTCCTCGTCAAGCAGACCTACACTGTCAATTACTTCCCTGTCCACCATCATGTATGCACCCATGATGCACTCCACCATACCAATCTCATCTTCGTCAAGATACGTAAGATTGTAGGCTCCGAATGTCCTGCTTGCCCTGAATACCCTGTCAAGGTACATGTAGTGCCAGACTGAATTTGAAGGAGTCGGAAATGACCTCTTGCAGGCCTTGTCCAGTCTCCCGTCCGGAAGCACCACCTTGGCACCGAGGACCTTGATGCCTGTGGAATCCATGTATTCCATGGACCTGTCTATGGCACCTGACCTTGCGATGGTGTCAGAATTCAGAAGCAGTATCCTTCTTCCTTTTGAGGCCTTTATCCCGATATTGTTTGCCTTCGAGAATCCCAGGTTCTCACCAGTCTCTATAAAGACTATATCCTTCCTTCTCCTGAAAGCCTCTGCGCTTCCGTCGGAAGAACCGTTATCCACCAGTATTATCTCGTAAGAATGACCCTTAACGGTATTCACAACGGAATCTATGGCCTTTCCGGTAAGCTCACACGTATTGTAGTTGACAATTATTATTGAAACGTCCATAGGTCCTCCATTCTTACTTCCTTATCAGGTGCCAGATCCCAGCAATAAGTTCAAGCTGGATCGCAATGTGCCTTCCTGCATCCTTAAGCCTGAATGGTCCTCTCCTGACTTCACCAAGGGTCGTTATCCCTTCTGCTACAGAACCCCAGTACTCTCTTCCAAATCCCATCATCGAGAATGCGGCACCCTTAATCAGGATACCTGCCATAATGAACGGCAGATTCAATATTATGAAAATCATGGGCATGTTTTTCCAAATGAGCCATATGTTGTTCCTTGGCACAAGCTTCATCTTGAAGGATGACCTTCTGCCGCCGGTTGACGAGCTTCCAATATGGTAAACCACCGGATCCGGGGAGTAGTGGTTTGTGTAGCCTGCGATCCTAGCTCTCCAGGATATGTCCATGTCTTCAAGGTAAGCGAAGAATGATTCATCAAACAGACCTATCTCATCAAACACGCTCTTCCTGTAGGCTGCAGCTCCTGCACAGGAACTGAATATTTCCCTCCCGGACATGTAGCCATCGGCATTCTTCCCGTCTCCCGTCTTGTATCCCCAGCCTAGCATGGTGTATCCGTCACCTGCGTCATCCAGCCTGTCCCTGTCATCAAAGCGCATCATCCTTGCCTGGACTGAAAAAGCATCTGGCCTGGATTCCATGGACCTCTTAAGTTCTCTCACGAACGACGGGTGAGCCTCGATGTCATTGTTCAGGAGAATAACGATCTCCTCACCTGAAACCCTTATGCCCGCGTTCACTGCGGCTGGAAATCCAAGGTTTGCACCATTCCTGATTATGATATGGTCAAGCTCCAGCTCTGCTGAAAGATTCTCAAAGAGTTCCGGGCTGCCATCCTCTGAACCATTGTCAACAAATATGACCCTGAAGTCACTGTCATTCTGAGCTGCAAGGGACTTTGCCAGAAGCTCCATATGCCTGCAGCCGTTGTAGTTCGGCACTACAATGTCTGCTCTCATATTTGGCCGCTCTCTTCCGGTATCTCAAATATGACGGGAAGCTTTACAAGGCCGTTGCCATCAACAGTCGCCTGGTCAACCATGAATTCATACTGTCTGTCCAGGATGTCATACTGGTCGACCTGCTCGGAGCTGTGGAGTTCAGCAGTGAACTGGTATCTGCCCTCAAGGAGCACATTGCTTATTATCATCCTGAAACGGACTGTGTCAGATGTATTCTTCAATGTCACATGGTGGTTTCTGGAGTTGCTTCCGGATACGAGGACATCATCCTCAGAATGGATAGCATAGCCAAACACCACTTCATCAATATCAGAGTTTCTTTTGATCTCCACATTTACCGCAATATCCTCGCCGGTATCAAACCTGTTCTTTATGCTTCCTGCCATATCAGAGAAATAGACCCTTGAGATCTCAACCTTCCTGTTCCCATACCTGTTGTTCATTGGGTGGGAATGCGATTCATGGAGCATGAGCTTCACATTGCCGTTTTCGCCGACAATCTGTTCCTCAGGCTCGTCAACTATGTTGTACACAAGTCTCCTGTACAGGTTTATCATGTCATCCGTCGAGCCTTCCACTATGTGGCCGCCCTTCTTTATGAAGATAACCCTGTCGCAGATCCTGTCTACCATACCCATGTCATGTGATACGAACACTATGGTCTTTCCCTGTCTCTTGAACGAGAGTATCTTCTCTATGCACTTCTTCTGGAAGGCTTCATCGCCCACTGCCAGAACTTCGTCGATGATCAGTATGTCCGGGTCAACATTTATCGCTACAGCGAAAGCCAGCCTCATGTACATACCTGACGAGTAGTTCTTGACAGGGGATTCCATGAACTCCTCCATCTCTGCAAACGCCACTATCTCATCGTATTTCTTCGTGATGGTTGCCTTGGAGAGCCCGAGTATGGAGCCGTAGAGGAATACGTTCTCCCTTCCGGTGAGGTCCGGCTGGAATCCGGCACCTACCTCAAGGAGCGCAGATACCTTGCCGTCCACCAGCACATCTCCGCTGTCTGCATAAAGTATCTTCGATATCAGCTTTAATGTTGTGCTTTTTCCTGTTCCGTTCTCCCCGATGATCCCTACAGTCTCACCCTTTTCAATCCTGAAGGAGACATCCGTCAGGACCGGATGGTATGCCACCTGCAGCCTCCATCTCCTCAGCAAGGTATTGATGAATATCTCCTTGATTGAATAGCTGAGGTTCTGGTATAGCTTGAACTTCTTGTTTACGCTCTTGAATTCTATCACTGCCATATTTCCACCCCTCTATATCCTCTCTGCGATGTCGCGTTCGAGCTTTGTAAACACTCTCTGCCCGACAGCAAGAGTAATGGAAGAGACAACAAGCAGTGCCAGGAGGAACTTGAGGTCAGGGAACACATTCCTTATTGTGGTGTCCCTTATGAGCTCGACTACAAGGGTCATGGGATTCAGCATCAGGAATATCCTGTACTTCTCCGGTATCATCGAGAACGAATAGATTACAGGAGTAAGGTAGATCCATGCCATGAACAGTATCTCAACGAAATGGGATATGTCCCTGTAGTATACGTTGAGAGATGAGAGCATGAGGCTTAGTCCCGTCGTGAACATCACAAGGAGAATGAGAACTACTGGGAGCATGAATATATTGATACCCAGCGGCACACCGAAAAGCATCATCGCCACGAACAGGACTATCATCGTCATTAGGAAGTTCACGAAATTGCTCATGATAAGAGACAATGGAATAATCTCCCTCGGAAAGTACACCTTCTTGATCAGATGCGAGTTGTTCACTAGTGACATGGTGCTTCCCTGAACTGATGCATTGAAGAAGTTCCAGGGAAGCAGTCCTGCAAGCAGCACAAGGCTGTAGTTCTCAATCTCTATCCTCATGATGAACTTGAATGCAAACGTATATACTGTCAGCATGAGAAGCGGATTAAGGAACGACCAGAAGAATCCCAATGCGGAATTCTTGTATTTCAGCTTCAGCTCCTTGCTGGTAAGGTTATAAAGGAGCTCCTTATAGACAGTTATTTCTTTAATCTTCTTTAACATACGACCACCTAACAAAATTTCCAAGACAAGCCCATAGGGCTTAGTAAGCAGCTCCAATATACAAATAATCAGATGACCATATTTTTAATATATAAAAATATGGTCAGGATTACTATAGCACTATTCTTTTTTCTTTAAGAGTACCTGCATTCCTGTCCTTTTCCGAAAGCAGCACCTCTTCGATGCCTTCAAGGGGCCACTCGATTCCTATTTCAGGGTCATTCCAGAGTATCCCTCCCTCATATTGAGGTGCGTAAAGGTTCGTGCACTTGTACACGAATTCCGCTGTCTCAGAAAGAACGATGAATCCATGGGCAAAGCCCTCAGGCACGTAGAACTGCTTCCTGTTTTCCGCAGACAGTCTTACGCCCTGCCATTTGCCATACGTGTCAGAACCCTTCCTTAGGTCTACTGCTACATCGAAGACTTCTCCGCTGATTACCCTTACAAGCTTTCCCTGCTGCATCTCTGACTGGAAATGGAGGCCTCTAAGCACGCCTTTCCTCGATTTGCTCTGGTTGTCCTGCACGAACTGCATCGGGAGTCCGTTTTCGCTGAACTCCTTATAGTTGTAGGTCTCCATGAAGTAGCCCCTGTCGTCGCCGAATACTGTAGGCTCTATCACGAATACACCCTTTATTTCAGCTTCAGTGAACTTGAATTTACCCATAACTACCTCCCGGAATACATCTTTTCGTAGTATTCCTGATATGAGCCGCTTGTTATGTGATCCATCCAGTCCTTGTTGTCAAGATACCACTGTATTGTAAGCTTTATACCGTCCTCGTACATGGTCTCAGGCTCCCAGCCAAGCTCTTCCCTGATCTTTGTCGGGTCGATGCCGTACCTTCTGTCATGTCCCTTCCTGTCCTCAACATACTTTATGAGGTCCTCGGTGATGGTTTCATCCACATTTTCATTGAGGTATGCGATAATGGTCTTCACTATGTGGATGTTGGTCCTCTCGTTGTGTCCGCCTACGTTGTAGACCTCTCCGAGTCTTCCATTCCTTGCTACCATGTCAATGGCCTTGCAGTGGTCAACAACATAAAGCCAGTCCCTAACATTGAGTCCGTCACCGTAAACCGGGAGAGGCCTCTTGTTAAGGCAGTTGTTGATTATGAGAGGTATCAGCTTCTCAGGGAACTGGTACGGTCCATAGTTGTTCGAACACCTTGTTATGTTGACAGGCATCTTGAAGGTGTCGGCGTATGCCTTTACCATCATGTCTGCTCCGGCCTTCGATGAGGAATACGGGCTGTGAGGGTCTAATGGAGTGGTTTCCATGAAGTAGCCTGTATCTCCAAGCGATCCGTAGACCTCGTCAGTCGATACCTGCAGGAACTTTGCCCCTTCCTTCCAGACTCCATCCTTTTCCCATGCGCTCTTTGCAGCGTTGAGAAGGGTCACAGTTCCCAGTACGTTGGTTGAGGCGAATACCTCAGGCTCCTTTATGCTCCTGTCAACGTGGGACTCAGCTGCAAAGTTTATGACATAGTCAAAGTCATATTCCGTGAAGAGCCTGCCTACAAGCTCCTTGTCGCAGATATCTCCCTGCACGAAAACATGGTTCCCGTTGTTTTCAACACCCTTAAGATTTTCAAGGTTCCCTGCATATGTAAGCTTGTCAAGATTCACTATCTTCACATCATTGTATGAACTCAGCATATGGATCACAAAATTGGATCCTATGAAACCGGCTCCTCCGGTCACAAGGTAAGTCTTCATATATACCTCCGATTGTTGCATGATTTTTATAACAATAAATTACCACAATCATTATAATATAAACGGAGGACATTGTCACAGAGGCGTCAATCTTTAATCACCTGTTAAGAATTGTGTAATTGAATTTTAACTTTTCTTTACAAAATGGTGGTAACATAATCGGTAGATGGAAATTCAAGGTCCATTATCAGCAAAGGATGTGCAGATATGAACAAAGGAATCAAAGTAGCGCTTATAATAGCCCTCCTGGCCCTGTTTTCAGCAGGAGCGTATGGCGCATGGTACGTCAACAACATTTACAAGAGCCTCGACGTACAGGTAATAAGCACTGAGAAGGAAGACCTCGGAATCACCGAAGAAGCTGAAGTGAAGATAAACATGTTCGAGAACTCGAAGGAAGTTATAAACATACTCCTCCTGGGTACTGATAAAAGGGCACCAGATGAGAATTCACGCTCCGACTCCATGATGATACTTTCAATCGATCCCGTTAACAACAATCTGAAGCTCTCATCCCTCATGAGGGATTCCTATGTCAAGATAAAGGGGCACGGTTCGGACAAGCTCGCGCATGCCTATGCATACGGCGGTGCACCCCTCGCACTGAACACAGTAAATACGAATTTCGGTATGAACATTGAATACTATGCGGTAATCAACTATGGCGGGCTCATCAACGTCATCGATGCGCTTGGCGGAGTTGAAATAGACATCAAGGACTATGAGATCGACATGGTCAATGCATATATTGGCGATGTAGCTAAAATCGAAGATGTCCCATATAAGGCAATCGAGACAACCGGACTCCAGACCTTAACAGGTGTCCAGGCCGTAGGCTATGCAAGAGTAAGGTATGTTGGGGATGGTGACTTCGAAAGGACTGAAAGGCAGCGTTCTGTACTAACATCGATGTTCAACAAGTTCAAGGAAATCGATACAAAGGACATCCCCGGTGTCGCAGCAAAGCTTGCGCCGAACGTAGAAACCAACGTATCCCTCTACAACATGGTAAGGATAGGGACCAGCGTCATCAACGCAGGTATGAAGAATGTCCTTCAGGCAAGGTTCCCGACCGATGACTACGGCTATGGGAAGCTTACAACAAAGTGGTTCTACTTCTTTGAAAAGGAGGAGACCATAGAGGAGCTCCACGACTTCATATACGAGAACGAGATTCCCAAGAGCCAGAAGAAAGATTGATTCATGTAATGACAAGACCGTGAGCGGCAGCTCACGGTCTTCATTTTTTACCTGAATCTGAAATTCTTGATGATAGGATGCCTGCATTATTGAGAAGGCAGCTCTTCCTTGAAGGTCGGAATCTCAAATTCAAACCTTGGCAGATTAGGGATCTTTGAAAATTCCCTCTGGATTATCCTTGCCTGTTTATAGTGCCATGCGATGTCAGTCGAATACTGGTGCCAGAGGCCATACCCCTCGAACCTGTATCTCATTGTATACAGCGTGTTCTGCATGTACGTCGCATTGTTGATGTAGGATTCAGCCAGGAACTTTATTCCACCTGCTATTGCAAGGTCAGGAGTAGTCCATCCCCTGTCAAGCGCACGTTCCGATCCCCACAGGACAGCATTGCCGTCATACGCCCCTATCCCGAACATGTTGTAGACTGTGACCGGCGGGTCGACAGGTATGACAGGACTGTATAGGTCATTGAATACAACATGCTTTTCCTTTACCAGTACCCCGTTAGCGAGTACTGAGGTTCCGTTTCCGGTTTCAAGCAGCGCATGTGCTATAACGTATATCGGATTTATGTTGTTCGACTTGCACGCATCCTTGAATACCTGGGCCTTTCCGCTGAGGATCCCCTTGCCTGCGAGCATCTGCTCAAGCACGGCAGTATCCACCTCTATGTAGCTCAGCTTCATGAACATGTATTTCCCGATGTAGTCGTTCATGAAGTTTGCGGGGTCCATGTAGTACCTTATGTCATCTACGGTTGCTGCAACCCACTTGCCATCCACCTGCTTGATTGCCGAACCCTTGGCAAGCTCAGCCTTGGCGTAGTAGGTCAGAGTCTCTGAGTACGCTTTTTCAACATAGAACTCATTGCTCACAAGTGTTATGGTCTCGCTCTTTAGGGTACCGTCCTTGCCCGTCATGACAAGCTTAATTGTATTGTTCCCCTGGACCATGGTCTTTGTATCGAATATGAAGCTGAATCCGCTTTTTGAAGCATCGGAATAGGCGGTATAGGACTCCATGCCTGTTCTGGCAAGCCCGATCACAGCGTTTCCAACTTTCGTGCCATTGAGTTCTACAGATACCTGTGCCACTCCAGCCACATTAAGTGCAAAGCCTTCAATGGTTGTCTTCTCTGTCCTTACAACGGCACCTCCCGTATGGCTGGTGACCTTAACTACCGGGCTTTCCTTTACCATGACAGCTGTATATGTGTTTTCCTTAGTTGTCCCATCTATTCCAACTGCACGAACGGTAACCGTATGTGTTCCGATGCTAACTGAGGATTTTGGTATGGTGAATTCGAATCCTGAATTGGCTCTGGATTCATAGCTTGTATACGCATTTTCGACATCGGGCCTCGAATACCTCGATGCAGTCCCTATCTGCACTCCGTCAAGAAGGATAACCACTTCCTTTATCCCAGAATCATCAAGAGCCCAGCCCTTTATGGTAATGTCCTCATTGGAGTACGATTCTTTGGGTGATGCATCCACAGTCATAATCATGGGAAGGTCCGGTTTGACTACAGGGGCCTGCGGCTCCGAAAGGTATGCTGCAGCTACGTAACCTGTCCTTCCGCCATAGGTCACCTTGGCCCATCCTCCTGATACGGATGCCACCGGAATGCTAGCGCCTTTTGGTATTGTCACAAGTATCGAATATCCTGTTCCTGGTCCTGTCCTCATGTTGAGGTTATACAGCGTGGTCCTCTTGTCCTCTGAAGGTATTACAGGTTCTGGTGCTGGTGCTGGTGTTGTTGTCACTGGCTGCGTAAGATACGATGTCGAGACATATCCTGACTTACCACCATAGGTCACCTTAGCCCAGCCACCAGATACGGACGACACTGTCACGCTTGAGCCATTGGGGATAGTCATAAGTATTGAATATCCTGTTCCTGGTCCTGTCCTCATGTTAAGATTCGCAGTAGTCTTCCTAACATCGCCTGAGGGCGCTTCCGGGGCAGGTGTCGGTGTCGGGGCAGGTGCCGATACGGGTGCAGACAGATAGCCTGATGAAACATATCCTGTCCTTCCGCCATAGGTTACCTTTGCCCAACCACCTGTTACTGATGCAACAGCTACACTTGAACCCTTAGGTATGGTTGTCATTATCGAATAACCCGTTCCTGGTCCAGTCCTCATGTTGAGGTTTGCTGTGGTGACACGAACGTCACCAGCCTGCTCAGCAGGAGCTGGCGACGGAGTTGGTGCAGGTACGCTTGCCGTATCCTGTGAGAAGCTCACATATGCGGTATTTGCTGATATGTAAAGCCCGTTTTCAAGCTTATACATGTACCTCCCATCCACCTCATGCTTCTCGACAACCTTCAGGGAAGTTCCTGCTGGATATGTCCTTGTCCTTGCACTCCAGTTTGGAGAGCTGTATGCCCAAAGCGAAGCTGCCTTCACTGTAAGTGTTCCTGTCTGCGTGTTAATGACAGCAGCCATAGCCATTTCCCCGCCAGAGAGGCTTCCTGCCCCGATGCTGGCCATCGTCACTGTCAATGCTACTCCCGCCTTGACGAGAGCCATTCTGGTCTTTTTGCTTAACATCCTGTTCCTCCTCTCATGACTTGATAAAAACCCTTATGGATTCAAAAGCCTTCTTGCGCCCATATATGTCGCAGTATAGTACTGAAGGCTTGAAATTACAACCATTTTATTGGTGCTCGATGCATGTATGACATTATTGTCGCCTGCATATATCCCCACATGGTCTACATAACCATTGGAGCCGAAGTAAAGCAGGTCACCAGGCTTCCTTTGTTCCTCGGTAACTGCAGTGCCAGTCTTTGCCTGGTCCCTTGATATCCTTGGAAGTGAGATTCCGAAGTTAGCGTATACGTATCTTGTGAATCCAGAGCAGTCAAAGCCTGATTCAGGTGTGTTTCCGGCCCAGACATAAGGAACTCCGAGGAACTGCGACGCATACTCCACGATATCCACGCCTGTTGCGGGGGCTTCACTCTTAACAAGGTATGCGGTTGCTACGTATCCTGTGTTTCCGCCGTAGGTCACCTTTGCCCAGCTCCCTGTATCCGCTTCAACATTAAGCATTGTACCCGATGGGATGACCTTGATTATAGGATATGAGGTTCCTTCTCCTGACCTCAGGTTAAGGTTCGCAGTCGTTGACCTCCAGTCATCGCTTGCTGGTGCTTCAGGAACTTCAGTCACAGGGTCTGGCTCCGGTTCAGGTACGGGTTCGGCCACAGCAGGCTGGGTCAGATATTGTACTGACACATACCCTGTTTCCCCGGAATATGTCACCTTTGCCCATACGCCCGTAATACTATCGATACTAAGAGATGTACCTGAAGGAATTACCATGATTACAGGATATGAGGTACCTTCCCCAGACCTGAGATTAAGATTTGCAGTCGTTGTCCTGAAGTCATCGCTTGCAGGTGCTTCCGCATCTTCAGTCACAGGATCCGGCTCCTGAGACGGTGGCTCAGGCACAGGGTCTGGTTGCGTAGACGGTTGGTCAATCACTGCTGGCTGTGTCAGGTATTGCGCTGACACATACCCCGTCTTCCCCGAATAGGTTACCTTCACCCATCCATCTGATTCAGCTTCAGCACTTACGCTGGTATCCTTAGGAATAGTGGTTATGATTCCATATGACGTACCAGGTCCGGTCCGCATATTAAGGTTGACTGTAGTCTTTCTCTCAAATGCTGCAGTCTCTGGTGCAGGAACAGGCTCCGGCTGGGGTTCCGGAACTGGAACTGGAGCTGGAGCAGCTGCAACCTGAGTCAGATACGATGTTGATACATATCCTGATCTGCCGCCATACTCAACCTTTGCCCATCCTCCGGCTTCTGATTCAACCCTTACTTCTGAATCTTTGGTAATTGTAGTTATTATTGCAAATGTTGTACCTGGGCCTGTCCTCATGTTAAGGTTCGCTATTGTCGTCCTGGTATCAGCAGTCACTTGCGCAGGAGGCTTTACCTCAGGTTCAGTCCGTGTCATCGGTGCGAATGTGACATAAGCCTCATTAGCGGTAATATACAGCCCAGAGTCCAGCCTGTACATGTAGCGACCTGCAACGTTATGCTTTTCAGTTACCTTAAATACAGTTCCTGATGGGTATGTCCTGGTCTTTGCGTTCCAGTCAGGGGCACTGTAAGTCCAAATGGAAGATGCCTTGACAGTCAGTGTACCAGCTGTAGTGTTCACAACATCAGCATATGTCCTGACGCTGTACGTTCCGACCGAAGCGAATGAAATTGTGAGAGCTACTCCCGCCTTGATTAGTGCCAATCTGGTTTTTCTGCTTAACATGCCCTTCCTCCCCTCTGGCAGCATGAGACAAAAGTTCAAAAAAGTTACTGCCTTTCAAAATATGCCCTGATCTGCTGTGCAAGCCCGTAAGCCACGGCCTTCTGAAACACAGGATCCGCTATCTTCAACATATCTTCCGCATTTGACATGTATCCTATCTCCGCAAGCACGGACCTCATCTCAGACTGTCTGAGCACCGCCAGAGTATGACCTGAAATATCTATATCATAGCCGTTTCTCCTATCCCTGAAGCCTGCCGCTATGAAGGTCTTCTTCAGGTACCCTGACACGTCGATGCTTTCAGCAATTGCAGAGTCAGATATTGAAACTGTCTTCTGAGAAGGATATATCAGGAATGCACCCGATGAAGTCGGTGATGAGCTGTAGTCATGATGTATCGAGAAGAACAGGTCCCCGTCTGCATCATTTGCAATCTTTGCCCTTGCCGACAGTTCAACGAACACATCTTCTGTCCTTGTAAGAAGTGTCCTGTATCCAAGAGCCCTCACTTCTTCGTCCAAAGCCTTTGCGAACTGAAGGACATAGGTCTTCTCCGACACTCTTATCCCATTCAGGTAACCTGAAGCTCCTGGATCAGTTCCTCCATGCCCCGCATCTATAATGATAAGAGGGATCTTATCGACTGCAACAGTATGGTTGATGGTCTTAGTCCTGCCGTCATTGAACGTTATGTTCACAGTAACCGTATTTACACCAGGGAACAGATTGTTTCTTCTTATTGTATACAGAAATCCGCTTTTTGCAGAATTATAGAAATCCGGATACAGTATCTCAATTTCCGGTCTGGCAATGCCAATGGCTGCTGTACCGGTTGCCTTGCCGTTCAATAGTACCTTGACGGACTTTACTCCTGTGTCATCAAGAGCGTACCCTTTAACAAGGATGTCCTCATTGCCCATTTCTGCTGCCGATGGGGATTCTAGTACAGCAACAGACTCCACGAATGGTTTGCTGAAATAGAAATTCACTGAAGCCTGTGCTGATGTTCCGTCATTGCCTACGGTCTTTACGGTTACAGTGTTCTCACCTCTTGCAAACCTTGCCTTAGACAGGGTAAGGCTGTAGCCGCTTGTCTGGGCATTCAGGTAAAACGGATATCTTGATGCGACATCCATTCTTTCCAGACCTGTTGAAGCCATACCGATCGATACACCATTTACCAGTATCTCCGCTGATTTTATACCAGCATTGTTGAGCACATATCCTGATACTTCTACATCACCATATTCTATGGTGCCAGCTGGCTTTTCGATGACCGCCATTGGCATAGCATCTACTTCAGTGAACTGGAAAGCCTTTTCCATGATGGTTCCATCAGCAGATATAGCCTTGATCACGATCGTATGTGAACCAGTTGAAATGCTGTCCTGTCCAAGTGTGAAGCTGTATCCTGGTTCAGTGGCTGAAGTGTATGCCGGATATGCAGCCAGAACGTCAGGTCTTGCTTCCCTGCCTGCCGCTCCAATATCCGTACCATCGAGAATGATCCTTACTTCAGTAACACCTTTGTCGGACAATGCCCAGCCTCGGATCACAATCTCTTCATTGCTATAGACTTCCCTGAAATCCGTATCAACTGTAATCTTGGACGGAAGAAGCTCAGGTACTGGCGCTGAGGCCTCAACAAGATACGCTGTCGAAACATAGCCTGTCTTTCCACTGTAGCTTACATTTGCCCATGTCCCTGAAATCCCCTCTACCTTGAGCCTCGTACCCGAAGGTATGGTCAGTATTACTGTATAGCTTGTTCCTGCTCCCGACCTCATGTTGAGGTTTGCTGTCGCAGCTCTCCAATCATCCGTGACCGGAGCTGGTGCTGGTGTCGGAGCTGGCTCTGGCTCTGGTACAGGTGTTGGCTCTGGAACAGGCGCTGGCTCTGGTGCTGGTGCAGGTGCAGATGTCAGGTATGCGGTTGAGACATAACCAGCCTTCCCGCTGTAGCTAACCTTTGCCCATGTCCCTGAAATCCCCTCTACCTTGAGCTTCGTACCCGAAGGTATGGTCAGTATTACTGTATAGCTTGTTCCTGCTCCTGACCTCATGTTGAGGTTTGCTGTCGTAGCTCTCCAATCATCTGTGATTGGAGCGGGTGCTGGTGCAGGTGCTGGAGCTGGTGCAGGTGCTGGTGTCGGAGCTGGAGCTGGTGCTGGTGCTGGTGCTGATGTCAGGTATGAGGTTGAGACATAACCTGTCTTTCCGCTGTAGCTCACCTTGGCCCACGTACCTGATATTGACTCAACCTTCAGTGATGTCCCTTTGGGGATGGTTGTTAAAATGGCATATCCTGTTCCAGTCCCTGACCTCATGTTGAGGTTTGCTGTCGTAGCTCTCCAATCATCTGTGACCGGAGCTGGTGCTGGTGCTGGTGCTGGAGCTGGAGCTGGTATTGGAGCTGGTGCTGATGTCAGGTATGCGGTTGAGACATAACCTGTCTTTCCGCTGTAGCTTACCTTGGCCCACGTGCCTGATATTGACTCAACCTTCAGTGATGTCCCCTTGGGGATCGTGAGCAGGATGGAATAACCTGTTCCAGCTCCTGACCTCATGTTGAGGTTTGCAGTCGTTTTCCTGTAGTCTGCAGTTGATGGTGCGGCAGTTATCGGGGCAGCCTGTGAAGCATTTGGTGTGAACGATACATAGCTGGTGTTTGCAGTAATGAAAAGTCCGTTATCCAGCTTGTACATGTACCTGCCATCGACAATATGTTTTTCAGACACATTGAGTACAGTCCCCTGGCTGTATGTCCTTGACCTCGCTGTCCAGCTTGCGCTTGAGTACGCCCATACTGATGACACCTTGACTGTAAGTTTTCCGGTGGCAGTATCCACTACTGCTGCCTGAACTGTGTAGGTTTCTATTATTTCAACTGGTATTCCGGCCGGCAAGAATGAGAGTGACAATGCCACTCCAGTCTTAAGAAGCAGGTTCCTTGTATTTTTGCTTAGCATTAAATATCCTCACTGATTCCGTATGATGTAATAATTGTATAATACTATGGTACTATTTAATGTTATGTGAAGTCAATGAATTTTAACAAAATACCAACAATTCACAATTTAATCATTGAATTACCAATGTAATCAGTTTCTTTTGTGCATCAGTTTTAATTTCACTCAAAGATGGTTCTTTCGCTTCCATTCCAACAGTGGAAGCCAGTGCTCCGGCAATAGAGATTTGAATGAGCTCCAGGAATATCTCAGGTCCATCAGCAGGATAGTACCTTTATCCTCTTCGGTGCGTATTACTCTTCCGCCAGCCTGAAGCACCCTGTTCATTCCCGGATAAATGTATGCATATTCGTAGCCAAGTCCTTCCTTTTCAAAATAATCCCTGATAAGGTCCCTCTCGAAGGATACCTGAGGGTATCCTACCCCTACCACCGCGGCACCAATGAGTGCTTCACCCTTAAGGTCTATGCCTTCTGCGAATACTCCGCCAAGAACCATGAAGGCTATGTATGACTTCCCCCGCTGGCTTCTGAAACTGTCCAAGACTGTTTCCCTTTCCTGATCCTCCATTGAAGGAGTCTGAAGAAAAGTATCAGTTATTGTGCCGTACTTCCCTGAGAACACCTCATATACATTGTTCATGTACTTGTACGATGGGAAGAAAGCCATATAGTTCCCCTTCTTCATCATGGCCATTGCCTGGATATTATCAGCTATCCCTTCGAAGCTATTCTCCCTCGCGCTGAATCTTGTGTCTATCCGACGGTCAAGGAACACCTGGAGATTTTCCTTTGGGAACGGAGACTTCAGCACCATCCTGTAATCCCCTTCTTCACCTCCAAGTACGTCCATATAGTATTTCATTGGAGTAAGTGTCGCTGAAAATATTACTGCTGACCTGGCCCTTTTGAAGATTTCAATGAGTATCTCACCCGGATCCATGCAGAATATCCTGAACCTGACATCGTTCGGACTGGATTCCGCATATGCGATATAGCCTTCCCTGAACATTGCTCCTGCTGCAACAAAATTGTGAGCTTTGAAAAACAGGTCAAGTATCTTCTCCTTTTCTTCAAATTCATCAGGATGATCTTTCTGGAATGCTTCAAAGGCAGTTATGAACTTCTCAGCATACTGGAGCAGCTCTTCAGGTACGGCATTTGAAGTCCGCCTGCCACCTATTACCTCAAGTTCCTTGCGCTCGGCTATGAATATCTTGTTCAAGTCGCCTAACGACTTTTCTAGCTTCCTGGACTTGCCCTTTGCAGCTTTCTTAGCTTCCATGACTTCTGACTTAAGTAATGTTGAACTGTACATCTCCCTTGAGCGGTCTACAAGGTTATGTGCTTCATCGACAAGGAACATGTACTTTTCCCTGATGTCCACGAAGAACCGCCTGAGGTATACTCTCGGGTCAAAGGCATAGTTGTAGTCACATATGATGAGGTCTGAGAATAGTGACATATCCAGTGACATCTCGAACGGACAAACCATATGCTTAATCGCATATTCCTCGAGCTTCTCCCTGGTGAAGGTCTCCTCATTCTGAAGCATTTCAAGAAGACATTCATTTATCCTGTCAAGATGGCCTTTGGCGTACGGGCATTTTTCAGGCTCGCATTCAACAGTCTCGTTCAGGCATGCCTTTTCCTTCCCCGTGAGTGTAAGTGTCCTTATGCGTGCTCCTTTTGCCTTTAGGACATCTGCAGTCTCTTCTGCAACTGTCTTTCCCGTCCCCTTTGAAGTCAGGTAGAATATCCTGTCAAGAAGTCCCTCCCCAAGAGCCTTAAGAGAAGGAAAGAGTGTGGAAACGGTCTTCCCCGTTCCCGTAGGAGCCTGAGCGAAGAGCTTCCTTCCCTCCTTTATGGTTCCATAGACAGCAACAGCAAGCTCCCTCTGCCCCTCCCGATAACGCTCAAAAGGAAAATCGAGGACCTTCAGGGATACATCCCTCAACTCCTGCCATCTAAGCCTTTCTCTGATGAACCTCATATATCCTGTAACGACTCTCTCAACAAATGACCTCAGCTCATCAAGTGTATAAAGCCTTTCGAAGGTCTTGTGGATACTGTCATCCAGATTGCAGTAGGTAAGCTTCAGATTAATCTCTTCTCCCTTTTTGTCCTCAAGGTACATGAAGCCATAGAACATGACCTGAGCCCAGTGCAGAAGGCTGCCGTCCTCTATGTCATCCAGCGGCACATAGGTTGATTTGATCTCTTCTATATACTTGTCGTGTACCAGTCCGTCAGCCCTGCCGTCAACGGTAAAAAGGTACCCGTCTATTTCCCTGGTATGCTTAAGGTAGTATTCCTTGATATATGAACTATCCTCCTCCAACCGCATCTTCTGATGTGCGATATGGGCTCTTGTCCCTTCCTCCAACCTTGCAGGACTTGAAGCAGCGGACTTTGATGATATGTCTCCATTCCTCAGGACAAATTCAATCAAATTTCTTACAGATATCTTAACCTCGGTCATCGTGCACCTCGAATTCAGTACTTCCTATATTATAGACGATAGAAGTCACCAAATGGCAATGATGACAAAAGTTCCCCAGACATTGAAATTTCTGCTCCCCTTCATTTATCCGTTCTAACATGATATAATCTTTAAAAACAAAAGAAAGGAGGATATCATGCAGATTCATATAGATGAGAATACTATCGAAGAGATGAAGAAGCAGCTCAAGAAGGAAGGAAATGTATACAGGATAGCCATGATGGGCTTTGGCTGAGGTGGCCCGAGTTTCGAAATAGTTCAGGGTGAACTATCTAAAGAGGACGAAGTATACGAACAGGACGGAATAAGGATCGCAGCGGATGGAGATATGGCATTCTTTTTCCAGAATGTCCGGATTAAGTATATCAAGACTTTTTTTGGAAGCAGATTCGTTCTTATGAGCGAAAGAGGAAGGGACCTTTCTGCATCTGACTGCTGACATTACGATGGACCGGATTTTTCCGGTCCTTTTGCTTAAAAAAAGAAAGCCCCCGATTAGGAGCTTCAAAGGAGAGAGCATAAACAATTATGCTGCAAAATAATGTTGATAAAGGGGATTCTTCATATTTCCAATTTAGCAGACAGAAGTTACCATTGTGTGTCCCTCATGGAAATTTTGTAAGAATATTGGAATCACTTCAGATTCTGGTCCAGTATGGTCGACAGATTGTTGATGCTTACAGTCAGGCTCTCCATTTTCCCCTCGATCCGAGTAAGGAGATAAATAGCAACGACCATAGGGAATCCTATGTCTGACACCGCACTTATGAGAACATCCATTTTATCACCCCTGTGATAAATATGCAGGATTCCTGCGAAATGCTAATCCTTGGAGTCAAGAATCAAACTTTTTACGCTTGTCTTTATGAAGCTGGCTTCGGAAATGAGCGCCATCACAGCAATGAAAGTCTTTATCCTGTCCCTGTCAGCATCCTTTAAATTCAAAGTACTGACTATGTTTTCGAGCTTCGTATTGCTGAATATGCCCTTGTTCATATCGAATATATCCTTGTTCCTCTGGATATTGTAGAAGATCTCATATGCAGTCTCAAAGGAAATAATATCATCAGACCTGTCATTTATATTGTTGAATGCAAGCCTGAACACCTTGCGGATCTCTTCCATTGTGAGGACTGGCCTCATGTAACTGATGAAGAAAAGCTCTATTAGATGTATTCTTGTATAACCCTTCTTCTTCCCATCCACTGGCTTTGTAATTATCTCATTCTTGATGTAGTTCTGGATGATATTCACTGTATACTTCTCATCCTTGAACACAGTCTCCAGGAATTCGATTACCTGGGACAGGAACAGGTCATACTTAGGAAAATCCTCAATCGGAATCAAAGTGGTCCTGGCAAGGTTCTTTACGTTTAGATTAAGGTCTCCAAGATTTACCGATTTCTCCAGTTCATGCAATAGCGTCCACCTTCTCTCACAAATTATACTGTATTATACGTTATATTTTACCATATAATCCGAGTATTAAATATTCAAACTTTCCTTGTAGACCTCTTTTTTCGGTATGCCTCTTTCTTTTGCAACGACAGATATTGCTTCCTTCTTGTCTATTCCAGAATCCATTACCTTCTGAAGATGTTCCCTGATTGACATTTCACTGAAGGCCAGCGCTTTTTCCTCATTCAATTCCTGCCTTGTCCTTCCGGATATGCAGATCACGAATTCACCCCTTGGTTCCTTTTCCTTGAACGTTTCAACCAGCCCGCTGATCCTGCCTCGAATATGCTCTTCATGAAGCTTTGTGATCTCCCTGGACGCGCATGCCTCCCTGTCCCCAAGGACTTCGAGCATTGCATCCAGCGTATCTTTAAGCCTGTGCGGAGCCTCATATATTATTAAAGTCTCAGTCCTGTCCTTGTATTCCGTAAGGACATCTCTCTTCTCCTTACGTGACTTGCCGATAAAGCCCAGAAAGGTATGCCTTCCGGTATAAAGGCCTGAAGATACAAGTGCTGTTACAGCCGCGGAAGGACCTGGCAACACCTCAAACTCCACCCCTTCCCTTATTGCGGCCTTGATTACCACTTCACCCGGGTCAGAAATTCCAGGCATTCCGGCATCAGTCACAAGAGCTATGTTTTCTCCGTTTCTGACTCTTTCAAGTATGAAATCCCCGCTTCTTACCTCGTTGTGCTCCCTGTAGCCAATGAGCGGTTTCCTGATGTCATATCTTGACAGCAGCTTCGAGGTAACCCTTGTGTCTTCGCATGCTATGGCATCGCAGTTCTTAAGCACATCAAGTGCCCTAATCGTCATGTCGCCCAGATTACCGATGGGAGTTGGAACTATATAAAGCTTTGTCATCTTCGATCATCTCCATAGATTTCTCTTATCTGGTCCGAGTAACCTCCATTATCAGAATAGACATATATCGGTTCTGCCCATTTCAGGAATTCACCGCCATACTTCTGTCCTTCAACCAACACTATGTTCGGAGCCTTTCCAAAGGTTGGGTGCACTGTCTGTATCCTTTTGGGCTCAATCTTATGCTTCCTCATAAGCTCAAGTATGTCTGCGATCCTCTCAGGCCTGTGGACCATAAACAGCCTTCCGCCATCCTTAAGAAGGATCTTCGATGCCATTATGACATCTTCAAGCTCCAATGCAACCTCATGCCTCGCGATTGCAAGAGTATCTTCAGGATTTCTGATTCCCGAATGCTTTTTCTTGTAGGGCGGATTTACAGTGACAGCATCAAACAGCCCCTGACCCTTCAAGAGTTTATGGTCCTTCAAGTCGCCCTCGATTATTGAAACCCTGTCCTGCAGGCTATTGATCGTTATCGTACGTTTTGCCATCGATGCAAAATCCTTCTGGATCTCAAGTCCTAAAATTTCAGAGGCCTCGGTCTTCCCTGCAAGGAGGACTGGAATTATCCCTGTTCCAGTGCACAGGTCCATGACCCTCGCACCTTTCCTTATGCTCGAGAAATGCGATAGAAGCACCGCGTCCACACCGAACCTGAAACCCTTTTTCTTCTGAATAATCACAAGCCCCTTAAGCTGCAGATCCTCAAGGCTCTCGTCCTCTTGAAGCAGAATATGGTTTTCCACAAAATGTCGAGTAGACAGCTCGACTTTCACCTCACTTATATACATATTTATATTATTCGTGAGGTTCTGTCTCTGCCCCTCACAGAACCCGTCGTGCCCTATTAAGGCAACGGGCTCTTAATACAATCCTTACAAAGCTTGCCAGATGTCCACATATGGCCTTGGCTCTATTATTGGATGATTCTCCAACAACATTTTATACCTCTTCCAAGACAGACATGCTCTCTGACTCCTCGATATGCCATAATACCTGTAGTGTCCTGCCAGTTTAAGATTGAGCAGTTTAATTACTTCTGAAGGCTCACCATGCGTGTTTGCTGTCAGCCAATCTTTCACTGCCTGCTTCTTTGCCTTTAGCTTCTTCTTGCTGGTTCGGTGCAGCACAGTATATTTCCCTTTTTGGGTTTTCCCGTTGATGTGGGTGAAGCCTAGAAAGTCGAAGGTCTCAGTTTTGCTGTTTGCACTGTTTTGTTTGGCGAATCGTCCGAACCGGATAATTCGGCTTTTGTCCTTAGCCAGTTTCAGTCCGAATTTCCCAAGCCTCAGTTGCAGCGCATTGAAGAAATTATTGGCTTCATTTTCGTATTGGAACATGCACACAAAGTCATCGACGTAACGTACCATGTACGCTTCACCTTTGCAGTGCTTCCTTACCACTATGTCAAACCATACATCTAGCACATAGTGCAGGTATATGTTTTCAAGCACCGGCGAGATCAGACCTCCTTGCCGAGTTCCTTTGTCACTCTCATGGTATTTCATGTCTTCCATTGCTCCTGCCTTCAGAAATCGCTTGATATATCGCAGAAAGTTCTTGTCAGCTATATCATGCTCAAGGAATTTCATCAGCCACTCATGGTCTACGTTGTCAAAGAAGCCTTCAATATCGGCATCAACCACGCAATTTATTTTCTTTGTCATGATTATCTGATTAACTTCTCGTATTGCCTGATGACAGCTTCTGCCTGCTCGAAACCCATAGGAGAAGTCATAGAATTTCCCTTCGTAGATTTGGTCAAGCACCCTCTGCATGACTCCTTGTACAAGACGATCCCTGTATGCAGGTATTCCCAATGGCCTCATCTTGTCGCTTCCAGCTTTAGGTATATAGGCCCGTCTTACCGCTTGTGGGCGATAGCTTAACTGTTTCATCTGTTTGAGCAGTTCAGCGATGTTGGAATCAAGATCCTTCTCATAGGTTTCCTTGCTTTCTCCATCTATACCCTTGGCTTTGCCCTTTGGCTGCTGCTTGTGGACTTCCTCCAGATTCTCTTTGTTAACATAGTGCATCAGCGTCTGTACCTTTTCATGTTCATTTGCTCTGCTATTCTTTCGTA
>NZ_AXUN02000178.1 GCF_000495435.3 Youngiibacter fragilis 232.1 | reverse complement strand
GCGTAGCGATTTTGTTCAATATACTTTGAATGTGAACAGGTTTAGCGCCTAAATGGAGGAAATGATGGAATACAACGGAATAATAATCTTTGGAGAAATGGGGTCAGGCAAGGACACTTTGGCTGACTACATCATCGAAAAGGAGAGCAAGGTAAAGAAATATGGCCTCAGTGACATTATCAGAGGTATGAAACCCGTGGTGTCCGTCTCGCCGGAGTGGAAGAACAACGAAAGGGGCTTCATGCAGCTGGTTGCGGACAAGCTCAGGGAAATAGACATGAACATACTCAACAAGTATGCTCTCGGTAAGATGATACAGGACAATGCGGAACAGGTTGAGATAACTCAGGACCGCAAATGGGAAGAGATCAACGAGAACCTTAGAAGGGTCAACGAGAAGATAATTCCGATGATCGTAGGCGGAAGGACCAAGGATGACTTCGACTTCTGGAAGAAGTCAGGTTTCCTTATTGTGGGTATAACCGCAACAAAGGAGAACAGGTTTGCAAGGCTGGTTGCAAGAGATGGTGAGGAGGTTGCAAAGAACAGCAATCCGAACCACAATACTGAGAAGGAAGTCGCTTCACTTGTCGAAAAGGCTGCCATGATAGTAAACAATGACGGCACTCTTGAAGATATCAAGGCGAAGGCATCTGATGTCCTTGAAACATACCTTAAGGGATATTGAATTTTGATGAGGTCCATTTGAGACCTCATTTTTCATTTGGTCTATTATTTCATTTTCTTACATTTATATAGGAATTGATGGTATAATAATTAATTGTACGAAAAACGTAAATGGAGTGAATTACTTAATGTTAAGTGTAAATAATGTAAGCCTCAGATATGGTGGCAGGAAGCTCTTTGATGAAGTCAACCTGAAATTCAATCCCGGCAATTGCTATGGAGTAATTGGAGCAAACGGAGCCGGGAAATCAACTTTCCTGAAGATCCTTTCAGGTGAGATAGAACCTAATACCGGAGAAGTGTTCATTGGGAACAACGTAAGGATGTCAGTCCTGAAGCAGGACCATTACCAGTACGATTCCAACAGGGTAATCGACACAGTCGTCATGGGAAATGCAAGGCTGTTCGAGATAATGAAGGAAAAGGATGAGATATACGCGAAGGCTGACTTCAGCGATGCGGATGGAATCAGGGCTGCCGAGCTTGAAGGTGAGTTTGCCGACATGAACGGCTGGGAGGCTGAAGCAGAGGCTGCATCACTTCTCATAGGACTTGGTATCGGTACAGAGAGCCATGAAAAGACTCTGAGCGAGCTTGAGGGTGGAGACAAGGTCAAGGTGCTCCTTGCGCAGGCTCTCTTTGGAAAGCCTGGAGTCCTAATACTGGACGAGCCGACGAACAACCTTGATGTGGTCTCGATAGCATGGCTTGAGGACTTCCTTATAGATTTCGAGGGAACCATAATCGTGGTATCCCATGACAGGCATTTCCTGAACATGGTATGTACGCATATATGTGATGTTGACTTCGGTAAGATAAGGATGTATATGGGAAGCTATGACTTCTGGTATGAATCAAGCCAGCTCATGCAGCAGCTCATGAAGGACCAGAACAAGAAGAAAGAGGACAAGATCAGGGACCTTCAGGCCTTCATACAGAGGTTCTCTGCCAATAAGTCAAAGTCCAAGCAGGCGACATCAAGGAAGAAGCTCCTCGATAAGATCACGCTAGACGACATTGCGGTATCAAACAGGAGATATCCTTTTGTAGGCTTCAAGCCTGAAAGGGAGCCTGGAAACGACATACTTGTTGTCGATGGCATCTCCAAGACGATTGATGGAGTGAAGATACTGGACAATGTGTCCTTCATTGTAAACAGGGATGACAAGATAGCATTTGCGGGAAACGACATAAGCGTCAGCACGCTGTTCAAGATCCTTGCAGGTGAGACGGAGCCGGATTCAGGCAGCTACAAGTATGGCATAACAATAACTAAGAGCTATTTTCCGAGGGATAACAGCGAATATTTCGATGGGGTTGAAATGAACCTTGTTGACTGGATGAGGCAGTACTCTGATGACAAGACCGAGACATATATCAGGGGATTCCTTGGAAGGATGCTGTTCTCCGGAGAAGAAGCGCTTAAGGAAGCCAGCGTCCTTTCCGGTGGAGAGAGGGTAAGATGCATGCTGTCAAAGCTCATGCTGAGCACTGCCAATCTCCTCATAATCGACCAGCCGACCAACCACCTTGACCTTGAGTCGATAACAGCTGTGAACGACGGGCTGATAGATTACTCGGGAGTTCTCCTGTTCTCGTCAAGGGACCATCAGTTCTGCCAGACAGTTGCGAACAGGGTAATTGAAATCACTCCTGATTCATACTTCGACAAGCTGTGCACATTCGATGAATACCTGGAGATAAGGAACGGCATAAAATCATAGGAAAAACTAAGCCTGTGCGAAAGCACAGGCTTAATTTATCAGTCAGAACATCGATATCTGCTTATGACCTTCATCCCTGGCTATAATAAGTCGCTCAGGATAGGATGACAGTATGCTTCGGATCTCCTCTTCCGGGGTTTCGCGGTCAAGGTATCTTGCATATTTGACCTTGGGTACAATGACAGGCATCCTGGAATGTACCCTTGCCATCTCATCCTTAGAATCCATGGTCAGTATTGTGAACCTTTCTTCAGCCTTGCCATCCATATTTCTGAAGACCTGATGGATACCCCCAAGCATCATGTGTCTGTCATCGGTCGAGATCATATGCTTGACCTTATTTTCACCCTGCCACTCATAGAAGAGGTTTGCAGGTATAAGGCAGCGGCCTTCAGTCATTGATCTTCTGAACATGCTCTTCTCAAAGGCTGTTTCTGACCTTGCGTTTATGATCAGCCTCTTCTCCATCGGATATCCCCATACAGGCTCAAGAAATCCATCCTCTGTTATTGCAAGCGACTGGGTTCCGGGATATACATCCTTTCTGTCCCGCACATATCGGTCAAGGTCCTGTGAGTTATAGCGCTTGTTGACCTCTTCGATTATCTCCAGGAAGTTGACCATGTCTTCCATTCTGAGCTCAAGCTGAAATCTTCCGCACACTCTTTTCACTTCCTTACCTTCGGTTGATGCTCCTGTAGATACTGGCAATGTCATCCCTTGTTACATGTTCAGGATGATTCTTGAGCTTCTGGTCGTTACAGAGCATGTTCTCCGTGTATTCCGCTATCTCTTCCTCGGAGAGCACAAGTTCGCACTTGAGGAGCTCCCTGAAAATGTTTCCAATTTCAGGTATTCCTGATATTCCTGCCAGGCTTAGCATCCTGTCGATCTTCCTTCGGTCCTTGAAGACCGACAGATAGCCTTCATATAGGATACCATTCGCTGTGCCATGCGGAACTCCCTTGAAATAGGTCAGGGGATAGCCCATTCCATGAGGAAGACTGGTACCTGTCTGGGAAATCTCCATACCTGCCAAAGTTGAAGCCAGCATAAGCTTTTCCCTGTCCTGTATTGTAAGGCAGACATTCCTCAACGCACCGATGCATTCTCCGAACAGCGAGAAACCTTTCTCTGCAAGGACATCGGACATGATGCTGGAATTCCTGTTTAGATAACCTTCAGCCAGATGCGTGAATGCATCGATTGCCGTTGAGACTGTTATGTGATGCGGCAAATTAATCGTGTACCTGGCATCGAGGAATGCGATGTCAGGGAAAATGACCTGGCCGATGTTCTTTTTGGTGGATTCCTGATGGTCTGTCAGAACAGAATATGGAGTTGCTTCTGATCCTGTTCCAGCAGTCGTAGGAATCGATAGTACTGGAATCCCCTTTAGATTTTTAATGGAAAGCAGTTCCCGTGCAGATATCCTGTTCCTGAACAGAAGTGAGACTGCCTTTGCTGCATCCATTGCGGAGCCGCCGCCGATAGCGAATATGAAATCAACGGGATGAACGGAGTTTTCCAGGAAGGCCTTCTCCACTGTCTCAAGTGAAGGGTTCTCCTCTACCTCGTCGAAAATCCTGTATCGTATGTCTTCATGTTCAAGAGCAGAAATTGCATCCTCCAGAGAACCATTTATCTTTGAAGAACCGTGACCAGTGACTATAAGGCAAAAATCGCCGAATTGTCTCAGGAGCCTGCTGTTCTTCTTCACACAGTCAGGACCCATTATTATCTTGGTTGGCATATGGTAATTGAAATTGAACAAAGCCATCCCCCCATAAATTAATTGGATAAGGCAGTAACCGTCCCCATATTCCAAGTTTAGCACAAAAATATGACCATGAGTCAGAATACAGAGGTCTTCATAATATGGCAACATTAATGATTTCGTCCTGTGCCTGACCATAAGATTTGATATATATAAGCTGGAGGTGATATGGACTGCTACACATTTGAAAAAGGTAGAGTAAAGGTGATTTCGGAAGTTAACCGGAAATGCTGTTATTTTTTTATTGTTTTAAGGATAATCAATATCTGTTGGTTCAACTATATTCACAAGTATTGAGTATTTGAAACCGCTTTTTACCGATTTATCAAAACATCAACGGCAATTAGTCAATACTAAGTGTTTTTTTTATTATCAATCTGTGAAAACGTAACCAAGATTTTGGATTCAGCTTATTGACAACGATTACTATTTTCTGTAGATTATGGGTATACCTGTAATACAGGTAGCCAGCATACAGATTCGCGAAAGAGATGCAAAGACAAAAATATAAAGGAGTGAAGTATTTGAAAAGGGGCAAGATAAATTCAAGACTGATCATCCCACTTGCGGGATTACTGATATCTGCGGTCTTCATTTGGCTTGGACTAAGCAAATTCGGATTCTGGGACGGGGTTAACGGGCCTAAGCCAGGGTTTTTCCCGACTATAACAGGAACTGTACTTCTGATTGTAAGCCTGTTCATATTGAAGGGAGCCATCGGAAGTGAAAGCCCGAAATATTACAGCATAGAGCTCATGGTCATTCTTGGCGCGGTCGGTGTGATTGCAATGACATACATAATCGGGCTGATACCAAGCGTGATTCTGTATATAGTGATCTGGCTGAGGTACTACGAGAAGACACCATGGATCTCTACACTTAAGGTAACGGGATTCATGTCAGTGATCATAATCGGTGCATTCGTGTTCTGGCTCAAGGTACCGTTCCCGATGGGACTTCTTGAAAATCTTTTATAGGGGGAAAAGCTTTGGAAAACTTAGAGCATCTGTTAAATGGATTTCAGACAGCGCTGACATTTCAAAATGTCATAGCATCAATGCTTGGTGCCTTTCTGGGGCTGATCGTGGGGGCGATGCCCGGAATTGGAAGCCTTGCAGGAGTCGCGCTACTGCTTCCTTTAACCTTCAAATTCAATCCTCTGACTGCGATGATAATGCTTGGCGCGCTGTACTATTCAAACATGTACGGAGGAAGCTTCAGTGCGATACTCCTTAACATTCCCGGTGATTCGCCTGCAATCATGACGACGCTTGATGGTTACCCTATGAACGTGAAAAGGAAAAGGCCAGGGCAGGCACTTATGACTGCCATCATGGCATCCTTCGTAGGCGGAACGATCGGCATGATCATCCTTACTGTAGTAGGTCCTGCACTTGCGAACATAGGATTGAAATTCGGTCCTGCCGAAATGACCATGGTGCTTCTCATTGCGATGACATCGATAAGCTGGCTGGTTGGAGACAATATCAGCAAGGGGCTCCTTGTTACAATGGTTGGAATACTCCTGGCTACCATAGGTATGGATACCCTTACCGGATCCCCTAGGTATACATTTGGCAGCATGTACCTTCTGGGTGGAATTCCATTTACACCCTTCATAATCGGAGCTGTAGGATTTTCTCAGGTCATAAAGCTGATCCATGATGCCAAAAAGGACATCAACCCAGTCGCACCTGGTGAGGTCACCAAGCTTTCAATCAAAGGAAGCATGCTGACGTGGGAAGATTGGAAGAGGCTACTTCCTCCAGCCATACGTTCGGGAATGATGGGAACATTTGTTGGAGTTCTTCCTGGTGCTGGGGCAACTACAGGTGCATTCCTGGGATATGCGGTACAGAAGAAGTTCAAATCAAAGGAGCCGCTTGGAACCGGAGCAATAGAAGGAATCTCAGCAGCAGAGGCTGCCAACAATGCAGCTGCGGCTGGCGCATTCGCACCACTTCTAGCCCTCGGAATACCGGGGTCAGGAACCGGAGCAGTATTGCTTGGAGGACTAATCATGTTCGGTCTTAATCCGGGACCGCTGCTGTTCACTAACCAGCCTGTTTTCACATGGGGACTCATAGCATCACTGTACCTGTCAAATGTGCTTGCGGTCATTGTATCGATTATGGCGATTCCGTATCTTCTAAAGATACTGTCGGTACCCATAAAGTACATGGTGCCTGCGATAACTTCAATCTGCATCGTTGGTGCATACAGCACAAGCAATTCAATGTATGGCGTGCTGGTAATGCTTGTAACAGGAATGCTTGGGTATGTCCTTGACAAGAATGACTACCCTGTGGCACCAATGCTCCTATCCTTTGTACTGGCACCTCTCCTTGAGTCCAACATGAGGAAGACTTTCATCATATCAGGAGGGAGCCTGGGAATATTCCTGAACAGCCCCATAAGCACTGCGCTTGTAATAGTGTTTGCGGGCCTTATACTTACACCTGCATATAAGAATATCTTGGGAAAGGTCAGGGCTGGAAAAGCTAAGGGAGAATCAAAAACTGAGTTGTCTGCTGAAAAGTAGAGAATATATTAAATCATTGGGGGGAAACAATGTTTAAGAAAATCAGCAAACTAATGGTCACAGTCATGGGTATCGCACTACTCGCAGGTTGCGGACAGAAGGAACAGACACCTGCAGCGTTCAAGCCAGCATCACAGTTAGACTGGATAGTCACATCCAGCGCCGGTGGCGGAAGTGACATATTCACAAGAAAGATCACAGACATAATGACAAAGGACAAGATAGTGGAGGGAGTGACTTTCGTAGTCAACAACAAGACGGACGGAAACGGTGAAGTAGGAAGGAACGAAGTTGCAAACCTTAAGGGAGACAAGGCTAACAACACTCTCCTTACCTTCAACAGCGGCGACCTTATGCCTATGGTGCAGAATACTGCAAACAGGTCAGGAAACTTCCAGATCATAGCTATCATGGCTGTCGACAAGCAGCTGCTGTTCAAGGGAAAGGCAAGCAAATATGCGACCTTCAAGGATGCCATAGATGCAGCCAAGGCTGGAACTCCTGTCATAATCGGAGGCTCCAAGGGTGATGACATAGCTACCTATGAAGCTATGATAGCTGAAATAGGACTTTCAAAGGATGTCATGAAGTACATAACCTACAACTCGACAAGTGAAGCGATAACTGCAATACTTGGCGGTCATGTTGACCTTGTCATGTCAAAGCCTGCCGCGGCATCAGAGTATGTCAATTCTGGAGACCTAACAGCTATACTTGCACTTTCTGAGAAGAGATACGAGGGTAACCTCAAGGACGCGCCTACTCTAAGTGAAGTGGGAAGCTACAAGAATGTTGAGGTTCCTGTATGGAGAGGCGTTGCAGCACCAAAGAGCATGAGTGCGGATGCGGTAAAGTACTACACGGAAGCCCTCAAGAAGGTCAGTGATTCAGCAACCTGGAAGACTGAATACATCGACATATACAAGCTCATATCAGACTACAAGAACAGCACGGATGCCACAACCTTCGTAAAGCAGTTTGAGAGTGAATTCATGGCATCAAAAGGGATAAAGTAAGCAAAATTCTTTCATCTCTCTTTTGTGCAAAAGGAGACAATAATGGAAATCCAGAAAATAACAAAATCAAGCATAAGCGATCAGGTATACGACCAGCTGAAGAAACATATCATTGAAGGGATATGGGCACAGGGTGAAAAGCTGCCATCTGAAAATGACCTTGCGAAATCCTTCGGGGTCAGCAGGATCACTATAAGGCAAGCGCTGTCAAAGCTCACAACCCTTGGGATACTTGAGACAAGAACAGGTGAAGGCTCCTTTGTAAAGGAGCTGACACCTGGGATATATGTCAATGAGATTATTCCATATGTCTATCTTGGGAAGGATTCAATGAGGGAGGTTTTTGAGTTCAGGATGATCATCGAAGTCGGTTCTGCTGAAATGGCAGCCTATAAGATGACTGAAGAGGAGCTTCTCGCATTGGAGGAAAGCGTAGACCGGCTTGAGAGCTACAGCGAGGACCTGGATAAGTACGTTGAGGAGGACCTTGAGTTCCATACGATAATAGCGGAAAGCACCAGGAACTCCCTGATTATGCAAATGAACAGCATCGTAAGGGATGTAATGAGGGAAACGATAAGCAGTTTGACAGAGAAAGTGGGTATGGGAATAGGAAAGAAGTATCACAGGCTGCTACTCGAGGCACTCAAGGAGAGAGATGGAGAACTAGCAAAGGAACTTATGAAGGAACATCTGCTGGAAGCTTACGGGACCTACTCCCAGAATTAGGGAATAGGCCCGGTCCTTCCGGACTGTGGGGGGAATATGAAGGAAAACAGACCAATACTTGGAATACCGCTTGGCGATGCCGCTGGCATCGGACCAGAGCTTGTCGCAAAGCTGGCTGCCAATGGATTTCTCTCTGAACACTCATGTCCGGTGATAATCGGCGATGAAAGAGTGCTCATTAAAGGAATTGAAATAGCAGGTGCAAGCTTTGAATACAAAAGAATAACAAAACCGGAAGAAATCGGAACTTATGTAGGAATCCTTTTGCTTGATACTGAGACACTTGATACAAAAGACCTTAGACTGTCAGAGGTCTCGGCGTCGAATGGCAAGGAAGAGGCCGACAATCTCGTCAGGACAATGGATTGGTGCATGGAAGGCTATCTTGAAGGTTTCTGCTTCGCCCCTTTGAACAAGGCTGCAATGAAGCTTGGTGGATATGAGTATGAGAGCGAGCACGAGCTGTTTGCTGACAAACTCGGTGTAGCACACCTTCCTCACGGAGAAATGAACGTACTTGATAACCTCTGGACCTCCAGGGTCACAAGCCACATACCTCTCAGTGAAGTCAGCCGGAACATAACAGTTAAAAGGGTAATGGATGCAATAACACTTGCAGACGATACATTAAGAAGGGGCGGATTCGAGAATCCCAGGATAGTGATAGCTGCGATCAACCCACATGGTGGTGATTCAGGCACATGCGGCAGAGAAGAGATCGATATCCTTGAGCCGGCAGTGAGGCTGGCGGCAGAGAACGGAATAAGGGTAGATGGCCCGTTTCCATCGGACACGGTATTCCTGAAGGCCTTCAAGGGAGATTATGATGCAGTAGTCACCATGTACCATGACCAGGGGCAGATTGCAATGAAGCTCAAGGGCTTCCAGAAGGGAATCACAGTAGCGGCAGGACAACCGTTTGCCATAACGACTCCAGCCCATGGGACAGCTTATGATATTGCTGGAAAGGGAATTGCAGACACTGGCGCATTTGAAGCGGCATTCAGGCTTTGTGCCAGGATGGCGATGAGTGACAGGGAAAATAAAAGGAAGTAGACTGCTGGAACAGTCTACCTCCATCTTTATAGAAGCATCAGGCAACTATAATTTTAATTAATGGTAACACATTACTAATGCAAAGAAAACATAGGCTTGGAAAATTTTGTGCAAAAATCGGGATTTTCCCTTATAGGATACAATATGGAGGCGTCAAATGAGAGCATTGAGATATCTAGGCCCGAAAAGGCTTGAGATTGAAGATATGAAAGTACCGGTGCCGGTTGAAGGCGAAGCCCTGTTAAGGGTAAAGGCTGTCGGAATCTGCGGCAGTGATGTCCATGGTTACCTTGGGCTTACCGGAAGAAGGATACCACCTATGACAATGGGTCACGAATTTTCTGCCGAGGTAGTTACACCAGCTGAAGGCTCAAAGACCTTCAGTGCTGGCGACAAGGTGGTAGTCCAGCCTATCAATTTCTGCGGCAAATGCGAAAATTGCTTGAACGGGTACACGAACATGTGCCTTAACAAGAGGTTCTTCGGCGTGCTGACAGAGGATGGCGCATTGGCGGAATATCTCGCAGTGCCGGAAAAGCTGCTGTACAGGCTTCCTGACAGCTGCAAGTTTGAGGATGGTGCGCTTGCGGAGCCTTATGCCGTAGGCTACGGAGCTGTAAAGAAGGCGGGGGACTTGAGGGGCAAGGTTGTCCTTATAATCGGGGCGGGAACCATAGGACTATGCATACTGCAGCTTGTCAAGATCAGGGAGCCCAAAATGGTCATAATCAGCGACCTCAGTGAAAGGAGGCTTGAGACCGCTCTGGCTCTTGGAGCTGATGCCATAGTGAATCCATCAAAAGTGGATTACCTGGAAGCGCTAGGTGAAATCACAGGCGGGAAAATGGCGGACATTTCTATAGAGGCTGTGGGAGTTCAGGCAACTGCAAACCAATCCATAAAGAGCCTTAAGATGGCAGGTACTTCAATCTGGGTAGGAATGTCACAGAAAGAGATGCAGATCAATATGCAGGATATCGTTGTATCAGCAAGAAGCGTCCTTGGTACCTTCAACTACACGCATGAGGAATTTGGTGAGGTAGTGGACATACTAGGTTCAGGTAAGCTTGATACCAGGAGCCTGATAAGTGCAAGGGTAACCCTTGACGAAGCTCCGGAATACTTCGAGCTTCTGCATACTTCTCCTGATGATTTCATAAAGGTAGTGGTAGATCCTTCAAGGAAGGAGGGTTCTGTCCAATGAGATTCGGATGCTGTCTGAACATGGTTTCAACCGGAACTGATGGAACAGGTATCGAGAATATCGAGAAGCTGAAGGAAGCAGGTTTTGACTATGTGGAACTTCCGTTGGCAGAACTTACAAGGCTTACAGATACCGAAAGGGAAGATGTGGTCGGAAGGCTGAATTCTTCAGGAATGAGCTGCGAGGTATGCAACAACATGTTTCCAAAGACCTTCCGTCTGACAGGACCCGATGTAAGGATCGATGAAGTTCTGGCCTATGCAGAGAAGGCTCTCCATATAGCTGGTTCAATAGGTGCGAAATCAGTAGTGTTTGGAAGCGGTCCTGCAAAGATGGTGCCTGAAGGGTTCCCGCTTGATGAAGGATACAGGCAGGTTGTGGATCTGCTGAAGCTTGTAGACCCGATTGCTGGAAGGAATGGCATAACAATAGCAATAGAACCACTTCGGAAAGCTGAATGCAACCTCATCAACACCTTTGAGGAAGGTGTGAGGCTTGCTGAGGATGTCGGAGGTGAAAACATAAAGGTACTCGTGGATTATTACCACCTTACTGTTGAAGATGAAAGTCCTGAAAAAGTGCGAAAGTATGGCAAGGGTTCACTTGTCCATGTCCATATGGCAAATCCTGATGGAAGGGTATTTCCAAAAGCGATGGATGAATCAGACTACAGGCCTTTCTTCAATGCACTAGGGGAAATCGGATATAAGGGCAGAGTCAGCTGTGAAGCGTATTCAGAAAACTTCTCGGAGGATGCTCCGTCGACACTCAGGTTCTTTAGAGACAATATGACACAGGAGGTATGAACATGTATAATGAAAAGCTTGTGGCCGATCTTGAGGATAAGGCCAGAAAACTTAGAAGAAACGTTATTGTAAGCATGGGAGTCGGATTTGCTGGCCATATCGGGGGCTCCTTCTCTTCAGCGGACATGGTAGCAGCACTTTATTTCCATAAGCTGAGGCATGACCCTGAAAACAAGAAGATGGCAGAGAGGGACAGATTCCTTCTGAGCAAGGGACATGTGGCGATACTCCAGTACTCGGCCCTGGCTGAGGCCGGTTACTTCCCGGTTGAGGACCTAGTCAACACGAAGAGGATCGATTCATATCTCCAGGGACATCCGGATGTATTGAAGACACCTGGAATAGAGGCTGGCACCGGATCACTCGGGCAGGGGCTTTCAATCGGTCTTGGAATGGCCATGGGACTGAAGATGGACGGCCTGGACAGCAAGGTGTATGTGCTCATGGGCGACGGAGAGCAGCAGGAAGGACAGATATGGGAGGCTGCAATGGCAGCTACAGTATACAACACTGACAACCTGGTCGGAATAGTGGACTGCAACAAGCTTCAGGCAACAGGTCCAATATGCGAAAGGTTCGATGCAGGGGATATCAGACACAAATGGGAAAGCTTCGGATGGAATACGATCGAGATCAACGGTCATGACATGAAGGAGATACTTTGGGCGCTTGACGAAACTGACAAGAGGAACGGGAAACCCACTGTCATAATAATGAATACGGTAAAGGGAAAGGGACTGAGCTTTGCAGAGAACGTAGTCAGCTACCATAACGGGATGCTGTCTAAGGAGAACTACGACAAGGCTATGGCCGAGCTTTCATAGAGGAGGATACCATAATGGAATATACAAATCAGAGAGAGGCATATGGCTCTACCCTTGTAGAACTAGGTAAAGTGAACAGGAACATTGTGATACTTGATGCGGACCTTGGAGGTTCAACAAGAGGAAAGCTTTTTGAGGAAAATTTTCCTGACAGGCATGTTGAGATGGGAATCGCTGAGGCAAACATGACATCTGTAGCTGCAGGACTTGCGCAGACAGGCAAGATACCTTTTGTGAACACATTCGCGGTATTTGCTTCCGGAAGGGCGTACGACCAGATAAGGCAGACTATTGCCATCGGAAAGCTCAATGTCAAGATATGCGGATCATCAGCTGGAGTATCTGATTTCGGAGACGGTTCAACTCACCAGTCAGTCGAAGATGTGGCCATAATGAGAGCTATCCCGAACATGACAGTTCTTTGTCCTGCTGATGCAAACGAGACTGTTAAGGCTGTAAGGGCATTGGCAGAATATGACGGACCATGCTACATAAGGCTGAACAGAAATGATTATCCAAATGTCACATCCCCGGATGAACCATTTCAAATCGGAGTGCCTTCAATCCTAAAGGAAGGAAGCGATGTGGTACTTTTTGCCACAGGCTATATGCTGACACTTGCAATGGAAGCAGCCAGCAAGCTCGAAGGCAGGGTGTCAGTAAAGGTAGTTAACATAAGCACCATAAAGCCGCTTGACCAGGTAAGGATCAAGGAACTTGTAAAGGGCGCAAAAGGCGTCGTTACAGCTGAAGAGCACAGCATAGTCGGGGGACTGGGAAGCGCCATTGCAGAAGCTCTAAGGCTCGAGAGGATGCCTGTCGAGTTTGTTGGAATACAGGACTGCTTTGGCAGAAGTGCCCACAGCTATGGTGATATTCTCAAATATCAGAACCTGACTACGGAAAGGGTTGTAGAGGCAATAGAAACTATTGTTTCACTTCAATAGGAGGAATCGATGGATAAGAAGATAGGATTCATAGGACTTGGAATCATGGGCAGGCCCATGGCAAAGAACCTTGTCAAGGCGGGCTACAGTCTGAAGGTATATGACTTGAACAAGTCAGCGGTAGCTGATCTCGCTGAAGCAGGAGCGGAGGAAGGGGCAAGCGTATCAGAAGTTGCAAAGGACTGCAGCCTGATAATCACAATGCTTCCCAATTCTCCACATGTCAAGGCGGTTGTCCTTGGTGAAGGAGGCATACTTGAAAGCGCATCTGAAGGGACCCTGGTTGTTGATATGAGCTCCATTGCACCGGATGCTTCCAAGGAAATGGAGAAGGCTCTGTCTAATAAGAAGCTGAGGATGATAGATGCACCAGTATCGGGAGGAGAGCCTAAGGCAATAGATGGATCTCTTGCGATCATGGTTGGTGGAAATGAAGAAGATTTCAATGAGGCCAAGCCCCTGTTCGATATAATGGGAGCGTCTGCACTGCTTGTAGGGCCTATAGGTAGCGGAAACACATGCAAACTGACAAATCAGATCATAGTAGCACTTAACATAGCGGCACTCAGTGAAGGGCTCCTTCTTGCGAAAAAGGCCGGAGCTGATGTGGAGAAGGTGTTCAATGCCATCAAGGGCGGTCTTGCAGGAAGTACAGTAATGAATGCCAAGGCACCGATGATACTTGAAGGAAACTTCAAGCCTGGCTTCAAGATCGACCTGCATATCAAGGACCTTGCAAACGCATTGGATACAGGTGCCGCAGCTGGAGCACCGCTTCCCCTCACTGCAGGCGTCCAGCAGATGCTTCAGGTGCTTAAGGCCGATGGGGAAGGTCAGAGCGACCATTCTGCAATAGCCAAGTACTATGAGAAGGTTTCAGGAACTGCCATCAGGAAAGACTGATACTCCCATTAAGTCTTTTTTACCGGAGGCATGCGGCTATTGTCCCATGCCTCTACCTTTAATATGTTGGAGGATGAATCCGCGGACACTTGTAGCCTGGAAGAGGATGAAAAAAACCTGCACAAAAATATGGAATTTTTTGTTGACATTACTATGGCAGGTAAGTATAATAATCTTTGTCAGTAAAAACCGCGGTCGATTAGCTCAGTTGGTAGAGCATGCGACTCTTAATCGTAGGGTCCAGGGTTCGAGCCCCTGATCGACCACCATCAAAGAATCCGATACGTTTGTATCGGATTTTTTCATATGTCCGAAAGAATCTGAAGGTTCACTTGGTTCCCCAAATGGGATAGAATTAGCTTGTGTGCCTAATCGGCACCATGGAGGTTTTAATGAAGAAGTTTTTGCCGCACGCTGCGGCTGTTATCCTTATGGTAATCTGGGGGCTTAGCTATCTAAGCATAAGATTCGTGGTCAATGAGATAGACCCGGTGCTTTCGGCTTTCTACAGGTTCGCCATATCCACTGCGGTAATGTCTCTGTTTGCATTTGGCAGGGGAAAACGGGTCCACAGGGAAGATAGGCTTAGATTCGTTCTGGGAGGGCTTTTTGGGGTGGCGACATACTTCACCTTTCAGAACATAGGTGTCAAGCTTACAACAACTGCAAATGTTGCAATTATCATTTCCACGATTCCTGTAATAACCCTGCTGGTAAATTCTGTGGTGCTGAAGATAAGGCTGGACAGATGGAAGGTTGCGGGTGTTGCCATGTCTGTTGCCGGAATAGCACTGATTGTGCTGGCGAAGGAAAACTTCTCGCTTTTCTCTTCCGGAACATTAGGGGACCTTCTGGTACTGGGTGCAGCACTATCGTGGGTCGCATATACGCTTCTCATGAGCAACCTCAAGGGAAGCTATTCACCGATGGAGGCTTCATTCCACACGAATGCTTGGGGGACGCTGTTCCTTTCCCCGATACTTCTCAGGACGGGATTGCAGACTTTAAGCCCAACAGGCATATTCCATCTGCTGTATCTCTCGATAGTATGCACTTTCGTCGGGTACAACCTGTACCTTTATTGCCTTAAGGCCCTGGGGAGCGTCAAGGCCACCGCATACATCAACCTTGAACCTGCGATAAGTGTCGCGGTATCCATATTCATATTGAAGGAAGCTGTGTTTCCTCTGCAGATCGCAGGGGCTGCTGTAATCATATTAGGGGTGTTCCTTGTGAACAGAAAGGGGTAGACATGAAGGACGAAAGACTTGAAAAACTGGCAAAGCTTCTTGTTGGATATTCAACTGAAGTCAGGGAGGGGGACTTTGTCTATGTCAGATGCGACGAGGTGGCGCTGCCGTGGGCCAAGGAGATAGTAAAGGCTGCAGTGAAGGCGGGAGCCCATGTGGAGACTGTGCTTACTTCTGATGAGATACAGGAGATAGTGCTCAAGAACTCAAGTGAAGAGCAGCTGATGAAAGAGAATGAGCTCCAGAAGGCAATGATGGAAAAGGTGGATGTATGGCTTACTGCATGGGGATCGAGGAACCTCAAGTATGCGGCATCAGTTCCTCCTGAAAAGATAAAGGCTTCAGCCAGGGGAGCCGCATCCTGGAGGAAGATATATTCTGAAAGGACAGGGGATGGGAGCATGAGATGGTGCGGAACCCAGTTCCCGACCTTTGCCGATGCCCAGGAAGCTGGAATGAGCCTTGAGGACTATGAGGATTTTGTATATGGTGCGGGGCTTTTGGACAAGGAAGACCCGGTAGCTGAATGGAAGAAGATAAGCCTCGAGCAGGAAAGGTGGGTCAGGTACCTTGATACAAAGAAAGAACTGCACATATTATCGGAAGGCACGGACATAAGGGTGTCGATCGCTGGAAGAAAGTGGATCAACTGCGATGGGAAACAGAATTTCCCGGATGGTGAGATCTTCACATCGCCAGTCCATGAAGAGATAGACGGGCATGTCACATTCACATTCCCGCTCATCTATGCTGGGAAGGAGATTCGTGGGATAAGGCTTGAGGTGTGTGGTGGAAGGGTGACCGGTGCCTACGCGGAGGAGGGAGAGGACCTCCTTCAGAATGTCCTAGATACTGATGCTGGTTCAAGATTCTTCGGAGAGGTAGCCATTGGGACCAACTACGGAATAAGGGAGTTCACAAAGAATACGCTTTTTGATGAAAAGATAGGAGGTACCTTCCACATGGCCATAGGTGACTCCATGCCTGAGGCTGGCGGAACAAACAGGTCATCAGTGCACTGGGACATGATAGGCGACCTGCGGAAAGGCGGGTCCATAGCTGCAGACGATGAGCTGTTTTACAGGGATGGGGCTTTCATAATGGACGTGCTTGAACGATTTGAAGCCAGATAATTGGAAATTCCTCGGTTGGATTCGCATCATATGAATAAAATATTAACGATTTGTTATAAAATTGACATTTTGTTTATAAATATTCCTGTTGCCCTTACAATAAGAGAAGACGAATACTGAACGGGAATAGGAGCGTGGTACAAATGATCAAAGAGATAAACTGCAAGAAGGTAAATGGAACCGTACGTATCCCTGCATCAAAATCATACGGGCATAGGGCGCTTATTGCTCTTTCGCTTTCCAAAGGAAAAGGGGTTCTGGATAATTTCGACATGTCACTGGACATCATGGCTACATTGAAGTGCCTTGAAGATCTAGGCGTTGACTTTATTTTTTCAGACAGGTCACTGTCGATTGATGCGACGAGGTTCGGCCAGTTCAGGGACAGGACGATGAAACCGGAAGAGTCGGGATCCACGCTCAGGTTCTTCATACCAATAACGCTCCTGTTCGATGAGGTGTTCGAGTTCAGGTGCAAGACCGGTCTTCTTAAGAGACCGCTTACCGTATATGAGGAGCTCTTCAAGGACCTTGATATCGTACTATACAGGGACAGCCTTGAAAGTCTGGTAGTAAAGGGAAAGCTAACAAGCGGAGAGTTCACCATGAGAGGGGATGTCAGCTCCCAGTTCATATCCGGAATGCTGCTGGTGCTTCCTATGCTTGAGGGTGACAGCGTCCTAAAGGTAACTGGAGAGCTGGAGTCTGAAGGCTATGTCAATATGACACTGAAGGTAATGGAGGACTTTGGCATTGAGGTTGCGAGGGATGGCAACACATTCCGTGTAAAGGGCAACCAGAGCTATCTTGCGAGAGACTACAAGATAGAGGGGGATTACTCTCAGGGGGCCTTCATGCTGGCTGCTGGAGTGTTGGGCGGCGATGTTACTGTAACCGGCCTTGAGAAGGGTACTGCCCAGGGAGATGCTGATATTGTCAGGATAATCAAGGACATGGGTGGAGTGATCGATGAAACCCCGGATGGCCTAAGGGCGAGAAGGTCTGACCTCAAGGCAATTGACATTGACATCTCACAGACACCTGACCTTACACCAATACTTGGAGTGCTCCTGAGTCTTTCAAAGGGTACAGGCAGGCTGCTTAACGGTAAGAGGTTAAGGTACAAGGAGTCAGACAGGATAAAGACCACTGTGGCAATGATAACATCACTTGGAGGAGATGCCAGGGAAGATGGTGAGGACATTGTGATCGAAGGCAAGGATATGCTCAAGGGAGGCAGGTCATTCGCATTCAACGACCACAGGATCGTTATGGCGTCAGCTGTAGCTGCGCTGAGGTCTCTGGACAAGGTATATATAGATGGGTATGAGGCTGTAAACAAGTCTTACCCGGAGTTCTTCAACGATTTCGAACATATGCTTTGCAGCAGATAGTTTCAAGGGCATCCTCAAAGGATGCCCTTGCTATTCGGATGCTTATAGTCATATTTTCAGATTCTGATGATTTTCTTAGGTTTTCAAACCTCGTTCTACAGAATGTGAATATATGATAAAATTAGATGATTATTTAGGATAGGTGATTGTGATGCGGATCAGTGAATTGATGAAGGGTATCGAGATCCTCGAAAAAAGAGGATATACTGAAGATATTGAAATAGCAGACATTACTGTAAGCTCAAGGGAAGTGAGGAACGGATTTCTCTTTACTGCCATAAAGGGACATTACAGTGACGGACACATGTATCTGAAGGATGCCGAAGCAAGAGGTGCAGCCTGTGCTGTAGTTGAAAGCCCAAGTGATGATATAGGTATCCCGCAGCTGAGAGTAGCTGACACAAGACGTGCTCACTCACGCATCTGCAGTAATTACTACGGAACACCTTCAGCTGAAATGAGGGTATTTGGAATAACTGCTACAAATGGCAAGACCACTACCTCCTATATGCTTGACAGCATACTCGAAGAGAGGGGCAATACCACCGGACTTTTCGGAAGTGTCAGGATCAAGAACGGGAAAGAAACCATACCGTCTTCGATGACTACTCCTGATGCAAGGATAATACAGGCAAGCCTCAGGAAAATGAAGGATAATGGAGTAGAGAAGGTAACCATGGAGGTATCATCCTCATCACTTGAACAGCATAGGGTAGCTGACATTGAGTTTGATATCGTCGCATTCAATAATTTCAGCAGGGAGCATATTGACCAGCATGGAAGCCTCGAGAAGTATTTCGAAGCGAAATCGAGCCTGATAACAGATGCCGGTGAAAATGCATATGCCGTCCTGAATTACGATGATCCTTATGCCAGGAGCCTCATAGGCAGGACGCATGCAAGAGTGATCACCTATTCCGTATCAGATGCAGCTGCGGACATATACTGCTCCGGATATGACCTTTCCTCAGGAAAGGCATCAATGGAGGTAGTTGTATTTGTGGATTTTGACGGACTGGAAGGACGGGTTGAAAAAGGGACGTTCCATGTTGAGCTTGGTGTTCCCGGTTATCATTCTATTACAAATGCCCTTTCAGTGATCGCCATGGCCCTGATAGACGGTACGGACAGAGGTGTAATAGCAAATGCCCTTAAAAGGTTCACCGGGGTTGAGAGAAGGTTCCAGTATGTGTATGACAGGGACTTTGTGATCGCAGATGACCATTTTGCCAACAGCAGAAATATTGATGTTACGCTGGAGAGCATTTCCAGGTCCAATTGCAGAAAGCTGCACATAGTCTATGCTATACGCGGGAACCGTGGCACTACTGTCAACAGGGAGAATATTGAAACATTGCTCAAATGGAAGGATTCCCTTCCTATGGATGAGATAATCGGAACATTGAGTGAAGGGCTTGTGGGACCTAAGGATGAGGTCAAAGCTGAGGAGATAGAGGTGTATTTCGATGCGCTGAAGGGATCCGGGCTCGAAACACCACTTTTCGGGAAGCTTGAGGATGCAATAGCCCATGCCATAGGCAAAGCACTGAAGGGGGATATGATCCTCCTTGCCGGATCACAGGGAATGGATTATGGCGCTGAGATAGCCCTTAAAATGATGAGGACCCTAAGGCCGGAAATCCCGGAAGATGAACTTTTAAGACCGCTTAAGGACAGAACCTTGCTATTGGAGAATTTGAAGATATGAGAGACAGGATACTAGGAATAATAGGTGGGATGGGGCCTGAGGCAACTGCGCAGCTATACATGAAGATGATAAAGGCCACAAAGGTCAACAAGGACCAGGAACACTTCAGGATAATCATAGACAGCAATCCCAAGATACCTGACAGGACCAGGGCGATACTTGGGCTTGGAGAGAATCCGGTTCCAATGATAATTGAAACTGCGAGAAACCTGGAAAGAATGGGTGTGGATATCGCATGCATCCCATGCATGACCTCCCATTACTTCTTTGATGAGATACAGAACGGCGTAGAGATGAAGATCATGAATGCGCTGGAGGAGCTGAAGAAGTACATAGACAGGAATTTTCCTGATATTCGGAAGGTAGGCATACTTGCTACCACTGGAACCATGAATACCAGGATTTTCAACAAATATCTTACAGGATTGGAGCTCATCTATCCTGATGTTGATATCCAGAAGGATAAGGTAATGGAGGCTATCTACGGAGAGGGAACTGGCATAAAGAGTGGGGTCACAGAAGGAAGGCCGGTTGAGATGCTTATTGAGGCTGGGGAACATGTCATATCGAAGGGGGCTGAACTGGTAGTCCTTGGATGTACGGAAATTGGGCTTGTGCTTGACTCTGAGTCACTTTCCATGCCGTGTGTAGACCCCATGGATGTAATGGCAGAAGCAATGGTGAGCGAATAAACTCATTAAAATAGAAGAGGAACATTCAGCATATCTGCCGGATGTTCCTCTTCCTCTATTTCCAGGCGGTCGTTGTGATCTCGGTGCCGCCAAGCTCCTGGTTCAGATAGCGTGCAAGTGTGAAGAGATAATCTGAAAGTCTATTCAGGAACATGTAGCTTTGGGGGAAGGTCTCTATTTCCTCCTCGAGCAGGTATCTCACGTACTGCCTTTCTGCTCTTCTTGCAAGGGACCTTGTTACATGAGTGTAAGTAGCCTGTCTGGTTCCTGAAAAAAGTATGAAATGAGTCTGCTCGGGCATCAGTGAGGTAAGCTCATCTATCTTTTCTTCAAGCAGCTTTGGATGGCTTTCGTTGAATCTAAGGACCTCATATTTAGAGGAGATCTCGCTACCCATATTGTAGAGTCCGTTCTGTATGTACCTTATGAAATCTGTTATTTCCTTTTTCCTTGTGAATTCTGCACCTTCATCGATAAGGGAGCAGAGATATCCAAGGGATGAATTGAGTTCATCTATCTGTCCGTTAAGCTCGATAAGCGGTGATGACTTCAGTACCCTTTCACCCCCTAGGGTTCCCGTAGTACCTTTGTCGCCTGTCTTGGTTACAATTCCCATTGCAGTCCTCCATATCCAATAATTTGCATTCAATAAAAGCAGTTCGAAAAAAATTTATCCGGGTGCTTTCAAGATAATTGTACAACATCCAAAGTGTGGTATACTAAATAATATTGTTAATCTTTTCGAAACAATTATGACACAAACGCAAATAAACACAGAACAACTTATCATTAATGCAAAACCAATGAGAAGGGGAGATCATCATGAACGCACACGACTATATCGAGGAGGTCCTTGAAAAAGTTAGGACCAAGAACAGGGGAGAGGATGAGTTCATAGCTGCAACTACTGAAGTCCTACACTCTCTGACACCAGTAATCGAAAAGCATCCCAAGTACATGGAGCACAACATCCTGGAAAGGATCATCGAGCCAGACAGGCAGATAATATTCTCGGTTCCATGGGTAGATGATTCAGGGAAAGTAAGGGTTAACAGGGGCTTCAGGGTTCAGTTCTCAAGCGCCATAGGACCTTACAAGGGCGGCCTTAGGTATCATCCTTCAGTCAACCTTAGCATAATAAAGTTCCTTGGCTTCGAGCAGATATTCAAGAACTCGCTGACAGGACTCCCGATCGGTGGAGGTAAGGGTGGAAGCGACTTTGATCCAAAGGGCAAGAGTGAAATGGAGGTAATGAGGTTCTGCCAGAGCTTCATGACTGAGCTTTACAGGCATATTGGAGAAGATATAGACGTTCCTGCAGGAGATATCGGTGTCGGCGGCAGAGAAATCGGATATATGTACGGGCAGTACAGGAAGATCATGGGTTCTTCAGAGCCAGGCGTACTTACCGGCAAGGGCATAGTATACGGTGGAAGCCTTGGAAGGCCTGAAGCGACAGGGTTCGGTCTTGTATATTTCGTGAAGGAGATACTTGAGCACAGAGGAATTAAGATGAACGGCAAGACAGCTGTAGTATCAGGTTCAGGAAACGTTGCTCTGTTTGCGATAGAGAAGCTTGCTGAATTTGGAGTGAAGACTGTAGCGTGTTCAGACAGCAATGGTTACATATATGATGAAAACGGTGTTGACCTCGAAGTGCTGAGGCAGATCAAGGATGTCGAGAGAAAGAGGATAAGCGAATATCCTTCACGCACAGGCAGAGGGGAATATCGTGAGGGTTCAAGGAACATATGGGATGTAAAGTGCGATATCGTATTGCCTTGTGCAACCCAGAATGAGATCAACAAGGATGAGGCGATTAAGATTGCCGACAATGGAGTAATCCTTGTAGGCGAAGGTGCTAACATGCCTTCGACACTCGAGGCCCAGGATGTATACAGGGAGAGGAAGGTGCTTTTCGCACCTGCAAAGGCAGCAAATGCCGGCGGAGTTGCAGTATCGGCTCTTGAAATGTCCCAGAACTCCATGAGGATGTATTGGGAAAAGAATGAAGTCGACAACATGCTCAAGGGCATTATGAAGAGGATATACGAAAATGCAAGCAAGATGGCCGAAGAGTATGGCGACAAGGATAACCTTGTAATGGGTGCCAACATCGCAGGCTTTGTAAAGGTTGCTGACGCAATGGTGTATCAGGGCATATAAATACATAGGTTTTGAGGAAGCAGCTGTGAGGCTGCTTCCTTTATTTTCGAATTGTTCCAAAATGGGATTTTCTCGTTAATTTGTTAAATATTTTGGGTCAATCACAAAACCTGTTGGATTGACAAGTTGAACCTGCCCTTCTATATGGTCTAAAACAATTGAATAAATAAAG
>NZ_AXUN02000179.1 GCF_000495435.3 Youngiibacter fragilis 232.1 | reverse complement strand
AATGTTACATAGTACTAGCTTGTGAAGAATATGGCGCCAGTTTCTTTGCTAATGGAGCCAACCCTGGCGGAGTTCTCGAGCATCCCGGTGTATTAAAAGACCCCAAGAAGGTCCGTGACTCCTGGAATGAAGTGTACCGGGGAACAAATAATGCCCACAAGGTGGCTGTTCTGGAAGAGGGGATGAAATACCAGCAGATCGGTATCCCGCCGGAAGAAGCTCAGTTTCTGGAAACACGAAAATTCCAGATCAATGAGATTGCAAGGCTGTACAGAATCCCTCCACACATGGTGGGAGATCTTGAAAAGTCTAGCTTTTCCAATATTGAGCAGCAGTCACTTGAATTTGTGAAGTATACCCTTGATCCATGGGTGATTCGGTGGGAGCAGGCATTGCAACGGTCACTGCTGCTGCCTAAGGAGAAAAGCGAATATTTCATCAAACTTAATGTTGACGGACTGCTTCGAGGCGATTACCAGAGCCGTATGAATGGCTACTCAATTGGAAGGCAAAACGGCTGGCTATCTGCAAACGACATCCGCGAGATGGAGGATATGAATTCTATTTCTGAAGATGAGGGAGGAGACTTGTATCTCATAAACGGCAATATGACAAAGCTCAAAGATGCCGGTGCTTTTGCAAACACAGGTGAGCAATCTACCGGCAACTCAAACTTAACAGAAAGGAAGTGATACAACGATATGAAACGTAAATTTTGGAATTGGGTAAGCAATGAAGCCGGAAGGACCCTGTTTCTCAACGGGGAGATTTCGGATGAAACCTGGTATGGAGATGAGGTTACTCCAAAAATGTTTAAGGATGAACTGAATTCCTGTACCGGTGATATTACTGTTTGGATTAATTCCCCAGGCGGAGATGTCTTTAGTGCAGCGCAAATCTACAACATGCTGATGGACTACCAGGGCAATGTGAAAGTCAAAATTGATGGACTCGCTGCTTCAGCGGCTTCGGTCATAGCGATGGCTGGTACGGAGGTTTTGATGTCTCCGGTGGCCATGATGATGATCCACAATCCCATGACTGTTGCCATTGGTGATTCCAGTGAGATGCAGAAAGCAAGCGAGATGCTCGCCGAAGTTAAGGAAAGCATTATGAACGCCTATGAGATCAAGACTGGACTATCAAGGTCTAAGCTTTCACATCTGATGGATGCTGAGTCCTGGTTCAATGCCAAGAAAGCAGTGGAACTAGGCTTTGCAGATAAAATCCTGTTTGACGGTGATGAGGATAAACAGAAGGAACCGTTAGAAGCCATGATGTTTTCACGTTCAGCGGTGACAAACTCTTTGCTCTCAAAACTTATCCCACCTAAGCCTGAAAACAAAACACCAATTGAACAGCTAGAAAAAAGACTGAGCCTGCTGGCTCACTAAAATTAAGGAGGAAAATTTATATGAACACAATTCTTGAACTTAGAGAAAAACGCGCTAAAGCATGGGAAGGGGCAAAAGCCTTTTTAGACAGCAAGAGAGGGACTGACGGCATACTCTCAGCCGTAGATACTGAAACCTACGAAAAGATGGAGACGGATGTTATGAACCTCGGCAAAGAAATTGAGCGACTGGAGCGTCAGGCATCTATCGATGCAGAACTTTCCCGTCCCACATCTTTACCGATTACTAATCAGCCTGGAGCAAGTCAGACGGGGGAGATGAAGAAGGGTCGAGCATCCGATTCCTATAATCAAGCTTTCTGGAAAGCTATGAGAAACAAGAATAGCTATGATGTACAGAACGCCCTGCAGATTGGTACTGACTCCGAAGGAGGATACTTGGTACCGGACGAATTCGAGAGGACATTGATTGAGGCCTTGGATGAAGAGAACATCTTTAGAACAATGGCAAAGGTCATCACAACTTCCTCAGGGGATAGAAAAATTCCTGTCGTCGCATCCAAGGGAACGGCGTCATGGGTAGATGAAGAAGGACAAATCCCAGAAGCGGATGATGCTTTCGGGCAGGTTTCAATCGGTGCTTACAAATTAGCCACTATGATTAAGGTTTCGGAAGAACTCCTTAATGATAGTGTTTTTAATTTGGAGAGCTATATCGCCAGGGAGTTCGCTAGAAGAATTGGGGCAAAGGAAGAAGAATCGTTCTTCATCGGGGATGGCACTGGTAAGCCTACAGGAATCTTCAATGGCACTGGCGGTGCGCAGCTTGGCATCACAGCAGCATCTGCGACTGCCATCACGATTGATGAGGTTATGGATTTGTTCTACAGCTTGAAATCACCTTACAGAAAGAACGCAATATTCATCATGAACGATGCAACCGTCAAGGCAATTAGAAAGCTGAAGGATGGTAACGGACAGTACATTTGGCAGCCTTCAATTCAGGAGGGGCAGCCGGACACTATCTTGAATAGACCAGTCAAGACATCAGTATATGTTCCTACAATTGCCGCCGGAGCAAAGTCCATCGCTTTCGGTGACTTTGGATATTACTGGGTAGCTGACAGACAGGGTAGGTCCTTCCAGAGGCTGAATGAGCTTTTCGCTGCTACAGGCCAGGTCGGATTCAAGGCAACCCAGAGAGTAGATGGAAAGCTGATCCTTCCTGAAGCCATCAAGGTGCTTCAGCAGAAAGCGTAGGTGAAAGAGAATGAGTAACGTCAAGAATTATACAGAACAGGGCGGAGAGAAAACCGTCATTGGTGGAACACTTGAGATTGCAGAGGGTGGCCAGGTTATTGGGCTGCCCTCTGATTTTACACCTGCCGCGTTTCAGGCGGATAGCGTTGCATCAACAATTGCAGGACTGGTCGTTGATTTTAACGCTCTGCTTGCCAAACTCAAAGCCGCAGGGCTTATGGCTACTGAATAATGAGGGGAGGTGGGTGTGTTGGTTGTTACACTTGAAGAAGCAAAGTTATATTTGAAAGTCGATGGTGATGAGGACAATACGCTCATCTCTGATTGTATCAATGCCGCAGAGGAGCTTTGCGAGGACATCCTGCGTTTTCCGGTTTCAGAATTTCTTGAGGTTCCAGAAACAGTGAAGCAAGCGGTCCTCTATGCAATTGGTAATCTATACGAGCAGCGCGAAACCTTGGACATGAAGGCAATGATTGATCTTCTGAAAAGGTTGCTGTTCGCATACCGGAAGGATGGGTGGTAAAGATGCATATTGGAGAACTCAGGCATCGTATCACTATTCGAAGGATTTTGCCTGTGATCAATGAGAATGGCTTCGAAATTGAGGAGCCAGAGGAGTATAGAACAGTATGGGCGGCAGTCACAAATCTTCATGGCAAGGAATACTTCGAAGCAAAAGCAGTCCAGGCAGAAAACACAGTCAAATTCACGATCAGATTTTTGGCCGGGGTTGATCAGACCATGCAAATCCTTTTTCAAGGAAAGAGCTACAACATCACTGCCATTGATAACATTAAGTACAGGAATCGGTATATCGAGATTCAGGCAATGGAGGTGGAACCGGATGGCTAAGATTGAATTGGAAGGCATGCAGGAGCTCATCGATAGAGTGAACAAGCTGGGAAGCCAGGGAACAGAGATCAAAAAGAAGGCACTGGACAAAGCCGGTTCAATGGTCAAAAGCAGCATGGAAGAGAAAGCTCCAAGATCAGAGCTTACTAAAAAGCACATGGCTGACAACATCAAGGTGTCGGAGATTGAAAGCGAAAATGGTGTGGACTTTGTTACAATCGGCCCAAACAAAGGTGATAATTCGGAGTTCTTCTATTCGAAATTTACCGAATGGGGTACATCAAAGATTCCAGCGCAACATTGGGCGGAGAATTCGGTGTTGGAGAACAAAAAGAAAATCAATGAAGTAATTAAAGAGGAACTGGAAAGGGGGCTTGGTGATCTTGATTAATAAACTGGTCATAGATACATTAAAGCCCCTTGGCATTCCAGTAGGATTTCAGAAATATTCCGGATCAGATACGACCTATATCACTTTTCACGAATACCTTCAGTCCGGTGAGGAATTCGAGGAAGATGAAGAAGCATTTACCGGGCATTATGTCCAAGTGGATATCTGGTCAAAAGCGGATTACACCACGTTAGCCAGCAATATAAAAGCACTTCTTATTGCGGCAGGGTTTCAAAGACTTAATGAAGCGGATTTTTACGAGCCGGATACGGGCCTCTATCATAAGGGACTCAAATTTTACTATTTAGAATCAAAGGAGGTCGACTAAATGGCAAGACAAATTGGATTAAGAGATATACACATTGCGCTGCTCACAGACGATGACGAGACAGGCGCAACCTATGCGGCACCAAGCAAGCTGGAAAGGGCAGTCAGCGCCAAGCTTTCGCCAAAAGTGAATTCAGAAAACATTTATTCAGATGATACGGTGGAGGACATCATTGCAGCCTTCGACAGCGTTGATGTGGAAATCGAACTCAACCAGCTGTCGCTTACAAGCAGGGCAACCCTGCAGGGAGCGAAGGTGGTCAAGGGTGTTCTCATTGAAAGCAAAGAGGATATTGCGCCGACACTGGCACTTGGGTTTAAATCCAAGAAGCACAACGGAAAATACCGTTATGTGTGGCTGCTTAAAGGCAAATTCGAACTGGCTACAGATGAGTATGACACTGAAGCAGAAAAGCCACAGCCTAAAAGCGCCAAACTCAAAGGCACATTCTTTTCCAGGGATTTTGACGGCAACTTCAGATTTATCGCCGATGAAGATGAAACCGGAATTGACCAGACCATTATTGCAGCTTGGTTTACAGCAGTACCCGCAGAGCCAACGCCTGCTGTGTAGGAAGGAGTTGATAGTACTTGAAAGCAGCTGAACTAAAAAATAAAGGAATTAAATTCAAACTGGGTGATAAAGAGTATGAGTTGAAGCTGGATATGAACACTTTCTGCGAATTGGAGGAAGTTTATGGGGATCTGAACACCGCTTTTGATGATTTGCAGAGCATGAAGCTTAAAGCGGTCAGGGCGCTCATCTATGCCGCAGTGAAGGTTGAGGATGAGGAAATAACCTTAAAAACCGTGGGCGAGCAGTTGGGCTTGAATGATTTAGAAAGGCTCGGGACAGCAATCAACGAAGCGCTAAGCAAAGCTATGCCGGAGGCGGAGGATGCCTCGGGGGAAGCGAAAGCCACTTAAGTTCTGATACATGGGACTGGGAGTGGCTTTTCTATTTGGGAACAAATCTTCTTCAAATGAGCGAGGAACAGTTTTGGAACAGTACCCCGAAAAAACTGCAGGTGCTATTTAAGGTTTATAAAACAGTCAACGGAATTGATGAGCAGAGTTCCTTTGATACCATTGACAATATTCTGTTCTAGAGGAGGTGGGATGAATGGCAAACGGTAGCAATACTGTAGTGGCTAGGGTTGGACTTGACGACAGCGGATTCCAGGAAGGTGTCAGCAAAATCCAAAGAAGCCTGAAAGTGATACAGAGTGAATTTGCGGCAGCCAGCTCAAAGCTTGGTGATTTTGGTAAGTCTACTGATGGACTCAAGCTGAAAGCGGATAGTTTAAGCCGGCAGATGGAGTTGCAAAAGGACAAGGTCGCAGCCTTGACAAAAAGCTACCAGGAGAGCGTTGAGAAAAAAGGTGCTGATGCCAAGGCCACTGAAAACCTGAAGATTAAACTGAACTACGCCAATGCAGAGCTGGGCAAAATGCAGCAGGAGCTCAAAGCAACCACAGAAGAACTGAAAACGAAAAGTTCAGCCTGGTATAAGCTTTCTGAAAGCATGGACAAAGCCGGAGAAAAAATGAAGGCTGTGGGGGATAAGATATCCTCAGCTGGAAAGACATTGTCTACTGCGGTGACACTTCCTTTGCTCGGAATAGGAACTGCGGCAACCAAGATGGCAATGGATGCTGTAGAATCTGAGAACCTCTTTGAAGTGGCAATGGGAGCAGTGGCAGGCGATGCAAGGAAATGGTCCGAGGAAACCTCCAAGGCACTAGGATTAAACGCCTACAATGTCAGAAACAATATGGCCACCTACAATGCCATGCTCACCTCCATGGGACTTACATCTGATGAATCACTAAAAATGTCAGAAGGACTGACACAGTTATCCTATGACATGGCATCATTTTATAACCTGAAGCCAGAAGAGGCCTTCGATAAATTAAAGTCGGGTATCTCTGGAGAGGCGGAGCCTTTGAAAGCTCTAGGTATCCTGGTCAATGACAACACCATAAAGACTTATGCATATGCAAATGGAATTGCAAAACAGGGTGAGCAGCTGACAGAAGCGCAGAAGGTGCAGGCACGTTATGGCGCGATAATGGAAGCAACGAAGAATGCCCAGGGTGACTTGGCAAGAACCATGGACTCTCCGACCAACAAACTGAGGATTATGAAGGAACAGGCCCAGCAGATTGGGATTCAGTTCGGACAGATACTCATACCAATACTTGAGAAGCTGATTGCTATCATTAAGCCCTTGATGGATAGGTTCCAGGGACTTTCCAAGGAACAACAGGAAATGATCGTCAAAATCGCCCTTGTGGCTGCCGCTGTGGGTCCTTTGCTCCTGATCGTAGGAAAGTTGGTTTCCGTAATAGGAACCATTTCCACGTCATTTGGGGCGGTCTCTGGTGCGATGGCAGCGGCAGGTGGAGCATCCGGAGCTGTAGGTGCAGCAATCGCTGCAATTACTGGACCGGTCGGTATTGCCATTGCTGCAGTAGCAGGCTTTATTGCTATATTTGTTTTGCTCTTTAAGAATAATGAGACCTTTAGAAATAGCGTCATCACCGTGTGGAATCAGATTAAGACAATTATGGCCGGTGTATTCGAAGCGATAAGGGCCTTGATACAGGCTTTTGTGCAAGTCGCAGGAGCAGTATGGCAGAAATATGGAGCAGATATCGTCACAGTAATTTCAGCGGCTTTCAATGTTATAGCTACGGTAGTAACGACAGCATTGAATGTGATAAAAAACATTATCCAGATTGTGACCAGCCTCATCAAGGGAGATTGGCAAGGCGTATGGGATGGCATAAAGAATCTGACTCAGAATCTGTGGAATGGAATCCAAAGTGTTATAAGCGGAGTGTTGAACCTGATTAAAGGCATTATCTCCGTTGAGATCGGATTTGTAAAAAACACCATAACTGGGGCTTGGAACACTGTAAAATCAGTCACCTCGAGTATATGGCAAGGTATCAAGACGGCAATCGAAACTCCGATCAATGCGGCGAAAAACACAGTCAAAAACGCGATTGATGCAATTGTAGGATTCTTCAGGAACATAAAGCTTCCAGAAATAAAGATACCTCAGATCAAATTGCCGCACTTCGAGCTAACAGGCAAATTCAGCTTAAGCCCACCACAGGTGCCGAAGCTTTCGGTTAACTGGTATTCGACAGGTGGGATTTTCTCAAGCCCAAGCGTCATTGGTGTTGGTGAAGCTGGCACTGAGGCGGTTGTTCCTGTAGAAAAGCTCGATGAGCTCATGGCGAGAGCTTTGCAGAAAGTAGGAGTCGGAGCAAAGACTAACACATCTGAGGCAGGAATTCAAAGTGGCAATGTGACAAACAACTACGATATTACAATAAATAATCCTAAGCCGGAAGCAGCTTCTGATAGCACTCGCAGGGCGCTTCTCAGACAGTCCTATGGCTTGGGATAAGGGGAGGTGAAGTGAGATTTGAAAAGACAAACATGGCAGTTTAATGGTGTTAGTTTAAACACCAAAGCATGGTCTGTGATTGAAGTTCCAGAAGGAATAGGGACGCCGGGGTTAAGAGGCAGCAATTTACAGGTACCATTTCAAAATGGGAAGCGGTGGATAAAAAAGAGATATGATGAAAGAATTGTGATGCTGCCCATGTGGGTGAGAGGTCTTGACTCTTTGACCGGAAAACTGCCGAGTGGCATGAGCGAGAATGAAGCATTGTATGACAACATCGACTATCTAAGTGGTGTCTTCGGTAAACGTGGCCTTCATGTACTGAAAAGAATTCTTCCTGACGGAACTGTAAGAGAGGCATTAGCCGAAGTATACCGACCTGTCAGTTTTGGAAAGACACAGGCTGGACACGCCAAGTTCGCAGTGGAATTCGTGCTTTCAGATCCGTTTTTCTATGCTTCCCAGACCGCTCAGGAAACACAGATCATAACTTCGACAACCCAGGAGTGGAGCCACAATAATACGGGGAATGCTCCGGTTACAGACGCAATCATCACTTTAACTGGTCCGATGGAATCACCAAAGATTGAATGTCTGGACAGCGATGTGTGGCTTCAGTATCAGGGGAGCATCGGAGCAGGAGAAAGCGTAGTTATAAACACAGGAGATTTTAAATGCACAAAGGGTACCACCAACATGCTCTCGGCTATAAGACATGGAGGAGACGCATACTGGCACGTGCTTGAAGCAGGGTATAACCAATTGAGATTAACAAACGGAGTGTCGGGTGGCAGCATCAAGCTGGAATATTACCCGGCATTTTTTTAGGAGGTGGAAGCAATGTACGCAGAAGTGGCGGAACACAGAATGCCATATGATATTGATGGAACAGAGGTAGGTTTCCGAAGTATGTCGGACATCAATACTATTGATCAGATAATCGGTAACGGCTTGGCATCGTGGCTTGACAGCACAGCAAAAGGCAACTTGAATAAAGAGAACAGATCTCAGTCCTGGAAGGTTGCTGATTACAGGCTGGGAGCAGCATTCTGGTTTTTCTTTCCTGAACTTAGGGAAGTTAATAAAGTAGCATTCCATTGGGGTTCTACGACTGCCAGCACTTTTGTAAGCCAAACGATTCAAGGTTCGGCTGATACAACAAATGGAGTTGATGGAACCTGGGAAACTGGCGTTTATACAATTCCGGCAGCAAACACGGACATGGACCATTGGAGAAATAAAATATTTACCCTTTCTTTTTCCGGTCCAGTAAAAGCAATCAGAATAGGATTTCGCGAAACTTCTCCGCAATTTGATGATTTATATTTGTGTGGGATTCATTTTTATGGAAGAAAGGCTGCAGGGGAACAGCCGGATGATGTTGCTCTAACAGATGCATCTGGAGTCGAGCTGACCTCACTTATAGATTTTGGAGACCAGCCGGAAGGAACTACGGAAATACAAAGCTTTAAAATCAAAAATACAAGCAGCTCAAAGATTGCTAACAATGTTAATATTCAGCTCAATCATGGAGATTTTACGATTTCATTCAGTCAGGATGGGCCGTGGCAAAGTGTGCTTGATATTTCTTCCATAGGGCCTGGTTCATTGTCCAGCACAATATTTGTCAGAAATCTGCTTGGACCACCGCTTTTGACATTAGGACCAAAGGCAGCGAGGGCTATAGTTACAGTCGGGACCTGGTCATAAAGGGGGTGATTAGATGGGCCTTCCAAGCATAAATCTTGTCAGCCCTGCGAATCAGGTGAATTTGACTGTAACAATTAGTCCTTTTGATGCGATCTATAGCGATAATACGAATCAGCTGATTGCCTCATCAGTCAAATTCGAGATTGATACAGTCAGCACCTTTGATAGTTCAAATAAGATAACAAGTGAATATTTAAATGTGAAGCACAATACCACTTGCCGAGTAGCGACGATGCTATCCAATGGAACATGGTACTGGCGAGTAACCGCAATAAATGCAAGCGGCACAACTGTATCGCAGACACAATCGCTAACTATAAGCCAGGTGCTGAAAAGAGCGTTCTCGTTCTATGAGAATATCGGAAAACTTGATTCTTGGGCCAACAAGAGGGTTCTTGCGTTTTATGAAAATATTGCTAAATTGAATCTCTGGCCAAGAAAAAGGACTATTGCTCTCTACGAGAACGTTGCAAAGGCAAATATATGGACGGATCAAAGGGCGCTATATGAATATGAGAACATCACAAGTGATCCGCCATTTCCGTTTGTCGAAAGGCTGTCAACAACTAGAGCATCTGAAGGCACGATTGTCACAATCTACGGTAACGGGTTTGGATCGAAGTCAGAAGCAGACCCACTGAATGCTGACCGAACAGCGAGAGGTTATGGTGGTTATGTCTATCTTGGCACCCAGCTATGCAATGTGATTTCTTGGAGCTGGGAAAAGATCGTGTTCCAGATACCGCAGGAGGCAGAAAGCGGAGCGGTCAAGGTCGCACTGACAGTGCCAGATCCGCCCGGTGTGCGATACAGTAATGTTATCGGAATGGAAGTCTATGATGCTGAGCCTGCCGATGATATTGGAATCGAACTCTTCGTCTGCGATAAAAACAATCCTAACTCAATCCTTTGCCAGCTTGATGGAGCAAAGAGTAAATCTTTTCAGGTTCTTCTGAACAACCCCGGAAGCGGTAAGTTTTCAATCAGCAGGTATGATGAGAAGGGTGGCAGCAGGGATTATGTAACAGATCAGAATTTAATCCTCTGCAGGCTTGATGGCATTGATCTTTTCAAATGGATCATTGAAACAAGAAGGCCTTCCTATGTGGACGATAGCGAGCAGCAGATGATCGAGGTGAGCGGAAGAGGAGTTCTCTCACTTCTTGATCGAGCTGTGGTTTATCCGGAAGGGATGCCACATCCAGTAACACTAGAAAGAACTTTCAAGGACGCACATGGGGGTGCGATATTAAGACAGCTTTTGTTAGAAGCTCAGCAAAGAGGCTGCTTGACAGGAATTGTTATTGATTGGAGCGCTGATTCAGATACCCTCGGCAATCCATTTGAGGATTCCACGACACTCTCATTTCATTCAGGCACACCGCTATCGCAGGTAGCGACAAAGCTGAGTGAAGGGATGGGACTCTTCGATCTTGAGATGACGCCGACATTGCATCTTAAGCTATACAAGGCGAAGGGTGCTGACAAATATGACACTGTAAAATACAGGCCGGGACAGGCAATTGTGAAACTTCAGAACCAGAGTGACAGCTCAAATATGACGAATGCACTACTGGTCGAAGGTGAAAGTGGCAGCTTGATTGAAACCGCGCATCCCACTAGTCAGACAGATTGGGGCAGGAGAGAAGGTTATCTGCAAGCAAGAAACATCCCTAGTGACTGGGCTAAGCTTCAGGACTATGGACAATTGTTTCTGCGAAATGCAGCTCAGGTAAGTTGGGGTATTCAGGGCACTGTAATTAAGTTTATTGATTCAGATGGAAACAAGCTGAAGCCATTTGAAACCTTCATGATGGGTGATTGGATTGGTTGGTATATCCCGCCGGAAGGGAGTGACATCGACGGCTTTGATGGCAAAGTAAGAGTCAAAGGAATCACCTGTGAGGAGGATGAAGCAGGAGCTTTAAGTTATGTCCTTGAGCTCAACAACATCATGCTGGAGCATGAGATCCGTATGAACCAGATTGTCGAGAGGATGTCGATGTTTACCCAAAACAGCCCTTTATCAACTCCTGCGACAGAAAGCCCTGCAGGGGTGAGCCATAATCATACTCATTCCATGCTGCTTGGATTAAATTCCGATGATCATCCTCAATATTACAATGCAGAAAGACATGCGGCGGATTTGCATAGCAGCATTCAAAGAGTATCGAGCCTAAAAAGAACCGGAGCGAATGCTCTGACAGGCGATGTTACTCTAGCGGCAGGTACCAATGTATCAATATCACAAAATGATGAACAAAAGACAATAACAATCTCGGCCAGCGGAAGTGGTGGAATAAGTTATGCAAATCCAATTGATGTACCACCATCAAATCCACATACTAAAGATGATGAGTTTGATGATACAGCTATGGATAGCAAGTGGTCCTGGATAAATCAAGGAACGTCAACATGGGTAGAAAACGGCAGGTATGGCGCAATTGACCTTCTATCTGGTGGGGATCACACTAGGCTGCTCGTGCAAACCGCACCTGCGGGAGATTTCACCTCAACAGCAAAGATCATAATAAGCGGTCCGAAACTCAATTACTTCAATTTTGGAATCTGCCTGTATAACAGCGCAAATGGAAAGAGAATCATTTTCGGGAAATGCAACAGAGATAATTATTCAGGAATGCAGGCAATCAAATTTACTTCGAATACAGCATACTCAAGTGATGCCTATTTAAATGGAGGCTGGGATTCGAATTTCATATATGTGAGAGTGAGAAAAGTCGGTATCTCATACTATTTGGAAATGTCCATTGACGGGGATTTCTGGTGGCAGATATTCACCGAAACCATAGCAAACTTTTTGTCTGCAATAAGTCACGTCGGTATCGGCTATTTCAGAAATAATTCTAATGGAGTGACCTACAAAGGGAGGTGTGACTGGTTCAGAATCACAGAACCATAAATAGAATAAGTTATATTTTGAAAAGGGCCTAAGGGCTCTTTTACTTTTAAATCAGGAGGATTAATACATGAAAGTCATTATTAACAGCATTCAGATAGTCATTGCTGCGCTTGGTGGATACGTAGGCTATTTCTTGGGGGGCCTTGATGGTTTCCTCTATGCCTTGATAGCCTTTGTAGTCATCGATTATTTGACTGGCATCATGGTGGCAGTCTTAGAAAAGAAGCTATCCAGTGAGGTCGGCTTTAGAGGGATTTTTAAGAAGGTCCTGATTTTCTCTTTAGTGGCGGTAGCACACATTATTGATGCAGAGCTTATAAGAACCGGTAGTGCCATTCGCACTGCGGTAATCTTCTTCTATTTGTCTAATGAAGGGATCAGCATTTTAGAAAATACGGCTAAAATCGGGCTGCCGATTCCAGAGAAACTCAAGACAGTTTTAGAACAGCTGAATAAGGAGGAAAAAGCATAATGGGTAAATCAATATATTTAAGTCCATCAACTCAAGAGCATAACCAGGGCTATGGAAGCTATGGTGTTGAGGAAACAAGAATGAATGAAATAGCTGATGTCACACAAAAAGTGCTTCAGAATCATGGTGTGGATGTTTATAGGAACAGGCCAGAGTGGAGCTTGGGTCAGGTGGTGAATGACAGCAATAGAGTTAAACCAGATCTGCATTTTGCCATTCATAGTAATGCTGGAGGAGGAAGGGGTGGTGAGGTCTTTGCTTATGCTGCAGGCGGCGATGGTGAAAAGGCGGCTAAGGCAATCTATTCAGAAATTGAACCGCTTACACCAACATCTGATCGAGGCGTAAAGTTTAATCCAAGCCTATATGAGCTTCGGAATACGAATGCACCGGCAGCTTTGGTGGAGATAGCTTTCCACGACAATGCAGAAGATGCTGCATGGATAGTCAGCAATATAGAATTGATAGGAATAGCTCTTGCCAAGGGCGTGTTGAAATATTTTGGCATTGCTTATAAGAACGCAGAAGCGGAAACCAATAGTTCAACTCATTATTATCGTGTTCAAATCGGAGCATATTCCGTCAAGTCAAATGCGGAAGAACAGCTTGCAAAAGCAAAAAAAGCGGGGTTTACTGACGCCTACATAAAATATGATTGATTTTGAAACGTGGCCTGAGGAGTGTCAAAGCTCTTCAGGCTATTTTTTTATGTTTGAAAATGGGGTTCGAATTATCTCGAATTTTTGCATATAGGTGCAGGATGGTTTCCTGCGGAAGAGGAGGTCAACCTATATGCAAGTCACAAAAATTACAGATGGATCAAGTACTAATGTAGTTTCAAAACTCAGACCGCTAACATCTGACGAGTTCCAGAGTGAATTAGACTACTGGAGAGCAGAAAATATACTTCGGAAGATGCTGAAAATGGGTCTGATTTCTGAGGATGAATTCGACAAAATCAATAAGCTAAACCGGCAGATTTTCTCACCTTTATATGCACAGCTAATGCCTTAAATACCTTGATATAGTGGGCACTCAGAGGTAATATGTCACATACCTGAAGGAGGTGAGAATGGTGAGAAAAGTAACGAAAATATCGGCAGAATTAATAGCTGCAAAACCTAAGCTGAGAGTTGCGGCCTATTGCCGAGTTTCAACAGATAGTGATGAACAATTAGTCAGCCTTGAAGCTCAAAAGACACATTATGAATCCTTCATAAAAGCAAATCCGGAATGGGAGCTCGCAGGGATTTACTATGATGAGGGAATTACAGGTACCAAAAAGGAAAAACGCACTGAATTGTTGAGAATGCTGAAAGACTGTGAACAGAGGAAGATTGATTTCATTGTAACCAAGTCAATCAGCAGGTTTGCCAGAAATACAACAGATTGTCTTGAGCTAGTTCGTAAGCTGACCGACCTCGGAGTCTTCATATACTTCGAGAAAGAAAACATCAACACACAATCGATGGATAGTGAACTGATGCTGACGATCCTGAGCAGTCTGGCTGAGAGTGAGTCGATTTCTATTTCTGAAAACAACAAATGGTCAATACAGAAGCGTTTCCAGAATGGGACATATAAACTCTCCTATCCACCCTACGGTTACGATTATTTGGATGGAGAGATGGTTGTGAACGAAGAACTGGCAGCAATTGTGAAGCGCATTTTTGCAGAAGCCTTATCTGGCAAAGGAACTCATAAAATCGCTGATGGTCTGAAAAATGATGGCATACCATCAAGAAGAAAAGCAAACTGGACGGCTACCACGGTTCGCGGTATTTTATGCAACGAGAGATACACCGGAGATGTGATTTTACAAAAGACTTATACTGATGAACATTTCAACAGGCATTATAACTACGGTGAGAAGGATCAATACCTAATAAAGAAGCATCATGAAGCAATCATTAGCCACGAAGAATTCGAAGCTGTAGGTAAGTTGTTGAATCAGCGGGGAAAAGAAAAAGGGATAGAAAAGGGGAACAGCAAGTACCAAAATCGTTATACGCTATCGGGGAAAATAAAGTGTTCCGAATGCGGCAGTACCTTCAAAAGAAGGATACAAGGTAATGGAAATAACAAATATATTGCCTGGTGTTGTTCTAAACACATCTACGACATTTCAGGATGTTCAATGAGGTCCATTAGAGATGATGTTATTCAACAGGCTTTTATAACAATGATCAATAAGTTGATTTTCGGTCATAAGTTTATTCTAAAGCCACTGCTGCAGAGTTTAAAAGCTGTGAACTACTCAGATAACCTTTTTGAAATCCAGACGCTTGAATCGAGGATAGAGGAGAATGCAGAGCGGAGCCAAGTGCTGATTGGACTAATGACCAAAGGCTATTTAGAGCCTGCCCTATTCAATGCACAGAATAATGAGCTCCGAAAGGAAGCTGCTCTGCTAAAGGAACAAAAAGAAGCCCTTTCTCGATCGGTGAATGGTGAAATGACTGTTACCACTGAAGTTGAACAGCTTTTCAAGCATGTTTCAAAGGCAGAGCCGATTGATAGCTTCGAGGAAAATCTGTTTGAACGCTATGTAGAAAGAATCGTTGTATATTCGCAAGTCGAAATAGCCTTCAAGATGAAATGCGGTATCACTCTTAAGGAAAGGATGGTGATATAGGTGAACCACATACCATTCGGATACATCATCAAAAACGGTAAGGCGATTATTGATGAAAAAGCAGCAACACAATTAAGGGATTTGTTTCAATTATATCTTTCCGGACTCTCTTTAGCAGATGCTGCAGAAAAGGCTGGTATCAAGCGCTGTCATGCATCGATTTCCAGGATTCTTACAAATAAGCGATACCTTGGTGATGACTTCTACCCACAAATAATAAACGATGAAATGATCAAACAGGTCGAGACAGAAAAACTGAGGCGGGCTCAGATGCTTGGAAGAATTCGTGAACAGGAGATTCCAAAATCGGTTATTCCAAAACTGCGGTATAATGCTCAAACAGCACAGCATCTTTATGATGATCCCTTTCAACAAGCCGAATATGCCTACAGTTTAATTGAAAGCGAGGTGATTGCAGATGGCGAATAATCGAAGTGTTACGGTGATACCGGCACGTGCACGAGTAGGCAATAATGTAAATACTGATGAAAAACCAAAACTTAAGGTTGCAGCTTACTGCCGTGTTTCTACTGACAGCGATGAGCAGGCAACAAGTTACGAAGTCCAGATTGAGCATTACACGAACTATATTCAGAGCAACACAGAATGGGAATTGGCAGGGATCTATGCTGATGACGGAATCACAGGAACCAATACAAAGAAGCGTGATGAGTTCAACCGCATGATTGAGGACTGCATGGAAGGTAAGGTCGACATGATTATTACCAAATCCATCAGCCGCTTTGCTCGAAACACCTTGGATTGTTTAAAATTCATTAGACAGCTCAAAGACAAGAATATTCCTGTGTTTTTCGAGAAAGAGAACATCAATACGATGGACTCCAAGGGAGAGGTTATGCTCACCATAATGGCATCCTTAGCCCAACAGGAAAGCCAATCGCTCAGCCAGAACGTAAAGCTTGGAATTCAGTATCGCTACCAGCAAGGTGAGGTCCAAATTAACCACAACCGGTTCTTAGGCTATACCAAAGAGAATAAGCGCCTGGTCATTGTCCAGGAAGAAGCAGAAGTAGTTAAGCGGATCTATCGCGAGTATATTGAGGGTGCAAGCCTTCTGCAAATAGCACGCAGTTTGGAAGCTGACCGAATCCTAACAGCGGCAAATAAAGCGAAGTGGAGACCGGAGACACTCAAGAAGATTTTGCAAAATGAAAAGTATATCGGGGACGCCCTGCTGCAGAAGACCTATACTGTCGACTTTCTATCAAAGAAGCGTGTGGTCAACAATGGTATTGTTCCGCAATATTATGTCGAGAACAGTCACGAGCCTATAATCCCGCGTGAAATTTTCATGCAGGTGCAGGAAGAGCTAATACGACGCGCAAATCTCTATACGGGGAAGAATGGCAAGAAAAGAGTCTACAGCAGCAGATATGCGTTATCAAGCATTGTTTATTGCGGTGAATGTGGAGAGATCTACAGGAGGGTGCATTGGAACAATCGAGGCTGTAGGTCTATAGTCTGGCGATGTGTCAGCCGCCTTGAGGAGAAAGGCTCGGATTGCTGTTCACCAACGGTAAATGAAGAAACTCTCCAAAATGCAGTTGTTAAAGCAATTAACGAGGCGCTTTGCAGTAAGAATACCTTCCTTGAAACTTTGCAAGTGAACATTGCTACCGTACTTAATGAGGTGGGTGACAAAGCCACCGATGATTTTGATGAGAAGCTGGAAGCGTTACAAAAAGAACTTTTAAATCTAGCAAATTCCCAGGCTGACTATAACAATGTAGCTGATGAGATTTACCGATTACGGGGTTTAAAGCAAAATACCCAGGTGCAAAATGCTGAGCGCCAAGGCAAGAGACAGCGTATTGAAGAAATGACAGAGTTCCTTAAAGAGCAGACTGGTGAACTGATTGAATACGATGAGCAGCTGGTCAGAAAGCTTATAGAGAAGATAACGGTCTTTGATAACAAGCTGACCGTTGAATACAAGTCAAGCGTTGTGGTTGATATAGACCTGTGAAAATATGAAGGCTGCTGATTTAAGTATATTGGAGCTTTCTGCAGGAAATGGTTATGGTGAGCGTCTTAAGGAATCACAAGTTTATTGATTTGGAAGTGATGAAGTATATGGGTATTACAGAAGCGACAGACATATCACTATTTTGAAAGCGAGAAATTGATTGTCACCTTTAAGGACTGCACAGAGCTTGGAATGTGGTGAATAACCTATTAGTATACGACTAGGCAATAACATCTACTTTATGATAAAACAGCATAATTTATAAAGATTTTGTTAGTAATTAGGTATTAGAAGAGTGATACTATTTTGAAGGGGCTTCTTACTAAGAAGGTTTTTACTAAGAAACCTAAAAAAATATATTGACAAAGCGATGAAAAGTAAATATGATAATATTAAATCGGATGTTCGTACTAATTGGTAGACGGGAGTGATACTATGAACAATGAACTAAAAAAAGGAAACCAATCTGAGAGAATACTGCAAACTGCATTTGAATGTATTTCTTCAAAAGGTTATGCAAATGTATCCATGCGGGATATTGCAGATGAAGCTGGAGTTGCGCTAAGTCAGCTTACCTATCATTATAAAAATAAGGATGGGTTGCTTACAGAAGTAATAAAAATGATGATTCAAGAATACCTAATAGAAGTTGAAGAGCATTTGAGAAAAGGGGTAACTCCTAAAGAAAAATTGTCGGATCTTATCACATATTTCCAGGAGGTTTTGGAAGAAAACCCAAGGCTATTTAAAATGTTTTATGATTTTACAAGTATGTCACTCTGGTCTGCGCAATTTAGCAATTTACTCCGTAATCTTTTTGAAAATTTAGTAAATCTGATAGAAAAATACGTCTTAGATGACATTCCTTTAAAAAGCAATTTAAGAACCTATACACCAAAATCCATAGCGAGAATGCTTTTAGGAGCAATGTTTGGAACTGCAATACAGGTAATTTTAGATCCTCAAGAAAAAAAGCTACCTGAAGCTTTAAATGCAATTGAATTACTATTGGTTTAAAATCAAAAAAATGAAAAGGAGAGATTTATATGTCAAGTATTTTAGAAAAACCATTTAATATGGGGTTAGGACTCTTTGCCTACTCAAGAGAAAAAATTGAAAAGGTTGTAGATGAACTGGTTAACAAAGGTGAGGTTACCAGAAAAGACGCACAAGAGGTTGTTAGCGATCTTGTAAAAAAGGGTGAAGAGCAACGAGAAGAATTAAAGAAATTTGTCAGGGATGAAATAAAAGATAATATGGATTTGAAGGATCTTGTCAAAAAAGATGATTTAAGAGATATAATCCGTGAAGAGCTAGCAAAAGTGATTAATTATGAAGGAATCGCTACAAAAGAAGATATTAAAAATCTTAGTGAAAAGTTAGATTTAAAATAATAGAATTGCTTTGTTAATATTTGGCAACAGTATTTCTATCTGCTTAATAGTACGGACGTCCGAATGTATTGTTGGGCAATAAAAGCTAGATATAATTTAACATACTTTTGAAGTATGAAGCATTAACTTTCAGATTAAGGAAGAGGGTTACATCGCGTTAGGAGGCAAGAAGACAGATGGAAAATGCCGGATTGGTATTAGAAGGAGGGGGCTTAAGAAGTGTATTTACAGCAGGTGCTTTAGATTATCTGATGGAAAGAGACGTATATTTTTCATATGTTGTTGGGGCTTCTGCTGGAGCATGTAATATGCTCGCTTATGTGTCAAAACAGATTGGACATACACGTGATAATATGATTAAACAAGATGCTGCACAACGATTTTATGGGTTTAATCAACTATTAAAGTCAGGAAAACTTCTTGATTTGGATAAAATGTTCTTTGAAAACCCGCATAAACAGAAACCCTTTGACTTTGACACATATTTTAATTCTGAAATTGAAAATGAAATGGTTGTTACAAATTGTCTAACTGGTAAGGCCGAGTATTTGCAAGAGAAGATTGTAGACAACAGGCTATCTACAATTGTAAAAGCATCTTCGAGCATGCCATTAATTACCCCTATGGTGGAAATCAATGATTGTAAATATTTAGATGGGAGTTTAGCAGATTCGATTCCTATACAGAGAGCAATGGCTAAAGGTTACAAGAAAAATGTAATAATACTAACTAGAAATAAAGGCGACACGGCGACACTACCATATTATCAGAAAAAAATATGTGAGGTTTATTATAAAAGATATCCTGAATTATTAAGCACGATTTTGACAAGACCAACAATGTATCGAAATGAAATAAAAGATATAGAAAAATTAGAAGCAGAAGGAAAGGTTTTTGTTATAAGACCAGGAAATCCTACAATTAAGAGATTGGAGAATGACTATAAAACACTGCTTTTACATTATTCACGTGGCTATTACATGATGAAAGATAACTTCGAATCCTTAATAAAGTTTCTTTCTGATAATATTTAAATATCAGAAAACAAGAACAGAATATGACGAATATCTCAAAAAATTTTTTCTGCGAATAATACAGTCGTATGAATGATATGGATTTTTATGAAGAAATGTATGTTAATACTTTATAAAAATGCTGTACGGAGGTAAATAAGTATGAATCAAAATACTATACCAGAAAGTCTAAAATCATATGGACTCAAAAAGGTGATAACTTATCTTGATTCTGAACCTGATAAGAACATTCCTAAGATTTTAGATTGGGCTGAAAAGTTTGATAAGGATGGAGGTTTAGAAAGCCAATTAAAAACAATTAGAAATGCATTAACTGATGAATCTAGTAACTGGTATCAGTTGACAAAAAGCCTTTGGACTGATGTTGATGATGATGTACGGAAAAAGATGTTTGAAAACTTTATTGTGAATGCAACAATTATAGGCGGTCAGAGACAGGAAAAATCAAGAAAAGAGAATAACTGCAATGTGCCTTGGGCGATCTTAATGGATCCAACCTCAGCTTGCAATCTTCAATGCACTGGTTGTTGGGCTGCAGATTATGGCAACAAAATGAACATGAGTTTTGAAACGTTAGACAGCATAATAGAGCAGGGTAAAGCTTTGGGTACCTATATGTTTATATACTCCGGAGGAGAGCCTTTGGTCCGCAAAGACGACATCATAAGACTATGTGAAAAGCATAATGACTGTGAATTTCTGGCTTTCACCAATGCCACTTTGATTGATGAGTACTTTGCAGATGAGATGTTGCGGGTTAAAAACTTTGTTCCTGCAATCAGCGTCGAGGGTTTTGAAGAAGAAACGGATTTTCGCCGTGGCGAAGGAACCTATGCTGCTGTTGTAAAAGCAATGGGAATTCTCAAACGCAAAAAACTGCCTTTTGGAATCTCCTGCTGTTATACAAGCATGAATACAGAAACCATAGGCAGTGAGAAATATTTTGACGATATGATTAACAAAGGCGCAAAATTTGCTTGGTTCTTCACATATATTCCTGTAGGAGTTGATGCTTCACCAGAGTTAATGGCGACCGCTGAGCAGCGTGAATTTATGTACCATCAAATTCGAAGATTTAGAGATAGCAAACCTATTTTTACGATGGATTTCTGGAATGATGCCGAATATGTAAAAGGGTGTATTGCTGGTGGACGAAGCTATCTACACATTAATGCAAATGGAGATATTGAACCATGCGCATTTATACATTATTCTGATTCAAATATTCATAATACCACTTTGCTTGAGGCATTTAAAAACCCTTTGTTCATGCAGTACAAAGAAAATCAACCATTTAATAGCAACTTCTTAAGACCATGTCCGCTACTAGATAATCCAGAAAAGCTTGAAAGTATGATTGTTACCTCAGGTGCAAAATCAACTGAAATTCTGCATCCTGAAGATGTAAATCTTTTGTGTGGTAAGTGTAAACATGCTTCTGAAAAATGGGCGGAAACGGCAGAGAGACTGTGGAATAATTCTTCTAAAACTGAAAAGAAATTATAAGCATTCAATTTATGATTATAAGGATATCAGTGCAAACGTCTGAATGGTCGTTGGTATAAGGCAACTTTTTTTCAACAAAAGGATTTCACTCAGTATATTAAATTAACACTAAAATTCGGAGGAAATAGCAATGAAGCCAATAATTATTACAGACTCAAATTGTGATCTTACGGCAGAATATTTAAAAGAAAATAACATTCCTGTAATACCATTTTATTTTAATTTAAAAGGGCAAGATTATGCAGACGACTTTGGGAAATCAATAAGTTATAAGGAGTTTTATAACGAGTTACGTAATGGTGAAATGCCAACTACAGCACAAATTACACCTTTCGTATTTGAAGAGTATTTCAGGAAATATATTTCTGAAGGTTATTCTATTGTATATATAGGCTTTTCATCTGAATTAAGTGGATCCTATAACAATTCTGTTCTAGCTAAAAATGCAATATTGGCGGAAGAATCAAATGCTGACATAACAGTTATAGACACAAAAAGTGCTACCACTGGGCAGGGATTATTAGTTTTCTATGCTTGCGAAATGTTAAAACATGGAAAATCCAAGGAAGACATAGTAAGTTGGATTGAAGATAATAAATTGAAGGTTAACCATTGGTTTACAGTTGACAGTCTTGATCATCTTAAAAGAGGTGGAAGACTTTCGGCTACAAGCGCAACTGTTGGCACTTTATTAAGTATTAAACCTATTCTAATCATAAATAATGATGGGAAACTTGTTCCTGTAAAAAAAGTTCGGGGAAGAAAAAAAGCAATTAGAGAGTTGTTAGATGAGCTTAAAAATAAAATTATTAATCCAGAAGAACAGACAATTTACATTACTCATGGAGATTGCATTGAGGATGCAGTATATTTGAAAACTTTACTAATGAGTGAGATCAAAGTGAGAAATGTAGTTATTAATTATCTTGGCCCAATTATTGGGACTCATACAGGACCAGGTTTAATTTGTATTACATTTATTGGTAAAGACAGGGAAATTTAAATTTAATATGAAACTAATGCTTGGATTTGCTGCGATAGAATTGGGCAAATTTTAGTTTTGATGGGGAGACTATTTAATTGAAAAATAACGTTGGAATTATAGGATATGGGCATTATGTTCCTGACTTATTAATAACTAATTTTGAAATAGCTAAGCGTTTTGAAAAAACAGAAAAATGGATAGAAGAAAGGACAGGCATTAAAGAAAGAAGGAAAGCTGAAAAAGGTATCTGCACTTCTGATTTGGCAATAAAGGCCGCCAAAGCAGCAATTATAAGCGCCAATATCACACCTGAAGAAATTGATTTGATAATAGTAGCAACAACAACACCGGACATGTTATTTCCTTCCACTGCGTGCCTGGTTCAAAACGGGATAGGTGCATACAACGCCGCAGCATTTGATGTTTCAGCAGCGTGTACCGGGTTTATATACGGGATGGATATTGCTATTAGTTACGTTTCGTCAGGACAGCATAAAAATGTACTGGTGGTTGGGGCTGACACATATTCGCGAATTATAAATGATAACGACATAAACACAAGTATCCTATTTGGTGATGGAGCAGGTGCTGTTGTTATAGGGAAAGTCCCAAAGGGCTTTGGCATTTTGGGAAGCTTAAAGGGTTCGGACGGTTCGGGCGCAGATTTATTAAAAGTACCTGCAGGAGGAGCAAAACAGCCTCTGACCCATGAGCTTTTAGACAACAGGATGAATACTATAGTTATGAATGGCAGGGAAGTTTTCCAGTTTGCTGTAAAAATCTTTGAAAAAATGATAAATGAGATTACTGAAAAAGCCGGAATAACTCTTGAAGATGTAAATTTGATAATACCTCATCAAGCGAACAAAAGAATATTGCATTCCGTATCAGAAAGGCTGAAGATACCCCATGAGAAGATGTATTGCAATATCGAGTTTTATGGTAATATGTCTTCGGCTTCAATACCTGTCGCTTTATCAGAGGCATGTAATAACGGTAAAGTAAAAAATGGCGACATACTACTGTTTGTCGGATTTGGAGCAGGATTAACATGGGGAGCAAGCTTAATGAAATGGCACGTATGAAAACAGGACATAAAATATTAGGAGGGTTGTGATTGTTTGGTGGATTTAAGTCGTTATAGACATATTAAGAGGTACAGACAAATTATCTTTGTATTTGTCAAACACGGCTTTGGTACGATTATCGATCAACTTGGAATATTTGACTACATCAATATTAGAAAAAAGATTGAAGAGAAAGATGAAAGTATTGATGAAAAGCTATCTACAGGCGGGCGCCTGAGGCTTTCTTTGGAGGAACTCGGCACAACGTTTATAAAGCTTGGCCAGATACTTAGTACAAGGCCGGATATCCTTCCACATGATGTTATTGTAGAGCTTGAAAAGTTGCAGGATGCGGTTCCTCCTTTTCCATTTGATGATGTGAAATCTTTGATAGAAAGTGAATTTGATGACAAACTTGGAAACATCTATAGGGAATTTAATGAAATTCCACTTGCAGCCGCATCAATAGCCCAGGTTCATCTTGCCAGGCTGAACTCAGGCAGAAAAGTGGTAGTAAAAATTCAAAGACCGGGGATTGAAAGAAATATTGATCTTGACTTAATGGTGTTGAAAGATCTCGCATCTTTTATAGATCACCATACAAAGTACGGAAAGCTTTATAATTTCACTAAAACGGTACAGGAATTTGAAAGCACGCTGAAAAATGAACTGGATTTTAGAATTGAAGGAGAAAACGCAGAAACGTTCAAGGAAAACTTCTCAAAAGACAAGGGAATTAGTGTGCCCGATATAAGCTGGATTCATACTACAAGACGTGTTTTAACAATGGAGTATATAGACGGTATACCGCTAAATGATTTCGAGGCATTGGACGTAGCAGGACTAGACCGTAAATTAATAGCCAGAAACCTCGGTATAACAATATTCAATCAAATTTTGAGAGACGGTTTTTTTCATGGAGATCCCCACCCGGGTAATATTATGGTATTGCCTGATAATGAAATTACTTTCCTTGATTTTGGCATGATAGGTAAATTAAATGATGAACGCAAATTACAGTTTTTGAAAATGCTTATGGGAATTACTTTTAAAAACAGTAGATTGATTTTGGAAGCAATAATTGCTATAGATGCCATGACTCATCACGTAAATATGAAAAAATTAGAACGGGAAATTGATGCTTTGCGTGATAAATATTTATCTATTCCTTTAAATGAAATAAAAGTAGGTGAAGTCTTTAAAGAGGTTTTCAACCTTGCTTTTTCATATAATATTGTAATTCCAAGTGAATTTACAATGCTTGCTAAAACTCTTGTTACATTGGAAGGACTGGTTGCAAAACTGGATCCCGAATTAAACGTATTGGAAATCGCAGATCCTATAGCAAGAAATCTTATGTTTAAATCATTTTCTCCCGAAAAAATAGGTGTGGAATTTATAGGCGGAGCATTGGATTACGGGAGCTTATTAAGGGGATTTCCTTCTATTTTTCATAATTATTTAAGAAAATTGGAAGATGACGAATTTACCATGCAGTTTCAAATGAAAGGCATTGAATCCGTCGAAAAACGTTTTGAAAAGATTTTCAACAGGATTACTTTTAGTGTAGTATTGCTGGCTGTAAGCATAATAATAGCAGGAATTGTGATAGGTATAGGGGGGAGTGGCTATGCGGATATAGAAGTATATACTCTAAGCATTACCGCTTTAAAGGTGGGACTGATTGTTGCAAGTTTCATTATTGTAGGCTTAATATTATCGATACTTCGGTCTACGCGTTTAAAATAAAAAGGGCTCAATGAATGAAGTGGGTGGAATTATATGTATTTTCTAGACTTGATATTATTTTTTGCTATATATTCCTTTTTAGGATGGCTGATGGAGACTATATTTGCCAGCACAATTGAAAGGAAGTTTATAAACAGAGGGTTTTTAATCGGGCCCTTTTGTCCGATTTATGGGTTCGGTGCAGTTATGATTATCCTAGGTGCGAAATGGGCCAATGGTATTTTTGAACATGGATTAACATTATATGTGATAGGAATATTATTTTCGGTTATCCTGACTACAATTTTGGAATATATCACAGGTGCTGCTTTGGAAAAATTTTTCAACTGCAAGTGGTGGGACTATAGTGATTGTGCTTTGAATTTGCATGGGTATATTTGCCTGAAATATTCGCTTCTGTGGGGTTTATTGGCATTCCTAATGCTACAGGTAATTCATCCTGAAATTTTAAAAATATATATTTCTATTCCGATACAAACAAAGATATATTTTTCTATAGTTTTAATAATATACTTTCTTGCAGATACAATAAAATCGGTAATGGATATAGTGGATTTAAGAATAGTTATTCTTAAATATTCTGATTTTTCAGTCAATAAGTATTATGATAAGATTATTGAATATAAACGAATTTTTCTTGCATTTCCACGGTTACTGATTTTAAATGCGGGTATTATGAACCGTGACGTAAGGAGTGTTTTAAATGGTAGAATTAATAAAATCAAAGATGAAATTAAGATCAGATTCAAGTAGCTATAGTGAATTTGAAAATTGCATTAGCGATTTGATTCAAAATGAAACTGTGATCTCAATGAATAAGCTTATACAACACAGCAATATAACATGTCTTGAACATAGCATAGATGTGTCATACAACAGTTATTTGGTTTGCAGAGGTTTGGAGCTTGATTACAAATCGGCTGCAAGGGGGGCGTTGCTGCATGATTTTTTTTTGTATGATTGGCATATAACCAAATCAGGACATGGATTACACGGCTTCACTCATCCAGTTACTGCTTTAAAAAATGCTAACGAAAATTTTTGCTTGAATGTAATAGAGAAAGACATTATTGAGAAGCATATGTGGCCGCTTACCATCAGGTTGCCCAAATACAAAGAATCTTTCATCGTTTCTTTTGTAGATAAGTATTGTTCGACGGCGGAAATTTTTAATCTAAGAGACAGAAATAACAGTGATAGATTTATTCGAAAGCTCTTAAGTAGATGTCAAAGAGAAACTTATGAGCTTTGAATTCATTAATAATGTAATGTTAAGAATATAAAGGAGAATTGGGATTAATAATGAAAAAAGTTAAATTCATATATAATCCTAGTGCTGGAGATAGCGCGATTATTGATAAGCTGGATGGAATAATCAAAGTTTATCAACAAAAAGGATATGCCATTTTCCCCATTAGATTAGACGATATATATAACATGGAGAAAGCTTTAGAAGATATAAACTGCGGTTATTCTCATATTCTTGTAGCAGGTGGAGACGGAACCGTCGACTTATTAATAAATCAGATGATGGAATTGAAGGTTGATTTACCAATTGGGATTCTGCCTACAGGAACAGCCAATGATTTCAGTAAGTATATTGGAATGCCTATAGATATTATAGATGCATGCCGACAGATACTTGTAAGTAGACCTATGAAAATGGATTTAGGTAAAGTAAATGACAGATATTTTGTTAATGTGGCAAGCACCGGTTTATTTACAGACGTGTCTCAAAAAACAGATAACAAGTTTAAAAATTCTATTGGAAAGCTTGCATATTATTTAAAGGGTATTGAACAGATACCTAATTTCAAAAAGATACCTGTAAAGATTACTTCCAAAGATGCAAAATACAACGGAGACATGTACATGATACTTGTATTTAACGGAAGAATGGCGGGGAATATTGAACTTGCATACAGAGCGCACGGAAATGACGGCAAGTTGGATGTAATTTTAATAAAGGCAGAATCTTTAGTGGAGCTATTTCCACTCCTTATAAAATTTCTCAAGGGAGATCATCTAGAAGAACCTGTAGGCCTTTTGTATTTTCAGACGGATGAACTCTACATTGAAACTGAGGATAATACTTTAATAACTGATATTGATGGTGAAAGAGGCCCTGATTTTCCTTTAAGGATTGAATGTGTAAAGAATGCAATATCTGTATTAGGTGTGAATAGGAATGTTTTAAGTATAAAAAAGAACCTTTTAAGGAGAAAGGCTTAATTTCAAAGTTAGATTGCTCTTGGCGCAGCAAAAACAATTTCTAAAATTAGCTCATGGAAACTAGAAAAGGTGATTTTAGTGATTGAGTTTATTAGTAGTCATCAATTCTGAATATCTAAATTAGAGGGGAGGCGTTATCATGGCTAATATCTTAGATTATTTAGATTGGCGGGGAGATTTAAGTTTTGCGAGTGATAGTTTTAATGAAGTCGATAATTTGATACTATCGAACCTGTCATATTTAAAATTAGATGGAAGCGTTCCCCACGAAATTAATGACAGTAAAATAACATTATTAGATTTAGCAAATAAATTTATGGCTAGTAAGCTACCACCCTCTGAATACGTGAACTACTATTTTCCGGAAAAGATTGCTGAACTGCTTATAAGAGCTGCAAAGACAGCTCGTTTTCAAAACATAAACTTATTTGGATATGTGAATCGAGTTGACCACCAAATTTCAAATCAGTTTTCTGCAGTGATATTTTCAATTGCTTGTGATGAGTATTTTATTGCTTTTCGAGGCACCGATAACACAATAGCCGGTTGGAAAGAAAATTTACGCATGAGTTTTATAGATGAAGTGTTGGCGCAAAAACAGGCTGCATCTTATGTAAATTGTATTATTTCTAATCTTAAGGGGAGGTTTTATCTTGGTGGTCATTCGAAAGGGGGAAATCTTGCTGTTTATGCTGCAACACACATAAAAAGTGAGATAAGAGATAAGGTCTTAAATATTTACAATAATGATGGACCTGGATTTCACAAAAGTATCATTGAAAGTGAAGGTTATCAAAGTGTTGCAGATAAAGTAAATACAATAATCCCTAAATCTTCAGTGGTGGGTATGCTTTTGGAACATGGAGAAAATTTTAAGGTTATTGATAGCAGCGGATATGGCATATTACAGCATGATGCCTTTTTATGGGAAGTTAAAGGTCCGAATTTTGTTTATAACGGGGAATTGAGTAAAAATTGCCGCGATTTTGATAACACAATACGATTGTGGCTTGATAATTTATCAATAGAACAAAGAGAACATTTCATAGATGCTCTCTTTGAAATTATTCAAGTAACAGGTGCACAAACATTCAATGAATTATCAAAAGAAAAGTTAAAAGTGATTGATGGGATGATAAACAAATATAGAAGCATGGATTCAGAAACTCAACTACTTCTTAAAAAAACAATTGTGACATTATTGAATGAGGGACAAAAAGTATATAGCAAATCTATTGGTGAAAAGATTGACTTAACATTTACCAAAATTCATCCAAGAAAATGATAAAAACATATCAACGGAAATATTGAAAAATATTTCCGTTGATATGTTTCCAAGAACGTCGGTTTCGAGAAAAACAGCAAAAAAACCATTGATATGTTCCCGAGAACGTAAGGTGCAAATGACATCAATGCTGTCCTCTCGAGCCACGTTGAGACTGTTGTCTTGATGTCACGCAAAGATAAATAAAAAGGCTTAGAAAGGCTTAAATCAAAGGTTTCCAGACTTTCGGTTATAATCGCCGATTGCTGGAAACCTTTGTTTTTGTCTCTCATAAGTAGTGTAGGCCTTAACGGAATTGTTAGGTTGAGGATAGAGAACTACTTTTTGCTCTGCGAGTTATGGGAACTGTTGTTTTGGCCTGGGGTTGAAGCTAGAGAACTGTTGTAATAATTTTATGGCGGCAGACCCGTTGTGGAACTACCGCCTCGTTTTTTATACTCCTAAATCTTCATGACCAACATGCTGCTGGAGTATCATACGCATACGCTTAATCATATAATTGATAGTCGTTTGTGGCTTGCCAATTAGCTCGGCTATTGCGTACTGAGATTTCCCATCATAGAGCATTTCAAAAATGCTCGCTAAATCTGGTGCTTGCTGACGTAGCTTTTCTAGAAGGTCTTCAAAGAGCATTGCAGTTAGGATTGCTTCGCACTGATTCGCGTCGGGGTCCTCAAATTCAAGCTCTGTTTCTTCGAAGAAAGACTCAAGTGAAAGCGGAGCTCCGTCCTTCATCTTTTCGCAGGACTTACAGTCCAATTCGCAACGTTTGAGCTTACCTTTACCATCACTAACTGTGCAGCGGCGGCTACGTTCATCACGCCTCATTTCCGCCCAAAGAGGTTGCATGAACGCCTCATACTGTTCTTTTGTTGCCGGAACCATAATAGCGGACACAACTTTATTTCCGATTTTTGCTGGCACTACCTGCGAGCGATCTAAGTTGAAATCTTTGATCGTCTCTTTGGTAACTTCCATAGGGATGAAATACTTCTGATTGTCTGAATTTGTCATAATATGAGCCCTCCTTCGGCTTTAAAGCGAAGCGAGAGCTCACATGACGTGCACCAGCCAAAAAGGCAATAGTCGACCGTCCGAATGGGATAACTCCCGCTTCAGAATTGGCGACCAGCTATTCCAGTAGGCTGGCTGCAGTTATTCAGTTGTTCACCCGATAGGTCTGGAATCATCCTTGATCAGGGGATGTCCTATAAGGTGATAAATCACAGTGCTTTCGCAAATGAATGATTGCTGTTAACGAATTGTTTTCGCGAACGCAAAATAAAATTGATTATTGCGAAAACCTGTGGTATGATTTGTAAAGGTGGCTCACGGGCATGTTTTTGTGCGCTATTTGCGGGCCCCTCTTACATAAATAATTGTAGTTTGTTAGCCTCGAAAAGTAATTGCCGCCAGATTGCTATGAAATTGCCATGATTTTTCCAACATACGGGAAGGAGGATACAAATGAGCGAATTCAATATTTCCGCTTACATAAAGACAATGCAGCGTGGCCTTGCCGAAGACAATAAACAGGAAGCAGCCGGTAGACTGCTTTTGAATTCGGTTGCGCAGCAGAGTTGTGTCCTTGTTGACGTTGATGGCAAGATGGTGACAAATTTGGTCAAGCGTAACGCTGATGTTCACGAGGCAATAAAAACAGCCGCAGCTAGACGGGATGTCATAGCTACGGCTATAAAGTACTTTGAAGATGAAGTTGACTCTAAGTTAAATGTTCATACTATTGACGATGCTTGTGAGGATTTGATAAAGCTATTGGAAAACGACAAATCGGTTGCAGCCAGCAAAAAACAATCTCTTGAGGCTTTATGCAGAGCAGGAGAAATAAATAAATTCCTTGCGATGTCTTTTTTATATGCTATTAGCAGACCCAACAAACAAATAGCCGTTCCTGTTGATGGTGATGACATACCATTACTTGCTGAGGCTGGCTATGAATGCCCTATATGCCATACCTCACTCGTGAAACAAGTGAAGAACACTGTAATGAAGAAGTACAGGATCGTAAACGTATATCCTGAAGACATAACAGGGCTTGAAGATGAATTCAATAATATTGCAGTACCAAGGCGTATTGATTCACAAGGAAATAAAATAATACTATGTGAAAAACATGCAGAGGAATACCTAGTTGAGCCTACAAAGGAAGAATATCAAAAGTTAAAAGCAATCAAAGACCAAATGGTTGCAAACTATTCTTTACGTGTTGATGTCAATGACATGACGTTGGAAGATGATATTCAGACGGTCTTGGATGGTTTAATGAGCGATTTTGATGAGTCGGAGCTTGTGGAACTTTCAATGGATGCTCTGAGGATTGACCAGAAAATTAAGCCTGAAAATCATATGCTTAAAAATGATGAGATAACTCGCGTTCTAAAATATTACAACTACATTAATGACTTATTTTCTTCTATGGATCGTGACGGTACTGGGGATTTTGACCTTATTGCGTCCGAAGTCAACACTGCATATAAAAAGTTGGATAACGGTCGATTAACTCAGGAAGAAATTGTAGATCAGTTAGCGGAATGGATAAGAAACAAGTCACAAGTTGGCAGCAAGTTCCTTCGAGCATGTCATATTGTTGTTGCTTATTTCATTCAGAATTGTGAGGTGTTCCGTGAAATTTCCGAATAAAGTAATACCTTATCAAGCGAGTATTCTGGCAAAATTTCCTGTATTGCTGGTTCATTTAGAACAACAGGATATGAAACCTGCTGATTTATATAAAAAAGTAAAATCAAAAGTCAGTGACGTTGGCGAATTTTTAGAAATATTAGATTGCCTCTATGCCCTTGGGAAAATAGAGCTCAATCGAGAAGGGAGTGCGTTGCATTATGTTGGTTGAAATCATGTGTTCAGAATTTAAAGATCATAGCAAACCCCGTGGACGCATTCGACTTAGGGCGGGGTTAAACACAGTTCTCGGAAGTGAATCCGGTTCAAACTCCATAGGAAAATCAACGTTTCTTATGGTGCTAGATTTTATTTTTGGTGGAAGCGATTATGTAGATAAACTAACAGATGTTCAGACTGAAGTTGGTGTGCACACGATAAATTTTGCATTTCGATTTAAAGAAGAAATGTACTACTTTGCACGTTCAACTGGTGACTATAACATTGTGATAGGTTGCGATTCTGATTATAGGCCATTACCGAACGGCAGTATGCCACTTAATGATTATATGGAGTTCTTGCAGCAAAATTATGGACTTGATCTACCTGGGCTATCACTTAGAAATGCTGTGGGAAGATTTATCCGCGTATACAAACGAGAGACACTTGATGAAGAACATCCCCTTCATCAGGCAAAGCAAGAAACAGCAAAGTATGCAATAGAGGGATTACTAAAAATTGTTGACTTGTATTCTGGAATTGCTGAGCAATCAAAAATTACTAAAGAGGCTAAGGAAAAACACGACGTCTTTAAGAAAGCACAAAAATACCAATACATTCCTTTTGTAACAAAAAAATCGGAATACGATAGAAATGAAGAACGAATAAGTGAACTTGCTTCTCAGGCTGAAGAACTAGCTCATAGAAGCTCTAATGGGCTTCTTGACTTAGATTCCATGCAAGCTGAACGTCTATCAATGTTGCATAGTAACCTCTCTAATTTTAAGAGACAGCGCGCTAAAATAGTATCTCAGCTTCGTGCAATCCGCGCAGATAAAGAGCTCGGTAAAAAGAGCTTCAAACGAAATTTTGAAGATTTGCAACGTTTCTTCCCGGAAGCCAATTTGCAACGTATCGAATCTATAGAAGGTTTTCATAAGCAACTTGCTGGAATATTGAAAGATGAGTTTTCTGAAATGGAGGAAAATTTACAGGCTACACTTATGCTTATTGAGCCTGAAATGAAGTCAATTGAGAGTAGTATTTTGGAAGTTGGAGCTTCAACTAATTTGACTGTTGCCGTTCTTGAACATTATGCGGCTATTGATAAGGAATTGAAAACACTACGTGCTGCTAATGAAAATTTTGAAAAAACGAAAGAATTATCTGATACAGCTAAAGCCTATGAAGAGACTCTGAATAATTTGGTTAGAGAACAGATTGCAAGAATGCAGCAAGCCATCAATAGCGAAATGTTCAAAATTAATCACGAAATTTATAACGGAAGAAAGACTGCGCCATCGCTTACCATAAGTGATGCGTCCCATTATAATTTCTTTACTCCGAGAGATGGCGGTACTGGCTCACAATACAAGGGATTAGTTGTATTCGATTTGGCAATGCTCAACTTGACACCCCTTCCTTTATTGGTCCATGACTCGGTTATGCTTAAACACATAGAGGACGATGCAATTGAAAAGATTTTACAGCTATATTCAAGAACTCCAAAGCAAGCATTCATTGCATTAGACAAAGAAGGGTCTTATACAGCGGAAGCTCAAAAAATTATGAATGATACAAAAATTTTGCAATTGACAGCTGGCGAGGGAGCCCTATTCGGTAGGACCTGGAATGAAGTCTAGACTGATTAATGTTGAAAGCAAATGGAGGCGACACATGAAATTCAGTTATAAGAAGCTGTGGAAACTTTTGATTGATAAAGGGATTAATAAAAAGACTCTTTGCGAAATGAGTGGAGTTAGTGCGACATCAATTGCCAAACTTGGGAATGATGGCAATGTAAACACAGAAATTTTACTCAAAATTTGTACTGCTCTAAAGTGCGATGTCGGTGACATTATGGAGATTGTTTCAGATGATGAAGAGAAGTAAGTTAAATATAACGGCATAAGCCGATGGATTGGTGATTAAAAATGAATAAACTTGACACGTTTTTTATAGCGGAAGAGCAACCTTGGGTAAAGCTCTATAACATGGATTTACCGTCAACAAGGGGGGGACTTTTTTATAATACATTTGCATACCCGACAAAAATTTCTCCAGAATCTATAGCTATCTATATAGCTACACATACAAAGCCTGGTGATACGGTTCTGGATGTGTTTGGAGGTAGTGGTTCTACTGGAATAGCAGCTCTTATGTGTGAGCATCCAACTGAACCCATGAAGGCAATGGCAAAAAAATTTAATCTTCAGCCTGAATGGGGCGCAAGGAATGCTATTGTCTATGAGATCGGAAAATACGGAGCATTTGCCTCGCAGGTAATGGCAAACCCACCTGAACAGAAATTGTTTACTAAGGCTGTTAAAAAGTTGTTGGATACAATGGAAGATGAATTACCGAATTATAAGACTAAGGATGCAGAAGGAAATATGGGCGTAATTCGCCATATAATTTATTCGGATATAGTTCTGTGTACTCACTGCGGTAAGGAGTTTACATACTATGCAGGAATGGTACGATATGACCCACTTAGAATAGACGGTGATGGAATATGCCCTCACTGTGGGCATAAAGGTAAAGCTTCCGATTTTTCATATGTCGCAGAAGAAATATACGACAATTTACTTGAAATGTTGATTACACGAAGAAAGCGTGTGCCGGTTAGAGTCTACGGGCAGACGGGTCGAAATAAGTGGGTACGGGAGGCCGACGAAACTGATATTGAACAATTCAAAGCCACAGAGGCTTTGGAATACCCAAATCAATATGAAGCTCAGAAGATCATGTGGGGAGAGCTATACCGCTCTGGCTATCACACAGGTATCTCACACTTACATCATTTCTACACCAAGCGGAACTTTCTTGTCATGTATTTGCTATGGAAAAGGGCAGAGATGTTTGAACCTAAGGTGCGCGACGCAATTAGATTGATTCTTCTGAGTTACAATGCCTCACATGCAACCTTAATGACGCGGGTTGTTGTTAAGAAGAATTCTAAGGACTTTGTGTTGACCAGTGCACAAAGCGGGGTTCTTTATATTAGTAGTTTACCAGTTGAAAAGAACATTCTCATGGGTGTCAGGCGTAAGCTTAAATCTTTTGAAGATGCCTTCACTTATTTGAATCGCTGTTCTGGACATATTGATGTGATCAACAAAAGCAGTCAGCAGCTAACCCAGCCAGATGAATCCATAGACTATGTGTTTACGGATCCACCATTCGGTGACTTTATCCCATACGCTGAAGTGAATCAAATTAACGAGCTTTGGATTGGAGAGCCAACCAACCGTGCAGATGAGATTATCATAAGTCAGTCCCAGAAAAAAGATGTACCTTGCTATCAGAAGATGATGACTGAGGTTTTTGGTGAAATGAAGAGGGTTCTGAAAGACGATGCATTTGCGACGGTAGTGTTCCATTCGTCGAAGGCGGTAGTCTGGAACGCACTATGCTCAGCTTATTCAGACGCTGGCTTCTCCGTTACAGCCACGACTTCACTGGATAAAAGTCAGGCAAGTTTCAAACAAGTTGTTTCAGAGGGCTCTGTACAAGGTGACCCGTTAATTCTTTTATCAAAGGGTAAAGGCATACATTCGACTTTGCATTCACAAGCAATACTTGATGAAGTCATTGAAAATGATGATTCAGACACCACAAAGAATGAGCGGCAGATTTATGCAAAATATATAGGGAAATGTCTAAAGCTTGGCATAGCAGTAGAATTTGATGCGAAAACCGCCTATGACTATATAGCGCGTAAAACGGAGGCGGTTAAATGACGGATGCTATAACGAGGAAACGTCTTGGACAGTACTTTTCAGGCAACAAGGTAGCAAACCTGCTGGCCAATCTCTGTTCATTGACAGGTGAAGAGTTTGTCATTGACCCGATGGCAGGGGTTGGAGATATGCTTACGGCAGCTATTCAATCAGGGGTACCGGCTGAGAAGATAAGCGGAATTGAGATCGATCCTGATGCCGGAAGTCTGTGCAAGAAAAGAATTGCTCCGGGCAATGTTTACATTGGAGATGCTTTTTCACCCGAACCTTACTTAGCCTTAAGACGTATGGCTTGGGATTTAGTAATCACTAACCCACCATATGTTCGTTATCAGTCCATGGGTAGATTTGAAAGCGATGGCATCCGTCTGAAAAGCGCAAAAGAAACGCGCCGGAGCCTCAGCGAGCTGATTGATGGGATAAGCCATCTTGATGACGATGAAAAGGCATGTTTTCAGCAAATCATTCAAAACTATTCTGGATTGTCCGATCTTGCAGTTCCCGCGTGGATTCTTTGCGCAGCATTGACCCAAGCAGACGGCCGGATTGCCATGGTCGTGCCAGAGTCTTGGATCAGCCGTGATTATGCATTATCCATTAAATATATGTTATTGAAGTTCTTTGATATTGAGTATATTGTTGAAGATTTGAATTCGGTGTGGTTTTCAGATGCACTGGTTAAAACGAATCTTCTTGTCGCAAAACGAGTGCATTACCGAGAGAGCCTTAATGAAATAGGGGATTCAGTATATAAGCATATCAGGCTCGGTGCTGGATTGATCGGCGAGGATAGCCTGGTTCAGAAGTTAACGATTAACGGGAAAGAAGGATACGCAGCGCTCGATAACCTTCTAAATTCCAATTGTGATGTATCCGGAGAAGACTTTGAAATCAGGCAGATTCACCTCAGTACCTTCCTGTCGGAAATGTCTACTTCGCAAGTTTATGAGAAATTGCTAAAAAAACTGGAGCCCAAAACAAAAAATGTGATGAAGGCATCCATTCCCAAGGAACTGCAAGAGGTAATCGGGGGCGACATCCCTCCGACCCACCTAACAGAACTTGCAACTTGGGGTTTTCAGGTAGGACAGGGTTTAAGAACAGGTGCAAATAAGTTCTTTTACACAGAGCTTTCACGGAGTGAAGGGTCTGTTGATTATCTTGTTGCAGATAAGGTTTTTAAAGAAAGAATCATTCCAGTTGCACAGAAGTACTTGCTGCCTGCTTTTCGTTATCAGAGTGATGCTCGGGATGGATTAGTGATTTCAAAATCGATGCTTCCTCATAGGTTGCTTTATATCCAGGAGGATATTTATAACGCTAATGGCCATATCCAGGATGATGCAGATGCACCTTTAGCTGAGCATATTGCCATTGCTGAGAATACCCCTATCGAGAGTAATGGACAACTTAAATACTTTCATGAATTAAGTGCTGTAAAGCCGAATATACGAAATAATGAGGCCCAAGGAGGTATAGTGCGCCGTCATTGGTTTATGCTTCCTGTTCTTACTAATAGGCATACACCACAACTTTGCATCTCACGTGTGAACCATAAAAATGCCAGATGCTGTTTGATTGCTGATGAGGGCATCGTTGTAGATGCAAACTTTTCGACGCTTTGGATTGTAAAAGGAGGTAAGCAACAAGTATATGCGATGTTTGCGCTCCTGAATTCAACCTGGACTCAAAGTTATTTGGAAACAATCTCCACAGTAATGGGTGGAGGTGCACTGAAGGTGGAAGCGTCACACATCCGAAAGCTACTGTTGCCTCTTCCGACAGATGAGTTGATTACGTCATTATCTCTTCTTGGGAAACGCCTTTCCGCAGGTAACACTCCTGAGAGTAGCAATATTATATCCGAAATTGATTACGCAATATTAAGTTCATTATTAGGCAGTTCAAATTCCCATGAAAAGTGTGTCGCCTTACGAGTCTATCTGCAGTCAAAGGTTAATGCACGGCAACGTTAATGGATTAAGGAGGAAAGAGTTATGGTTCAGATTAATTTGCCTGCCGCCAGAGCTTTTGCTACAGAAGCTACCGCTCAGATGCGCGCAGGGGTGATGGAAGATGTGCTTCGTCATCTTCTTTCTGCCAATTTTCCGCAGATGTTTCCCGAAAACCCATGGTGGATTCGGGAGCATAGCACAGGTGCAGAAGCTAATGTACACTACATAGATGCAGCGGGTTTGAGAAGGTATGGATTTATAGATTCGCTTGTTGGAATGACGGCAATTGAATATGAGAGAAATCTGACAGTCAGAACAATCTACGCTGAAGGATACCATCAAGTTGAAGAGTATTGCTCAGCCTTGCTGAATCATGGCATTGCCTGCGACAATATCATTGGTGTATTATCAGATACAGTCCATTGGTTTGCTTTCCGCGTCGAAATCACACGGCTACCGTTGCCAGATATGGAGTATGGCCCGGATAACATTACACTTCATGAAATTGACGCGGTAAACCTTGAAGATCATACGGACGACAATCTAACACGGTTTGGCCTGTTTATTAACCGATATCTTGGACGTGAAGGGTCACGTCATCTTAGTGCGTTGGCATTAGCGATGGATATGGGGTTTGAGAGTGTGTTCTGTGCTCAAAACATTAATGAGTTCCGGAATGTTGTAGATGATGCGTTTACCAGAAGACCGCAATATGGCAACATGATTGCGTCTCTTTGGCAGAACTTTGTCAGCCACCTTGAGAACAACGGAAGGCAGCCGTTTAACCGGAATATCTATGCAAACGAATTGTATATGATCACGCTCGCTAAGTTACTATGCGCCAATATCTTGAACGGATCGGTTGTACGAGACGAAGGAGATAATCTACGGACCATCCTGAATGGTCAATGGTTTAGGGCTATGGGGTTTGTGAATCTGGTTGAATATGACTATTTCGGGTGGTTGAACGAAGCCCCGCACATTGATCAGATTATAACGATTGCAAGGCAGATGCAAAATGATTTGGCAGCATATGACTACAGCTTTATAGCAACGGAAGATTTGTTCGGGCCTCTAGTCGCACAATTGGCAGATAGGGATCGTCGTTTACTCTTGGGGCAAGAATATACTCCACAGTGGTTGGCTGAGAAAATGGTATCTCATATTATCGAGTTGCTTCCTCAGTCAGACTTCCCTAACTTTGTGGATATGTGCTGCGGCTCGGGTGTTTTTGTCGTTGAGACAATCAATCAGACGATTGCCCGATACCATATCATTCCTGATAGATGCCCGGCAGATTTGCTGCGTCAACTTACAAACAGTGTAGTTGGATTTGATATTGACCCATTGGCTGTTTTATTGTCAAAACTTAACTGGGCTATGGCCATGCGATCATTTGTACCGCATGCGGCAGAGGACTTGGTAATACCTATATACCACGCTGACTCTCTATTCACGGCTGCTCCTATTACTACTTTAATTGAAGGCAATTATGAGGAACAAGACCTGCGTATGGTTTTCGATGGCGAACAGGTTAATTTACCCGGATTCCTAATAACTCCAACGTATAGAAGACTGTTCGATTCTTTAATCCATACGTGCTATGAAACCGCGAAAGCCAGGGCTCGCAATACCACAGAAGACTATACTCGTCCCCAAGCCGAGGCACTTGTGGCAACGTTAATTCGTGATCCGGGCGTTCTTATTGAAGAAGAGCAACAAGAAGCCATTATAACGAGTTGTTATGCCTTGATTCCTACACTGGAAAGGCTTCAACGAGAAGGTCGCAATGGCATATGGCCTTTCCTTCTTGGTAATAGCTATCGCCCTGGTCTGGTTAGAGGACAGTTCAATGCTGTTATATCCAATCCGCCTTGGATGGCCATGAGCAAACTCGCTGACAATCCATACAAAACAGTTTTAGTTTCAAGAGCGGAACGGTACGGGATCAAACCAGCTGGTAGTTCGCATCTTCACGTTGAGCTCGCGACGGTCTTTTTCCTGAATTCAATAGATAAGTATCTGCAGGAAAACGCCTTGTGCAGCATAATTATGCCAGATACACTGTTGAATGGATATCATCACGAGCCGTTCAGAAATCAGCAGTTTCTCCATTCTGATTGGCAAGTTCATCTGCGGGTTAATGAGATTTGGGATGTTCCTACTGATACATTCAAGAATAAAGCAATTGTAGTTTTTGGGCAGAAGCTGAACAGCGCAAACCCAAACCCTATTGCCGGAAGGCATGTGCATAGTAATTTACCAGACGAACCATGTGAATTCCGATTGCTACGTCAAGGGAGGCGTTCAGCTTGGTCATCTAATCCGAATGCGCATGATATCACTGAAGGTGTCTTAGAACGAATTCCGTTTTTACAAGGTGCTGACATCATGCCAAGGACGCTGGTGTTTCATAATGCTATGCGGCAACCCAACGGGCGATGGTCGGTTCGACCTGTCCCGCGTCAGAATGATGAACTCTCCTATCTCGTTAGTGACGCAAAGCGCTACAAAGATTTTTCGCTGAATGTACTTAATGTGGACGATCAGTTTATCTACGACTGCTATATGTCAAACCACATCCTGCCGTTTTATGCCTGCGATCCGGCAAAGGCTCTTTTGCCTATGAGAAAAGAAGATGGATGTTGGATGGTGGTAGACGAGGCCGACTTGGTACAATATGGGTCAGGTGCATCAACTGCGTTCCATAGTATTTTTGCTGAGTCCGGCGAATCTGCACATCAGTATTTTGATCGGATTAATTATCGGAACAAGCTAAACCCACAAGTATTCGAGGTGATTGACGATGAAAAACATCTCGTGATGGTGGGTGCCGGTGGCGGATACACTTGCGCATCTTATGTACCGTTTGGGATGATCAACAAAGCGAAAACTATTATTGACCAAACTATCTATTGGTATATCGCTGACTCAGAAGAGGAAGCGCTCTATATAACAGGGATGCTCAACAGCATGGCGTTGGATACCATTATAGCTGATTTTCAACCAGAAGGAGCTATGGGCAGACGTCATGTACATAAGCTACCGTATGCTGTTACGCCACCATTTGATCCTGAAAATGTTGCTCACATGCTTGTAGTTGAAAGAACGCAAGCTTTGATAAACAGTATTGCGGCTGCTTTGCCAGGTTCAGAAGTCATTGGGTATTGTTCTCCATCGAGCAGCACCCTTGCAGTGAGAAGACGCAAGTTCCGTATGTTCATTCATGAATTGCCCGAGAGTAGAGACTATGAAGATGCATGCCGTGAGGTCTATAATATTTGATGGTTAATAATTGAGATCGTCAGGCATTTGGGTTGGTAAATTATTATAGTTAACATCCTGTTTGTGTCAGACAGTAGCTTCGATGGGGATGTTAATAATAAATATTTTAATTTTGGCTATGCCTTTTAATTATTCCTCGGTTGTGGACCGAAAGAAGGGTAAGACAGCGATCTGCATGTCATAATCTATAAACAAAAAAATTGCTCCGCAGTTATCCTATGGCCGCAGGAAGCCATTTGATTAAAGACGGGTACGAACATAGAATAGATGATAGCCTCCGAATATGTTACATTACATTCGGAGGCCTTTTTTAGTCTTTCTTATAAAACGCAGTCTCAAAGCCATCGGCTCTAAGGGCTAAACCTCTTATCCAGGGTGGTGTTCTTCCCATCTGATTGCAAATGACTTCAAGCGAAACATCCTTGCTGCATTCAATAATTATTTCATCATGCACGTGGCCACAGATAAAGCAGTGGTGGAGTGTTTTCATGGCGTAGGCCAGGATATCCCGGCTGATTGCCTGAACAATATTCTCTGTAAACTTCGGACCGTAACTTTCTATTCGTTCCCATTTTTTTGTGATTCCGGTGCCTTCGTAGGTGACAGACTCACTACCAAATTTGTTCTGTTCGATCTTAGGCTTTACATAGGAAAGCGTCCTACCGGAAGGTAGTTCAATGAAAAGCATACCTTTCTCGTAGAAGAACTTAATACCGTGCGTTTTGGTATGGGTTCTGAAGCGAACTGCCTCTTTAACAGTTCTGTCAACATCCCACCACAGCTTTGTAATGTTAGGGTTTGAAGCTCTCCAAGAATCAACCAGCGGCTGTAGCTCATCTTCGGTTAGGCCCATTTCTAACGCCCCCATAGCCTTAAGTGCTCCGACACTGCCGCCGTATCCAAGTGCCAATTCTGCGATTTTACCTTTTTGGCGAAGATGGCTATTTACACCATGCTTCTCAACCGGTACATGGAACATAGCTGAAGCGGAAGCGCAGTAGATATCACCACTCTTTTCAAATACATCTAATCGCCATTGTTCCCCAGCTAAGAAGGACAGAACCCTAGCTTCGATGGCGCTGAAATCGCTGACGATAAATTTGTATCCTGGCTTTGGAATAAAAGCGGTTCGGATAAGCTGAGATAGTGTATCCGGCACATCTTCATAAAGAAGTTTCACTGCATCATAATCTCCGAGTTTTACAAGAGATCGTGCATCTTCCAAATCAGGGATATGGTTCTGAGGGAGGTTTTGCAATTGTATATGCCTGCCTGCCCAGCGGCCCGAGCGTGAAGCGCCATAATATTGGAACATACCTCTAGCTCTACCATCTAAGCAGACGGTGTTTTGCATGGCTTGATATTTTTTAACGCTGCTTTTTGCAAGCTGCTGGCGAAGTAGTAGTACATCACGTTGATCCTCCGGCACCGTCTTTATAAGGGCCGCGACATTCTTTTTGCCAAGGGACTCGGTTTCTGTTCCGCTATCAGAAAGCCACTGTTTTACCTGCACAACGCTGTTTGGGTTATCAAGGTTGGTAAGCTCCTTCATTGCAGCAGTGAGTTCTTCTTTGGATTTTTCATCGAAGATGATGGCATTTTTAACAACATCAAGATCAAGCAGTATGCCTCTATCATTAATCTCTTGATCCAAATGGTATTCATCCCATACAAATTCAGGTACGGGATAGCTTTCTAGGCGCTTCTTGATTGCTTGTTCCACTTCAACATCTCGTATATTGTAGCTCTTAAATAATGACCATTTTACCATATCATGTTCAGGCAAGTTGCGAGTGCGTCCACCATTAACTACGGTAGGTCTGCATGGTAGACAGAAGTAGCGAATGAGGTCTTTGCCTTCTTTTAGCTTCTGTTCACCGAGCTTAAGAACGGCACCTGCACCTTCAAGTGACAGCGGTAAGCCCATATAAGCTGACCATATCATGGTGCAGCGCCAAGAAGACGGATTCAGGTAACCGCCGACAGTGTCTTCAGGAGTGCAGTAACTTCTAAACTTATCTGGATAATGTTTACGAAGCCAGTATGATAAACATATACGCTCGAAGGAAGCGTTAAAGGCCCACTTAGTGATGTTATCATCGGTTAATGCATCTAATATTTCTTCTGGGATTTTCTCACCTAAGGCTAGGTCAATAACTTGTACCTCGCCGCCATTAATCGCGTACCCAAACAGGAGTATTTCAAAACCGGGAGATTCCGTATAACGATAGACGCCGCATTTACTAAGGTCTAAGTCTGAGTAGGTTTCCAGGTCAAGTGATAGTGATTTTATATCTTCCATAACATCTTCCTTTCAAAAGAAAAGGGCGGCAGCAGGAGTGCCACCGCCCAAGCGATTAAAACTTATTGAGTGGATCAAAGTTTTTCACTTTTTCCTTTTTGTGCTTTTTAATGGTGCCCATGATTTCATTCACGACCCAGAACAGGGCTCCGACAATAAATATGCCGTACAAAGTAATCAGTTCAATAACAAGAATAGTTTCCATTTGATTTACCTCATTTCTTTGATTGTCTTGGGTGGTAGGATTGCCTACCACCCGGATTACCAGTTACCGATTACGAAAGGAAGTCATCATCTTCCTCAGTAGCGAAGTCATCTTCAGCGTTAGACTTACCGCCAAGATGCTCACCATCGCGGATTTTTTGGAGGTTGTTGAGAGAACAAGCAATACCTTTATTGCCGTTGGTGTTGAAGGCGTAGAAGTTAACACTAGCGCGGCCATAAACGCCGGAATAAATCTCAGAACGTTCGATGATAGGCTGACGATCTGCATCAACGATGCCAGGAGCAGAACTGTTGTTGGCATTCATAAAGTAGGCGTTTGCATAAACCGGATCATCTGGACGTTCCATATCACCGTCGCGAAGAGGGGTCTTAAGGGTTGCAAGCGGCGGTACAGTACGACCATTGCCTTTAAGCTTGCTTTCGCCTTCGTGATAAGCTGCTTCAATTGCGGCTTTAATCTTATCGATGGTCTTTGTGTCGGACTTAGGGATAATGAGCGAGACACTGTACTTAGGGGTGCCACCATTAATGGATTTGGGCTCCCATGCATTCACATAGCTCCAACGAGTATCAGGTCCAGTAACTACTTTCAATGGATTAACTGCTTTTGTCATGATTAATTTCCTCCTTGATTTTCATTAAAATCTTCATATGCTGAGTTGAATTCGGGCCTCTTGTCATCAGCGGTAACAAGGACCGGCTTTCCAGGCGGCTTAAAGGTTAGGCTACCGAGGATATCTTCAAACGCCTTCTTGCCGAGAAGTGCTGTCATAGCAGTTATGCCGAGTAGCTTCTTCTCGAAGGGGTCTTTACCAGCTGCAATAACGACATTAGCTACAGCGGATTCGTCGGTGTATTTCCTATTGGAACGCCCGGCGACTAATTTAAAACCTTCAAACTTAGTACCGTTCAAAGCTTCCTTCAGAGCATATTCCTTGACATCGCTGGCCCAGGAAACCAGCTCATCTAACTTTGTAAGGATGGATGCTATCTCTTCATTATCGAGAGTGGCAGGTACCTCAAAGTCGTACTTTGCGAGCTCCAGATTGTATTCAGCACGCTTCCTGCAGGTCGCTTTGGCTTTGCAGAACTGGCAGTGCTCGCCAGCTTTGTATTCGCCCTCGCCTTTGATAGCAAGCTGTGCTATAGGAGCCAAGACTTCCTCAGCCCACTGGATGAGTTCAATCTTAGAGATGGTGAATTCGCTAATATTTTCTCTACGTGGCTGATAGATGACCAGGTGGACATTTTCAATGTCGTAAATGCCATCGAAAAGAGCTAATCCTCCAAGTGCATAGCAGAACATTTGTTGATTTCTTTCCGCTGATACCTTGATTCCAAGTCCGTATTTATAGTCAATTACGGTAAGTGTGCCGTCTGCAATGATCAAACAATCAACAGTACCGAAGCCTTCCGGGACGTATTTTGAGAAATCGAGCTTCTGTTCAATTAGTACTTGAGGATCAGCGCAGGTTTCTTTTGCTTTTTCAACCTGCTCAAGTACAAAGGCTGCATAGTCTTCCGCGTGGTTGTTCATTTCCTCGTCGTAGAAGCTTAACGACTCAGTCGGGTCCTTTGTGTTAATCCCCAGGAGCTTTTCAAGCTTGTATTGTGCTAGGGCGTGGGCATCGGTGCCTTCCTGTGCAAAACTGCTGGACACATCCTCAAACTTCTTACTAAGCAGGGCTGATGGCGGACAAGCAATCCACCTGTGTGCAGATGAGGCAGAAAGCAATGCATGTTTTATACTCATTGGATTGCCTCCGCATCCGCGAGTAATGCGGCATACTGTGACGGGTCAATACTGGAGAGCTTATCTGCACCGTATTTTTTCAGAAGTTCCTTAAGAGCTTCTGTATGGCCGGCTCTAGACATATCTGCAAACTTCTTACGAACGTCCAGAAATGAAAACTCTGGTTCTGGTGCTTCTGTCGGTAGCGCAGTTGCTTCAGCTACATCGTCGGTCTCGTCGTTTGTGCTTGAGAAAATCTCAGTAAGTGAGTCAGCAATGTTAATAAGAGTTTTGCCGCAGTCCTTCAGTTCAGAAAGAACCTGACTTAGTTCACTCATCTTGCTCATTTGGAGTTCCTCCTTCCTTCTTTTCTTGTTCCTTTGCAGACAAGGCTTTGATTTTCTGAGCCAGTCTTTTGGATACAACGCTTATAGCTGTGAGAGTGTCAGCAAGCTCTTCATCAAGCTGCTGTTCTTTCGAAGCTTCTGCATGTGTCTGTGTCTGCATAATGTTACCTCCCTTTCCGAGTGGATTTGCTCCCTCTCTAATAGTCCCAGGACAGTTTTGTGTGGTTTGAACGAAAATCTTTTGTGATTTTTTTCAGGCCACACATTTTTCATGTCCTTCACTAGTCCCAGGACACTTAAAGCGGAAATGAACGAAAAAACAGCAGATTTTTTAGGTCTGCTGTCGCTTATATAAGGAAGGAAAATTAATTATCAAAAAGTTCGTTCAAAGTGGCGGTTTCTGTCCTGGGACTGGTAGAGGGACTTTTATGCCGCTCAAATCTTTATAAGGAGGTTCGCTTATGAACGAACAGATGAGATCTAAATACGGTACCGGAGGAGTGGACAAGAAAAACAGTGAAGGCTATTCCGATCCTACCGTATACGAGGCGCTGAGAAACATAAAAAAGGAAGACAAGGTCTTCAGGCCGCTAGTGTTTATCTGCTCACCTTATGCGGGTGATATAGAGAAAAACACAGAGAGGGCTAAGATGTATAGTCGATTCGCTGTTTTCGAGAGAAATGCCATTGCCTTCGCTCCACATCTACTTTTACCTTTATACCTTTCAGATGATGATCCAGAAGAACGCGAGCTTGCACTGTTCATGGACATAGTCTTCTTAGGTAAATGCAATGAGCTGTGGGTGTTCGGCGAGAAAATCACGAATGGCATGCAGCGAGAGATTGATAAAGCCAAGAAGCGATGCATGAAGATTCGCTATTTCACCGAGGATATGGAGGAGGTTGAGTCATGCAGCTAACGATTTGCACCGCAAACTTTACCGGCAATCAGAAGAACTGCCTCTATCCAAATAAAAGCGTGGTTACCTCGGTGGATGAACTTAAGGAAGTGGTGAAGCTCGACCATGTGTGTGCTGAGTATAAGAACAACTACCGCAGCGCAGATAACTTCATTAAGTCTGATGTTATTGTCATGGATTGTGATAATGATCATACCGAAAATCCGGATGAGTGGATAACGCCAGAGGCTTTGGATGAGCTGATATCAGATGTCTCATATGCGATTGCTCCCAGCCGTCACAACATGATTCCTAAGGACGGGAAAACAGTACGACCCAAGTTCCATGTTTACTTTTCTATAGAAGAGATATCAGATGCGGAAGGATACGTGGCTTTGAAAAGAGCAATCCATGCTCAGTTCCCATTCTTCGATGAGAATGCGTTAGATGCAGCGCGTTTCATCTACGGCGCTGATGCCTCTGATGTTTTCTGGAATGAAGGCTGGCTCACGATTGATGAGCTGCTTCAGGACATTCCTGCACCTACAAAAACAAGTAGCAGTTCAATACCTGAAGGTCGCCGCAATAACACGCTGTCGCGTTTTGCTGGTCGTGTTGTAAAGAGATACGGTAGCACCGGCAAAGCCCATGAGATCTTCTTGGAAGAAGCTAAAAAGTGCGACCCGCCTATGGATGATGAAGAGCTTACCGCTATTTGGAATAGCGCCATCAGGTTTGCAAGGAAGGTACAAGGTCAGGATGGGTATGTTCCTCCAGATGATTTCAATGCAGATTTTGACAATAACTCGCTGCGGCCTTCTGATTTTTCTGATATTGGCCAGGCGAAGGTACTGACTCGTGAATATGGCAATGAGCTTTGTTACACCGATGCCACAGATTACCTTCGTTTTAATGGTGAGTTCTGGATGGAATCAAGGCAGCAGTCGGTTGGTGCTATGGAAGAGTTCCTCGATTTACAGCTCCAGGATGCTATTGATGAGGTGACAGGAGCTCTGAATGCTTTAGTTGCCTTGGGTGAAAAAGAAGAAGATATTCTTGCTGGCGGTAAAAAGTATGAAGCTTCACTTTCTGGTGATCCATTAAAGGCATTAAAAAAATATCAGTCGGCGCTGGCTTACAAAGCTTTTGTGATGAAGCGCAGAGATATGAAATATGTCATCTCGGCACTGCAGGCCGCAAAGCCGATGCTGGAAATCAAAGTGAGCGACTTAGATAAGGACGAGTTCCTTCTTAACACGCCGGGTGTTACATTTGACCTTCGTAAGGGTATCGCTGGTGGCCGTGCTCCTGAGGCGTCAGATTATATTACAAAGCAAACGACCGCTTCACCAGGAGATAAGGGTGAGCAGATTTGGTTAGAGGCACTGAGTACGTTTTTCTGTAACGACCAAAAGCTGATTGATTATGTTCAGCAGATTGTTGGTCTCTCAGCAATCGGTAAAGTTTACCTGGAAGCGATCATCATTGCCTATGGTGGGGGTCGCAATGGTAAGTCTACCTTTTGGAATAGCATCTCAAGGGTGCTCGGTTCTTACAGCGGTGCCATATCAGCGGACACGCTTACGGTTGGATGTCGGAGAAATGTAAAACCTGAAATGGCTGAGCTCAAGGGCAAACGTCTCATCATTGCTTCCGAACTTGAAGAGGGCATGCGCCTGAACACATCTATTGTGAAGCAGCTCAGCTCTACGGATGAAATTGAGGCTGAGAAAAAGTATAAGGACCCGTTCAAGTTTGAACCTTCTCATACATTGGTGCTTTACACAAACCACCTACCGAGAGTCGGTGCCAATGATGATGGTACCTGGAGGCGTCTTATTGTTATCCCCTTCAATGCAAAAATTGAGGGTAGGAGCGACATCAAAAACTTTGCCGACTACCTTGTTACTAATGCAGGACCGTCCATCATGAGCTGGATCATCGAAGGAGCAAAGAAAGCTATTGAGGCTAACTACCACTTTGTTGTTCCATCATGTGTTCAGGACGCCATTAAAGCGTACAGAGAGAACAATGACTGGCTTGCTTCCTTCTTGGAGGATTGCTGCGAGGTGAATAAGTCCTACCAGCAGAAATCCGGCGAGTTTTATCAGGAATACAGGGCCCATTGTGGGCGCAACGGTGAGTACACAAGGAGTACAACCGATTTCTATACTGCTTTGGAGACTGCCGGGTTTGAACGCAAAAAGACAAAGAAAGGAATTTTCATTTACGGTTTGCGACTAAAAGAAGAAGAATTTCTAAATTGAGTTGCACCGACCTGCAAAAAATATAATGGTGCAGGTCGATGAAGGTCCTATATAAAAAGTCCCTATAGAGAGTTTTTATATAAAAATAGCCTATAGGGGGTTTATGCAGTGACATGCACCGACCTGCACCATTGATTGATGGAGATATGGCGATGAGAGAAAAAGAGATAGAAAAGAAGTTAACTTTGGAAGCAAAAAAGCGTGGCGGGCTGGCGGTGAAGTTTGTATCTCCGGGCTTTGATGGCATGCCGGATCGAATACTTCTAATGCCTGGAGGAATTATAGCCTTTGTTGAAGTAAAAGCCCCTGGCAAACACCCGCGTCCATTACAGATGGCAAGGCACAAGTTGCTAAGAAGTTTGGGATTTTCAGTTTTCATATTAGACGACGAGAGTCAGATTGGAGGGATTTTTGATGCAGTACAAACCACATGAATATCAAAAGTATGCGATAGACTACATAGAGTCTCATCCGGTATCGGCAGTACTGCTGGATATGGGTTTAGGAAAAACAAGTATCGCCCTTACTGCTATCAATGATCTACTGTTTGATTACTTCGACGCCCATAAGGTATTAGTGGTTGCACCGCTTCGAGTGGCAAGAGATACCTGGCCAGCTGAAATAAAAAAATGGGATCATCTATCTGACCTGATTGTTACAGTTGCAGTAGGAAGCACTGCTGAACGGCTTAAGGCGCTAAAGGCTTCAGCAGATATCTATGTAATCAACCGTGAGAATCTTTGCTGGCTCATTGATGATAGCGGACTGACCTTTGATTTCGATACGATAATCATTGATGAACTTTCTTCCTTCAAAAATCATCAGACCAAGCGCTTTAAGTCACTGATGAAAGTGAGGCCTAAAGTAAAGCGCATTATTGGAATGACAGGAACACCAAGCAGCAATGGACTAATGGATTTGTGGGCTGAGTTCAAATTGCTTGACATGGGTGTAAGGCTTGGTAGATTTATTTCGGCATTTCGCAGCAACTATTTTATGCCAGATAAGAGAAATGGCCAGATCGTTTATAGCTACAAGCCGCTTCCCGGTGCGGAGCAATGTATCTACAAGAAAATTTCCGACATTACGATTTCAATGAAGTCAACGGATTATCTTAAGATGCCTGAACTGATCAGCAGTGAATACACCGTATTGCTTTCTGAAAAAGAGGCAGAGCGCTATGGTGAATTAGCAAGAGACCTAGTATTAGAACTTCCTGGTGGTGAAGTTACTGCTGCCAATGCTGCAGCACTTTCAGGCAAGCTCTGTCAGATGGCCAACGGTGCCATTTATAACGACTGTGGTGGAACAGAGGTAATTCATAATCAGAAGGTAGATGCCTTGGAGGATATTATTGAGGCGGCAGCCGGAAAACCGATACTCGTGGCCTACTGGTATAAGCATGACTACGAAAGAATCGTAGAAAAGCTTCAAAGCATTAAGGTCTCATTTTCTAAGCTGGATACCGCTGAAAGTATTCGAAGGTGGAACAACAAGGAAATAACGGTCGGCTTAATTCATCCCGCATCTGCAGGACACGGTTTAAATCTTCAAGCCGGCGGATCTTGCATTGTATGGTTCGGCCTTACCTGGTCACTAGAGTTATATCAACAGACAAATGCCAGGCTTTGGCGACAAGGCCAAACAGCTGAAACGGTTGTGGTGCAGCACATCGTTACAAAAGGCACTATTGATGAGCGTGTTTTAAGGGCTCTGTCCTTGAAGGATAAAAGCCAGTCAGCGCTTATCGATGCTGTCAAAGCTGATCTGCAAATGAGAGTCAAATAAAGACAATCCGTGCCAATCCGAGAAAAATAAAAATCCGGGGGTACGACTATGGAACCATATGAAAGTTTAGCAAATGCCATTGTTATGCAAGCCGTAAAAGATTATCGGAGTGCACTTCGTAATTTGAAGAAGAGACCTGATAACAGAGGCTACCAAACTGAAGTGAGAATATTAGAACGGTTCTTCCGTTCTAATTGGTACGGTGAGATAACCAGTCTTAATGCTGAGTACCTCATTCGAAGAGTGAACGAGGAGGTGCAAAGAAATGACCGCTAAAGAATATTTATCACAGGCATATCGATTGGATCAGAGGATTGCCAGCAAGCTCGAAATGGTAGAATCCTTAAATGAGTTGGCAACGAGATGCACCTCTACATTAACAAGTATGCCAAGGAATCCTAGTAAAAGCGTATCGCCTATGGCTGACACTGTATTGAAAATCATTGATCTGCAGGACGAGATTAACACAGACCTAGAAAGTTTGGTGGATCTTAAGCGTGAGATCAGTCTTGTTATCCGTGAAGTGGATTACAACGAGTATCGAATGATCCTGGAGAAGCGTTATATCAGCAATAAGTCTTGGCCAGAAATAGCCGTGGAGCTTGGGTATAACCTTCGCCACCTTTACCGATTGCATGATGCAGCGCTTGATAAAGTTAAAATTCCTGAAGACGTCACTGTTTGTCACTATTAGTCCCAATGTGATCATGTTAATGTTATAGTAGCGAAAAGCATAAAGGCGAAGCCTCATGGGAGCAATCCTGTGGGGCTTTTGTTATGCCCAGAAAGTGAGGTGTTTTATGCCAAGAAAACCAAAACGACCATGTTCTCACCCCGGTTGCCCGGAGCTGACAGAGAGCAGATTTTGTGAGAAGCATGCAAAGCAGGAAGCATCTCGTTATGAGAAGTATGATCGTGATCCCCACTCAAAGAAAAGGTACGGTCGTGCCTGGAAGCGCATACGAGATCGCTACATCGAAGCCAACCCACTCTGTGAGGAGTGTATGAAGCAAGGACGAATGACTCAGGCAACTGAGGTCCACCACATCCTTCCGCTTGCACGGGGAGGAACCCATGATGAATCCAACCTCATGGCCCTTTGCACACCTTGCCATTCATCCATCACAGCTCGTGACGGGGATCGTTGGCACGACCGGTAGGGGGGATCAAATCTCTACAACCTTATGCCCGGGGAACGGGCGTGGGGCTTCGTGTAAATTTTTTCATAAGTTTTGGGGGTATTAACCCCCTCATTTAGATTGGAGGTGAACTGATGGGAAAAAGAGGTCCTCAGCCAGGTGTAGGTGGCAGACCGCGAAAGGCTTTAGCGGATAAAATACAGGATGGCAAATCGCACAATCTTCAGATTGTCCCATTGCCTGAAGGCGATTCAGAGATAGGGACGGAAATGCCAAAACCTGCAGACTGGTTATCAGCCACGCAAAAGAACGGACATCCACTGATAGCCAATGACATCTACACAGATACCTGGGGATGGCTTATAAAACACAAATGCAGCCATCTGGTCCCGAAGCAACAAATAGAACAATATGCCATGAGTGCCGCCCGCTGGATTCAATGCGAGCAGGCTATCTCAGAATATGGACTTCTGGCAAAACATCCGACGACGGGTGCTCCAATCGCGTCTCCGTATGTAAGTATGGCTCAGTCCTTTTCAAAACAGACGTACAGTTTATGGGCTCAAATTTTCGCCATTGTGCGAGAGAACAGCCTGACTGATTGCTCGAACTATACCCCTCAAGACGATTTGATGGAGCGGCTACTTACCGCTCGGAAAGGAAAATGATATGGAAAGCAAATTTCTAACAGCAGAAAGCGTGTGTGAAGGCCATCCTGACAAGCTCTGCGACCTTATCGCCGATAGCGTCCTGGATGCGTGCCTTAGCAAAGACTCCGCTTCTCGCGTGGCCTGCGAGGTAATGGCTACAAAGGGAAAGATTATCGTGGCGGGCGAAATCACCTGTAGCGGTAAAATCGATATTAAAAGAATTGTGAGGTACACGCTCCAACAGGTCGGATATGATCCTAGGAAGTTCCGTATCCTCGTTTTCGTGCACAAGCAAAGCCCGGATATCGCTAACGGTGTTGATAATACCTTGGAATACAGGAACGGCAACACCTCTTGGTACGGAAGCTTAGGAGCCGGGGACCAGGGAACCATGTACGGTTATGCTACTAACGAAACCAGACAGATGCTACCTCTTCCAGTCGTACTCGTAAACAGCATCACAAAAAGGCTGGATCAAGCCAGGCATGACGGTCTCATCAAGGGAATTAGACCGGATGGAAAGGCTCAGGTTACTGTGGAGTACCAGGATGGGAAACCAAATAGGGTTAAAACCATCGTCGTCTCTGTGCAGCATGATGCTTCAAAAACACTAGATGAGCTGACCAAAGATATCTACGCCAATGTTCTCTGGAAATGCTTTGAGGATTTTCCTTTTGACGAAAATACCGAAATACTGATCAATCCCTCTGGAAGATTCGTCGAGGGTGGTCCTGCGGCAGACACAGGGCTAACCGGTAGGAAGCTTATGGTTGATACCTACGGCGGTCTTGCTGCACATGGCGGCGGAGCTTTCTCTGGAAAGGACCCAACCAAGGTTGACCGGTCAGCTGCCTATATGGCCAGGAACATTGCCAAGCACATCGTCTGGTGCGATTTTGCCGAGCGGTGTCAGGTCAATATTGCCTACGCCATCGGAAAGGCAGATCCAGTATCCGTAGAGGTAGATACTTTCGAGACTGGGAAGGTACCTGATGAGTTCTTAAGAAAAGCGGTCATGGAAGTTTGGTGCCTTCGCCCAGCTGCCATTATTGAACTTTTGAATCTCCGATTCCCCAGGTATTCAGAAACAGCAGTCTATGGCCATTTCTCATCTTGTCTGTACCCATGGGAGAATGTCGGAAAATATAAAGAATTGGAAGAGGTGGTGAAGAAGTATGAGCAAGACAACCAGTGACATGAAGCTGGTTCCGATACAGGAACTGATACCCTATGTGAATAATGCGAGGACCCACTCTCCAGCACAGATCACCAAGTTGCGCTCAAGCCTTCGAGAGTTCGGATTCGTCAATCCCATCATCGTGGACCGGGACTTCAGCGTGATTGCTGGACACGGCCGCTTAATCGCCGCCAAGGAGGAAGGCTTCACTGAAGTCCCTTGCGTCTTTGTCGACCACCTGACCGAAGCCCAGAAGAAAGCCTATATCATCGCCGACAACCGCTACGCCGAGGATGCCGGCTGGGATGAAGAACTTTTGCGACTTGAGATTGAAAGTCTGCAGGGTATGGAGTTTGATGTTGGATTGCTCGGTTTTGAGCCAGCCGAACTCAATAAACTCATGACTGATGAGGATGGGATTGAAGAGGATGACTTTGATGTCGATGCAGAGCTTCAAAAGCCGGCCATCACCAAGCCAGGAGACATCTGGCTCCTGGGCAGGCACAGACTTGTCTGTGGAGACAGCACAAAGCCCGAAACCTACAGCGCACTGATGGACGGCAAGAAGGCTAACCTTGTGGTCACAGACCCACCATACAATGTTAACTACGAAGGATCTGCGGGAAAAATCAAAAACGACAATATGGGCAATGAAGCGTTCTACTCCTTCCTCTTTGATGCATTCAAGAATATTGAGGAAGTTATGGCCCAGGATGCTTCCATTTATGTGTTCCATGCCGACACTGAAGGATTGAATTTCAGGAAGGCGTTCACAGATGTGGGCTTTTACCTTTCCGGGACGTGCATCTGGAAAAAACAGAGCCTGGTACTAGGTCGCTCCCCATACCAATGGCAGCACGAACCGGTGCTCTTCGGATGGAAGAAAAAAGGCAAGCACATGTGGTATTCAGACCGCAAGCAGTCAACCATCTGGGAATATGACAAACCTAAGAAGAACGGTGAGCATCCGACAATGAAGCCTGTAGCCCTTATTGCATATCCCATTACAAATTCCAGCATGTCCGGTTGCATCGTCCTCGATCCATTTGGAGGCTCGGGTTCGACCCTTATTGCTTGCGAACAAACTGACCGTGTATGCCACACCATAGAACTCGATGAAAAATTCTGTGATGTCATTGTAAAAAGGTGCATCCAGCAGTTTGGCTCCGATGAGCAGATTTTTCTTCTACGCGATGGAATCCAAACAGCCTATAGAGAGCTTGAAATAAGCACTGATACTTCATCTTCAAATCAACAGAATTAGCTTGCTATTACACTTGGTTAGAGTGATATATGTACTACCAAGAAAAAAGGAGGTCTATATCATGACAATCAAATTTAACGTTAACGGTGCTGAACGCAAGCGTCTGGTCCAACTTATCAGCGAAATGACTGGTTCTTCAGCAAAATACCTGGGCGTTCCTTCCTGCGCTTACCAGGTGAGCTGCTTCACCGTCAGCAAGGAGGGAGAGCTTACCTTCGAAGATGGTGCGGACATAAGCAAACTGGAATTACTTATTGAAAGGCTCGCGGAACATGGATTTGAAGCAGAAATCACAGAAACCATTCCAGCTAAAGAATCTTCAGATGAAATCGAAGGACTTGTAATCGAACTGCCACGAGCCACATTCACAGACACAGGCCTTGAAAATTTGAAGCGGCTCCTGGAAAGCAAAGGCGGGCTTATAAAGAAAGCCCTGCAGCTTGAGGAACTACCGATTGAAGTTACGGATGAAAGAGTAAGTTTCCTGTGGTTCCCCTTTCCGGTAGCCCCTGAGGAAATTAAAGCATACTCACACTTTATCTGCTCCTTGGCTAAATTAGCAAAAGAACAGAAACGGATCACCGCAAAGCCCAAAGAAATCGAAAATGAAAAATATGCTTTCCGGTGCTTCCTGCTTAGGCTTGGCTTCATTGGGGACGAGTATAAAGCTGAGCGAAAACTCCTGCTCTCAAAATTGACAGGCAGCTCGGCTTTTAAAAGCGGCGAAGCGAAACATAAGGAGGTTGAGTAATATGAATATCATCTCTCCAGGAATGCTATGCTACCTTAAGGATAAGTATCCGCCGGGAACAAGGGTGAGGCTGGTTCAAATGAATGACGTTTATACAAAGCTAAGCCCCGGCGAACTTGGGACTGTATTAGGAGTCGACGACCTCGGTACGATCCACGTTTCCTGGGACTGCGGTTCAAGCCTTGGCGTAGCTTTCCACGAAGATTCGTGCGAAGTCATCAAGGACCGATAAGGAGGATAACATGAAAGTACATTTTATAAGAAAAGCCAATACCATCGAGGACTTGAAGGGTTATGGGGAAGAAAGTGGCAGCCAATTTGTCATCGAGGAAGTGGTCGAGCTGGAACCGGAGGATTTTAGATCTTTTTCTGAGAGCCTCATTGATGATTATGATTTCATTGCTGAGCGAATTGACAAGATGTTTATGGATGCCGAAAAGGTATGGCACTGCATCTTGGTCAAGGCCAAGGGAACTGAGGATGGCATCCTTGTTGAAAGCGAAGGCTACGATTACGCCCGGTATTCAGCCTACTACCCAGGCACAGAGAGCCCAAAGGAACGCATCATTAGACAGATTCTTGCCATTAGAGAGACCGGCGAGACTAACATGTTTGATACAAAAACTGTCCAGCGGATTGCTTACGAGCGTGGTTACTATGATCTCGTGACATTTATTGAAGAATACAAGAAAGAATACAGCCGTTTCATACTCACTGGCGAGCTATAAAATACAGAAAACTGACTCAAGAGAAGCCTTTCGGGGCTTCTTTTGTCGTCCAGAAGTTAAAGGAGGTGACCGCATATTCGAAAGCTGAAGAAATACAAACCAACCCAATTCATGGGTAAAGATTCTCATTATGACAAAAAAGCCGCTGATTATGCGGTCGGATTCATTGAGTGCCTGTCCCATACCAAAGGAACATGGGCCGGAAAGCCCTTTGAACTTATAGACTGGCAAGAGCAAATCATCCGAGATGTTTTCGGAACGATAAAGGCAAATGGCTACAGGCAGTTCAACACTGCCTATGTAGAAATCCCAAAGAAGATGGGCAAGTCAGAACTAGCTGCTGCTATAGCCCTCCTCCTCACTTGCGGTGATGGTGAAGAACGGGCCGAGGTCTATGGGTGCGCCGCTGATCGAAACCAGGCATCCATCGTCTTTAATGTGGCGGCTGACATGGTGAGACTATGCCCGGCACTTTCAAAGCGCGTGAAAATCTTGGATTCCCAGAAGCGATTGATTTACCTGCCTACTGGGAGCATCTATCAGGTGCTTTCCGCAGACGTTTCGAACAAGCACGGATTCAATACCCATGGGGTCGTATTTGATGAGCTCCATACACAACCCAACAGGAAACTTTTTGATGTTATGACCAAAGGTAGCGGCGATGCCAGAACGCAGCCACTGTACTTCCTGATCACCACTGCGGGCAATGACACAAACAGTATATGTTATGAGATCCACCAAAAAGCTCAAGATATCCTGGAAGGAAGAAAAAACGACCCCACTTTCTATCCGATCATCTTCGGAGCGGACGAAGCCGATGACTGGACCGACCCAAAAGTATGGAAAAAGGCAAATCCATCTCTTGGCATTACGGTTGGCCTCGATAAAGTCAAGGCTGCTTGCGAAAGTGCAAAGCAAAACCCTGCCGAAGAGAACAGCTTTCGGCAATTGAGGCTGAACCAATGGGTCAAGCAAGCTATCCGCTGGATGCCGATGGACAAATGGGACAAATGCTCCTTTCTGGTCAATCCCGATTCGCTGGAAGGCCGCATCTGCTATGGGGGTCTTGACCTATCAAGTACCACAGACATTACTGCTTTCGTTTTAGTTTTCCCGCCAGAGGATGAGGACGACAAGTATTCTATATTACCATATTTCTGGATACCGGAAGAAAATATAGACCTTCGTGCCAGAAGAGACCATGTGCCTTATGACGTTTGGCAAAAACAAGGATTCGTGCAGACCACTGACGGCAATGTAGTCCACTACGGCTATATAGAAGCGTTTATTGAAAAACTCGGAGAGAAATACAACCTCAAAGAAATCGCATTTGACCGCTGGGGGGCGGTGCAGATGGTCCAGAACCTTGAAGGTATGGGCTTCACGGTAGTCCCATTCGGCCAGGGATTCAAAGACATGTCCCCGCCAACAAAAGAGCTTATGAAGCTGATATTAGAGGAAAAACTGGCCCATAGCGGGCATCCGGTTCTTCGCTGGATGATGGACAATATCTTTATCCGAACAGACCCAGCCGGAAATATCAAACCGGATAAAGAAAAAAGTACCGAAAAAATCGACGGCGCTGTTGCCACAATAATGGCACTGGATCGTGCAATCCGCGGCGGTAATGACAACAATGAATCGGTCTACAATCAAAGAGGCCTTTTATATTTCTAACGACAAGCTTATTTGGAGGTGAAGCCCATGAATATACCAATTCTCACAAAGATTTTCAAGGCAAGAGACAAGCCTAGCGATTATTACTCTGGCTCCAATTACACCTTCCTATTCGGAGGAACAACCAGCGGAAAAATTGTAAACGAGTTTACTGCCATGCAAACCACGGCAGTCTATTCCTGCGTCCGCATCCTTTCTGAAGCGCTGGCCTCGCTGCCTCTTAATGTCTACCGCTATAGCCAGGGCGGAAAGGAGAGGGTTTACGACCATCCGCTTTACCACATCCTGCATGACGAGCCGAACAGTGAGATGACATCATTTGTTTTTAGAGAAACCCTCATGAGCCATCTGCTCATTTGGGGCAATGCCTACGCACAAATCATCCGGGACGGAGCTGGACGCGTGGTCGCCCTTTACCCACTTTTGCCTAACAAAATGGAGGTTGGAAGAGACAAGAATGGCGAGATTTTCTACATCTATTCTCGCAACTCAGACGAGAACCCAAATTTTAAAGACTACGGTACCGTTATCCTTAGAAAGCAAGATGTGCTGCACATCCCTGGTCTTGGCTTTGATGGTTTGGTAGGATATTCACCCATCGCCATGGCCAAAAACGCTGTCGGTATGACGCTTGCCTGCGAGGAATACGGAGCCAGTTTCTTCGCCAACGGAGCTAACCCCGGTGGTGTGCTGGAACATCCTGGAGTTCTGAAAGACCCCAAGAAAGTCCGTGATTCCTGGAATGAGGTGTACCGGGGAACGAACAATGCCCACAAGGTTGCGGTCCTTGAGGAAGGCATGAAATACCAGCAGATCGGTATCCCTCCGGAAGAAGCGCAATTCCTGGAAACACGGAAGTTCCAGATCAATGAGATCGCAAGGCTCTACCGGATCCCTCCGCACATGGTTGGGGATCTGGAAAAGTCCAGCTTCTCGAACATCGAGCAGCAATCCCTGGAGTTCGTAAAGTACACCCTCGACCCCTGGGTCATCCGCTGGGAACAAGCTCTCCAAAGGTCTTTGCTCCTGCCGCGTGAAAAAACCGAGTACTTCATCAAGCTGAATGTGGACGGGCTGCTCCGAGGTGATTACCAAAGCCGCATGAACGGCTACTCCATCGCAAGGCAAAACGGATGGCTGTCAGCCAATGATATCCGCGAGATGGAGGATATGAACCCAATCCCAGATGAGGAAGGCGGAAACCTCTACCTCATCAACGGCAACATGACAAAACTCAAAGATGCCGGGGCGTTTGCAAACACAGCCAATGCACCCGACACGCAGATTCAACAGAAAGGAAGTGATGCATGAGTATGAACCGCAAATTTTGGAACTGGGTCAGAGACGACACAGGCAACACCCTCTACCTGAACGGCCAGATTTCCGATGAAACCTGGTTCGGCGATGAAGTGACGCCAAGGGTCTTCAAAGAGGAGCTGGAATCCTGTCAGGGAGACATTACCGTTTGGATCAATTCGCCGGGCGGGGATGTTTTCGCAGCAGCGCAGATCTACAACATGCTGATGGACTACAAAGGCGATGTGACGGTCAAGATCGACGGCCTTGCCGCTTCGGCGGCATCTGTCATTGCCATGGCCGGAACAGAAGTCCTGATGTCGCCCGTGGCAATGATGATGATCCACAATCCCATGACCGTTGCCATCGGGGACTCCCAGGAAATGCAGCGGGCCATCGAGATGCTTTCCGAGGTCAAGGAATCCATCATCAATGCCTACGAGATTAAGTCGGGTCTATCCCGGGCAAAGATCTCAAGGCTCATGGATGCTGAAAGCTGGTTCAACGCCAAGAAGGCCATCGAGATGGGCTTCGCTGACAAGATGCTATTTCACGACGACAATCAAACGGATCATGAAGAAGAGTTGGAAGCTGTGATGTTCTCAAGAACCGCAGTGACCAACTCTTTGCTTTTGAAACTGATCCCGCCTAAGCCTGAGAACAAGACCCCAATCGAACAGCTCGAAAAGAGACTGAGCCTGCTAGCTCACTAATTTAAGGAGGATAACACCTATGAACACAATTCTTGAACTGAGAGAAAAACGCGCGAAAGCCTGGGAATCCGCAAAGGCATTCCTAGACAGCAAAAGAGGTACGGACGGCCTGCTCTCTGCCACAGACACCGAAACCTACGAAAAGATGGAGACCGACGTCATGAACCTCGGCAAAGAGATCGAGCGGCTGGAGCGCCAGGCAGCCATCGATGCCGAACTCTCAAGACCCACCGCTTCTCCCATCACCAATCAGCCCGGAGCCAACATGTCCGGCGAAATGAAGAAAGGCAAGGCATCTGACGCCTACACCCAGGCTTTCTGGAAAGCCATGAGAAACAAGAACAGCTACGATGTGCAGAACGCCCTTCAGATCGGCACGGATTCCGAAGGCGGATACCTGGTGCCTGATGAATTCGAGAAGACCCTCGTCGAATCCCTGGAGGAAGAGAACCTCTTCAGATCCATCGCCAAGGTCATCACCACCTCATCCGGCGACAGAAAGATCCCTGTAGTCGCCACCAAGGGTACGGCATTCTGGGTCGACGAGGAAGGCGCGATCCCAGAGTCCGATGACGCCTTCGGACAGGTCTCCATCGGCGCATACAAGCTGGCCACCATGATCAAGGTGTCTGAGGAACTCTTAAACGACAGCGTCTTCAACCTGGAGAGCTATATCGCCAGGGAATTTGCCAGAAGGATCGGTGCCAAGGAAGAGGAAGCCTTCTTCATTGGAGACGGCGTTGGCAAGCCCACAGGCATCTTCAACGCCACCGGCGGAGCTCAGCTTGGCATTACAGCGGCTTCAGCTACTGCCATCACCATCGACGAGGTCATGGACCTTTTCTACAGCCTGAAATCCCCATACAGGAAGAACGCCATCTTCGTCATGAACGATGCGACTGTCAAGGCCATCAGAAAACTGAAAGACGGCAACGGGCAGTACATCTGGCAGCCTTCCATACAGGCAGGACAGCCTGACACCATCCTGAACAGGCCGGTCAAGACTTCAGCCTTTGTTCCGACCATCGCTGCCAGTGCAAAGTCAATCGCCTTCGGCGACTTCGGTTACTACTGGGTGGCTGACCGTCAGGGCAGATCCTTCCAGAGACTGAACGAACTCTTCGCCGCAACCGGACAGGTGGGCTTTAAGGCTACACAGAGGGTCGACGGAAAGCTGATCCTTCCCGAAGCCATCAAGGTCCTTCAGCAGAAAGCGTAGGTGACGGGATATGAGTAACGTAAAGAACTATACCGAGCAAGGCGGCGAAAAAACCGTCATCGGCGGAACTCTTGAGATCGTGGAGGGCGGCCAGGTTGTCGGCCTGCCCTCCGCCTTCACTCCGGCTACTTTCCAGGCCGACAGCACCGCTACAACCATCGCTGGACTGGTCGTCGACTTCAACGCCCTGCTTGCCAAACTCAAGGCTGCGGGACTTATGGCTGCCGAATAACACTGGGAGGTGAGCGCATTGCTGGTAACACTTGATGAAGCAAAACTATACCTGAAGGTCGACTGTGATACGGACGATTCGCTCATCACCTCCTGCATCAATTCTGCAGAGGAGCTTTGCGAGGACATCCTCCGATTCCCACTCATAGAATTTGTAGAAGTACCGGAGACGGTTAAACAGGCCGCGCTCTATGCCATCGGGAACCTTTATGAGCAGCGGGAAACCGTGGATATGCATTCGATGATCGACCTGATGAAGCGGCTCCTATTCGCCTATCGGAAAGAGGGGTGGTAAATTTGGGAATCGGAAAAATGCGACAGCGCATCACCATCCAAAGAGTGATGCCGGTCATAAACGAGAACGGCTTTGAGACTGAACTACCCCAAGTTTTAAAGACGGTATGGGCCGAGGCCACAAACCTGCATGGCAAAGAATATTTCGAAGCAAAGTCAGTCCAGGAAGAAAACACCGTCAAGTTCACCATCCGCTTCCTGGAAGAAATCGACCAGACCATGCAGATCCTCTTCCAAGGCAGGACCTACAACATCACCGGCATCGACCATATCAAATACAGGAACAGGTACATGGAGATCCGAGCATTGGAGGTGGACGTCAATGGCCAAGATTGAGCTTGAGGGCATGCAGGAGCTAATCGACAAAGTCAATAAGCTTGGAAGCCGCGGTACCCAAATCAAGAAGAATGCCCTGGAAAAATCAGCGGCTATGGTCAAAGGCAGCATGGAGGGAAAAGCTCCCCGCTCCGACTCCAACAAAAAGCACATGGCTGACAACATCCAGGTATCTGAGATTGAAACGGCCAACGGCGTTGACTTCATTCAGATTGGCCCCAACAAGGGCGACAACTCTGAATTCTTTTACTCCAAATTCACCGAGTGGGGAACCTCGAAGATCCCCGCCGTGCACTGGGCTGAGAACTCCGTTCTGGAAAACAGAAAGAAGATCAACGAAACCATACAAGATGAACTTCAAAGGGGGCTTGATGAACTTGCTTAATAAACTGATCCTTGAAACCTTAACCCCCCTGGGAGTCCCGGTCGGTTTTCAGAAATACTCCGGGCAGGCTCTGACCTATATCACCTTTCACGAATACCTGCAGACCGGAGAGGAATTTGAAGATGACGGCGAGGCGTTCACCGGCCATTACATCCAGGTGGACGTCTGGTCCAAATCGGATTACAGCACCCTCGTAGCCGGCATCAAGCAAGCCTTGAAGAACGCAGGCTTCAATAGGCTGGATGAAGCGGACCTTTACGAACCGGACACGGCTCTCTACCACAAGGGGATCAAATTTTACTATTTAGAACCAAAGGAGGTCTAACATATGGCAAGACAAATCGGATTAAGGGACATCCACATCGCCCTTCTGACAGATGACGACAACACGGGTGCGACCTATCAGGCACCCTCCAAGCTGGAACGGGCTGTAAGCGCGAAGCTCACGCCCAAGGTCAACTCGGAAAATATCTACTCCGACGATACGGTGGAAGACATTATCTCTTCCTTTGACAGCGTGGAAGTGGAGATCGAGCTTAACCAGCTATCCCTCACCAGCAGGGCCACATTGCAGGGTGCCAAGGTAGTCAAGGGCGTTCTCGTTGAGAGCAAGGAAGACATCGCCCCGCCCCTGGCGCTGGGTTTCAAGTCGAAGAAGCACAACGGCAAGTACCGCTACGTATGGCTCCTGAAAGGCAAGTTCGAGTTGGCTACGGACGAGTACGACACTGAAGCTGAAAAGCCCTCCCCGAAAAGCGCGAAGCTTAAAGGCACCTTCTTCTCCAGGGACTTTGACGGCAATTTCAGGTTCATTGCAGATGAAGATGAACCAGGCTCAGACCCGACGATCATCTCAGCCTGGTTTACAGCAGTGCCGGCTGAGCCGACACCTGCGGTCTAAGAAGGGGTGATGATATTTGAAGGCAGCTGAACTGAAGAACAAGGGCATCAAATTCAAGCTCGGAAATAAGGAGTACGAGCTGAAGCTCAATATGAACACCTTCTGCGAACTGGAGGAAATCTACGGCGATCTGAACGCCGCCTTTGAGGATTTGCAGAACATGAAGATCAAGGCGGTCAGGGCGCTGATCTACTCCGCAGTGAAAGTTGAGGATGGCAGCGTCACCCTCAAGGCCATCGGCGAACAGCTGGGACTCAGCGACCTTGAAAGCCTCGGTACAGCGATCAACGAGGCGCTCAACATGTCAATGCCGGAGACAGAAGACGCCCCGGGGGAATCGAAAGCCACTTAAGTTCCGCAAGCTGGGACTGGGAGTGGCTTTTCTATTTGGGGACGAACCTCCTGCGGATGAGCGAGGAACAATTCTGGAGCAGCACCCCCAAAAAGCTCCAGGCTCTTTTCAAGGTCTACAAGACGGTCAACGGAATCGATGAGCATTCGGACTTTGACACCATCGACAACATTCTGTTCTAAGGGAGGTGAGATAAATGGCAGGAAACAACAGCACGGTCGTTGCAAGGATCGGCCTTGACGACAGCGGCTTCCAGGAGGGCGTCAGCAAAATCCAACGGAGCCTTAAGGTAGTCCAGAGCGAATTTGCAGCCGCCAGTTCGAAGCTCGGGGACTTCGGAAAGTCCACGGACGGCTTGAAACTCAAGGCGGACAGCTTAAACCGCCAGGTCGACCTTCAAAAAGATAAGGTTGCAGCCCTCACCCGCAGCTACCAGGAGAGCGTCGAGAAAAAAGGTGCGGATGCCAAAGCCACGGAGAACCTGAAGATCAAGCTGAACTACGCCAATGCGGAACTTGGCAAAATGCAACAGGAACTAAAAGCGACCACTGAGGAGCTGAAGACCAAGAGTTCCGCCTGGTACGCCCTCTCTGAAAGCATGGACAAAGCAGGAGCAAAGATGAAGGCCGTTGGGGACAAAATATCCTCAGCCGGAAAAACACTCTCCACTGCAGTAACCCTTCCACTCGTTGGAATTGGTACTGCTGCGACGAAGATGGCAATGGATGCTGTAGAGTCCGAGAACCTTTTCGAAGTGGCTATGGGCGGTGTGGCGGACGACGCAAGGAAATGGTCGGAGGAAACCTCCAAAGCTCTCGGGCTAAATGCATATAATGTCAGAAGTAATATGGCCACCTACAATGCCATGCTCACCTCCATGGGACTTGCATCTGACGAGTCCTTAAAAATGTCAGAAGGTCTGACCCAGCTTTCCTATGATATGGCTTCCTTCTACAACTTAAATCCAGAAGAAGCCTTCAACAAGCTGAAGTCCGGTATCTCAGGTGAAGCGGAACCGCTCAAGGCTCTGGGAATCCTAGTCAACGACACGACTGTCAAGACCTATGCCTACACCCACGGAATCGCCAAGCAAGGCGAGCAGCTGACTGAAGCCCAGAAGGTACAGGCCCGTTACGGCGCAATCATGGAAGCCACGAAGAATGCCCAGGGCGACCTGGCAAGGACCATGGACAGCCCGACCAATAAGATCAGGGCAATGAAGGAACAAGCCCAGCAGATAGGGATTCAATTCGGCCAGATTTTGATACCGATACTTGAGAAACTCATCGCTGTCATCAAGCCTTTGATGGACAGATTCCAAGGACTCTCCAAGTAACAACAGGAAATGGTCGTGAAAATCGCCCTAATTGCTGCGGCTATAGGGCCGGTGGTTTTAGTCATCGGAAAAGTCGTGTCGGTTATAGGAACATTGTCCTCTGCATTTGGAGCTATCTCAGGAGCTATGGCTGCCGCAGGCGGCGCATCCGGGGCGGTCGGTGCTGCCATCGCTGCTATCACCGGACCGGTAGGCATCGCAGTTGCTGCAGTCGCCGGGTTCATCGCAATATTTGTGCTGCTTTTCCGTAACAACGAAAATTTCAGGAACAGCGTCATCACCATCTGGAACCAGGTCAAATCCGTGATGGCGGGTGTGTTTGAAGCCATCCGCGCTTTGATAGCCGCCTTCGTTCAGGTGGCAAGCGCCATCTGGAATAAGTACGGAAACGACATCGTGGCGGTCATCACAGCAGCCTTCAACGTCGTATCCTCCGTGGTCACCACCGCCCTTAACGTGATCAAGGGAATTATTCAGGTTGTGACGAGCCTGATCAAGGGCGACTGGCAAGGCGTGTGGGAAGGCATCAAAAATGTGACCTCCAGCCTATGGAACGGCATCCAAAGCATCATCAGCGGTGTACTGAACTTAATCAGAAGTTTGGTATCCACTCAGATCAATGTCATCAAGGATGTAATTTCCGGCGCATGGAATGCTATCAAATCCGTCACCTCAAGCATTTGGAACGGAATAAAATCCGCCATCGAGACTCCCATCAATGCCGCGCGGAATACCGTAAAGGGAGCAATTGACGCCATTGTCGGCTTCTTCAGGAACCTGAAGATTCCTGAGATAAAAATCCCCCACATCAAGCTTCCCCATTTTGAGATCACAGGCAAGTTCAGCTTGAACCCTCCTCAGATCCCGAAGCTTGGGGTCAACTGGTATGCGTCGGGCGGAATCTTCTCAAGTCCCAGTGTGATCGGCGTTGGTGAAGCCGGCACTGAAGCGGTGGTCCCCATCGAAAAGCTGGACGAGATCATGGCAAAAGCACTGCTCAAGGTTGGCGTTGGTGCTCAATCAAAAGTTTCGGAACCCGGGGTTCAAAGCGGCAATGTTACAAACAACTACGACATAACGATCAATAACCCGAAGCCGGAAGCGGCGTCTGACAGCACCCGCAGGGTTCTGCTCAGGCAGTCCTACGGGCTGGGATAACGGGAGGTGAATTAGGATTTGAACGGACAGACATGGCAATTTAATGGCGTGAGCCTGAACACCAAAGCCTGGTCAGTGATAGAAGTCCCTGAGGGTTTGGGGACACCTGGTCTCCGGGGCAATAACATCCAGGTGCCTTTCCAAAACGGGAAACGATGGATCAAAAAGCGATATGAGGAACGGATCGTCATGCTCCCCATGTGGGTTCGCGGCCTGGATCCCCTTACCGGAAAGCTTCCGAGCGACAAGAGCGAGAATGAAGTCCTTTATGAAAATATTGACTATCTCAGCAGCGTATTCGGAAAGCTGGGGCAGTTTGTTTTGAAACGGATCCTCCCAGACGGTACTGTCCGTGAAGCCATAGCCGAGGTGTACCGCCCCGTTACTTTCGGGAAGACACAGACCGGATATGCCAAGTTCGCTGTGGAGTTCATGCTTTCGGATCCTTTCTTCTATGCTCCGCTGGCCATTTCCGAGACGAGTGCAGTGGCTTCCCTGACTCAGGAATGGAGCCACGAGAATCCCGGAACTGCCCCGATAACCGATGCGACCATTACCCTTACCGGCCCGATGGAATCTCCAAAGCTAGAATGTTTGGACAACGACGTGTGGCTGCAGTACCAGGGAAGCATTGCTCCCGGCGAGAGCGTCATTATAAATACCGGAGATTTCAAATGTACCAAGGGTAGCACCAACATGCTCTCCGCAATCAGGCATGGCGGTGATGCCTATTGGCTGCTTCTTAACAGTGGCTACAACCAATTGAGAATCACAAATGGAGTGTCGGGCGGCAGCATCAAGCTGGAATACTACCCGGCATTCTTCTAGGAGGTGGAATTATGTATGCAGAAGTAGCGGAACATCGGATGCCGTATGACATCGATGGAACGGAAGTTGGCTTTCGAAGCATGTCCGACTTGAGCACCATCAGCCAAATCATAGGGAACGGTATAGCTTCCTGGCTTGACAGCACAGCTAAAGGAAACCTGAACAAGGAAAACCGATCCCAATCATGGAAGGTTGGCGACTACAGACTCGGCAGCGTATTCTGGTTCTTTTTCCCGGAATTGCGCGAAGTAAATAAAGTTGGGTTCCACTGGAGTTCAACTACGGTGTGCTCTTTTGTCAGCCATACTATACAGGGATCAGCCGACACGACCAACGGTGTGGACGGCACCTGGGAGACTGGAGTCTATACGATTCCTGCGGCGAACACAGATATGGACCACTGGAGAAACAAGATCTTCACCCTTTCCTTCTCCGGACCAGTCAAAGCAATAAGGATTGGATTCCGGGAGACTTCGCCGCAGTTTGAGGATCTGTATATTTGCGGGATCCACCTCTATGGGAGAAAGGCTGTCGGCGAGCAGGTTAATGACGTGGTCATGACTGATGTATCGGGGGTTGACTTGACCTCTCTCATCGATTTTGGAGACCAGCCGGAAGGCACGACCGAGATCCAAAGCTTCAAGATAAAAAATACCAGCAATACCAAGATTGCCAACAACGTGAACATACAGTTGAACCATGAGGACTTTACCATATCCTTCAGCCAGGACGGGCCATGGCAAAGCGTACTCGACATTTCTTCCATTGGCCCGGGTTCACTGTCCAGCACCATCTTTGTCCGAAACCTTCTGGGCCCTCCGCTCCTCACCCTCGGTCCAAAGGCGGCAAGGGCTATTGTGACCGTCGGCAGTTGGACATAACGGGAGGTGATTAGATGGGGCTGCCTAGCTTAAATCTGGTCAAGCCTTCCGACCTGGCATCTCTGAGCGCGACCATTTGCGCCTTTGACGTAACTTACAGCGATAATGAAAATCAGCTGGTCGCCTCATCGCTCAAGGTCGAGGTGGACACCGTCGACACATTCGACAGCGCGTCCAAAATAACGAGCGAATCCATAAACGTGAGCCACAACACCACTTACCGGATGGCAGTGATTCTGTCTGAAGGCACCTGGTACTGGAGGGTCACAGCCACCAACACATCAGGTACTACCGTTTCACTGGTCCGTTCCTTGAACGTGAGCCAAGTCCTGAAGCGCTCTGTTTCATTTTATTTGAGCATCGCAAAACTTGGAGTCTGGACAAACAAAAGGATTCTTGGCTTCTACGAGAATATCGCAAAGCTGAGCCAGTGGCCAAGGAAACGGACAATGGTACTCTACGAGAATGTTGCCAAAGCCGACATCTGGACGAACCGACGCGCGCTTTACGACTATGAGAACATCACAAGCGACCCTCCGTTTCCTTTTATTGAAAGACTATCGACCACAAGGGCCTCTGAAGGCTCGGTTGTGACCATCTATGGAAACGGGTTCGGCTTCAAAGCTGAAGCGGACCCGCTTAATGTTGACAGATATTTGCGCGGCTACGGCGGGTATGTCTACCTTGGCACCCACCTTTGCAACATCATCTCCTGGAGCTGGGACAAGATCGTATTTCAGATCCCCCAGGAGGCAGAAAGCGGCGCTGTCAAGGTTGCACTCACAGAACCCAATCCCCCAGGTGTTCGCTACAGCAATGTCATCGGTATTGAAGTATATGACGCAGAGCCTGCTGATGATATCGGGATCGAGCTTTTTGTTTGCGATAAGAACAATCCCAACAGCATCCTTTGCCAGCTCAGCGGCGCAAAGAGCAAGTCATTTCAGGTGCTCCTGAACAACCCCGGCAGCGGTAAATTTGCCATCAGCAGGTTTGATGACAAAGGCGGAAGCCGGGATTATGTGACCGACCAGAACTTCATCCTGTGTCGGCTTGACGGCATCGACATTTTCAAATGGATCATTGAATCAAGACGGCCTTCCTATGTAGATGAGGGCGAGCAGCAGATGATCGAGGTAAGCGGCAGGGGCGTCCTTTCCCTCCTTGACCGGGGCGTTGTGTACCCCGAAGGAATGCCGCATCCGACCACGCTGGAGAGGACCTTTACCGATGCGCACGGCGGCGCTATCTTGCGCCAGCTTCTTCTGGAAGCCCAGCAGAGGGGCTGCCTCACCGGGGTCTCCATCGACTGGACTGCCGATGCGGATACATTGGGGAATCCTTTCGAGGATTCTACGACCCTTTCCTTTCATGCAGGTACACCGCTCTCCCAGGTGGCCACGAAACTCAGCGAAGGCATGGGCCTTTTTGATATCGAGATGACACCGACCCTGCATCTAAAGCTGTACAAGGCAAAAGGTGCGGACAAGTATGACACGGTCAAATACCGGCCGGGTCAGGCAATCGTCAAGCACCAGAACCAGAGCGACAGCACAAACATGACCAACGCCCTCCTGGTCGAAGGCGAAAGCGGAAGCCTCATCGAGACGGCGCACCCCACAAGCCAGACGGATTGGGGCAGGCGCGAAGGTTACCTCCAGGCGAGGAACATCCCCAGCGACTGGGCAAAGCTCCAGGATTATGGTCAGCTTTTCCTTCGAGGGGCGGCGCAAGTCAGCTGGGGCATTCAGGGAAGCGTCATCAAATTCATAGACTCTGAAGGCATCAAACTCAAGCCTTTTGAAACCTTCATGATGGGCGACTGGATCGGCTGGTACATTCCACCAGAAGGAAGCGACACGGAAGGCTTTGACGGGAAAGTCAGGGTCAAAGGAATCACCTGCGAGGAAGATGAATCAGGTGCTTTAAGCTATGTCCTTGAGCTGAACAACATCATGCTTGAGCATGAAATCCGGATGAACCAGCTGGTTGAACGGATGTCGATGTTCACGCAGAACAGCTCCCTCTCAACCCCTTCAACCGAAAGCCCTGCCGGAGTGAGCCATAACCATACCCATGGCTCACTACAAGGCTTGAATGCAGACGACCATCCCCAGTACTTTAACGATGAAAGGCATGCTGCTGACCTGCATACGGCCATCCCAAGGGTTTCAAGTATTAAGAGGACAGGCGGGAATGCCCTGGTCGGAGATGTTACCTTGGCAGCCGGCACCAACGTATCCATCGCCCAAAACGACGAACAAAAGACGATTACAATATCTTCGGCAGGCGGCAGCGGTACAAGTTACACGAATCCAATCGACGCCCCGCCTGCAAACCCGCATTCAAAGGACGACGAGTTCGATGATACCGTAATGGATACGAAATGGTCATGGGTCAATCAAGGTACGGCAACATGGACTGAAAATGGTCGTTATGGGGCGATTGACATTCTGCCAGGCAGCGACCATACGAGGTTATTGGTCCAGGCAGCGCCTGCAGGAGATTTCACCGCAACAGCCAAGGTCATGCTCAACGGGCCGAGACTCAACTACTTCAATATCGGCATTTGCCTTTACAACAGCGCCAACAGCAGAAGGATCATTTTTGGCAAATGCTCCAGGGACAGTTACTCAGGCATGCAAGCGATCAAATTCACATCAAACACCGCTTACTCGAGCGATGCTTACCTGAACGGCGGATGGGATTCCAACTTCATTTATGTGAGGATCCGCAAGGTTGGAAGTTCATACTTTCTGGACATGTCTATCGACGGTGATTTCTGGTGGCAGGTATTCACGGAAACCATCTCGAACTTCCTGTCGGCGATCAGCCATGTCGGAATCGGATATTTCCGCAACAACTCCAACGGCCTGACCTATAAGGGGAGGTGCGACTGGTTCAGGGTCACGGAACCTTAAAAAAATAAATAGTACTAATTCAGGAAGGGCCTTCGGGTCCTTCCTGTTTTTATGAAGGAGGAACTAATGAAAGACATCATCAACACTTTTCAAATCATCATTGCCGCTGTGGGCGGCTACATCGGCTACTTTCTCGGCGGATGGGACGGCTTCCTGTATGCCCTGGTGGCATTTGTAGTCATCGACTACATCACCGGCATCATGGTGGCGGTCCTTGAAAAACGACTCTCAAGCGAAGTGGGCTTCAGGGGCATCTTCAAGAAAGTGCTTATATTTTCACTGGTTGCTGTTGGTCAGATAATAGATTCAGAGCTATTACAAAACGGAAGTGCCATAAGGACTGCTGTCATTTTTTTCTATCTCTCCAATGAGGGAATTAGCATCTTGGAAAATACTGCAAAGATAGGTCTTCCCATCCCTGAAAAGCTCAAGGGTGTACTAGAGCAACTCAATAAGGAGGAAAAAGTATAATGGGGAAATCAATATATTTAAGTCCATCAACTCAGGAGCATAACCAGGGCTATGGAAGCTATGGAGTTGAAGAAACAAGAATGAATGAAATAGCTGACATCACACAAAAGGTGCTTCAGAATCATGGTGTGGATGTTTATAGGAGCAGGCCAGAGTGGAGCTTGGGTCAGGTGGTGAATGACAGCAATCAAGTTAAACCAGATCTGCATTTTGCCATTCATAGTAATGCTGGAGGAGGAAGGGGCGGTGAGGTCTTTGCTTATGCTGCAGGTGGAAATGGTGAAAAGGCGGCTAAGGCAATCTATTCAGAAATTGAACCGCTGACACCAACATCGGATCGAGGTGTAAAGTTTAATCCAAGCTTGTATGAACTTCGGAATACGAATGCTCCGGCAGCTTTGGTGGAGATAGCTTTCCACGACAATGCAGAAGATGCCGCCTGGATAGTCAGTAATATAGAAGCGATAGGAATAGCACTAGCAAAGGGCGTGTTGAAATATTTCGGTATTGCCTATAAGGCCGTAGAAGCAGAAACCAACAGTTCAAAGAGTTATTATCGTGTTCAGATTGGGGCATATTCCGTCAAGTCAAATGCAGAAGAACAGCTTGCAAAAGCAAAAAAAGCAGGATTTACTGACGCCTACATAAAATACGATTGATTATTTAACGAGGCCCGAGGAGTGTAAAAGCTCTTCGGGCCATTTTTTCATGTTTGAGATTGGGGGTTCGAATTATCTCAGATTTTTGCATATAGGTGCAGGATGGATTCCTGCGGAAGAGGAGGTCAAGCTATATGCAAGTCACAAAAATTACAGATGGATCAAATGCTAATGTCGTTTCAAAACGCAAACCATTAACACCTGATGAATTTCAGAGTGAAATAGACTACTTGAGATCAGAAAAAATACTTCGCACAATGCTGAAAATGGGTCTGATTTCTGAGGATGAATTCGATAAAATCAATAAGCTAAACCGGCAGATTTTCTCACCTTTATATGCACAGCTAACGCCTTAAATACCTTGATATAGTGGGCACTCGGAGGTAATATGTCACATACCTGAAGGAGGTGAGAATGGTGAGAAAAGTAACGAAAATATCGGCAGAATCAATAGCTGCAAAACCGAAGCTGCGTGTGGCAGCCTATTGCCGAGTTTCTACAGATAGTGATGAACAATTAGTCAGCCTTGAAGCTCAAAAGATACATTATGAATCCTTCATAAAAGCAAATCCGGAATGGGAGCTCGCAGGGATTTACTATGATGAGGGGATTACAGGTACCAAAAAGGAAAAGCGCACTGAATTGTTGAGAATGCTGAAAGACTGTGAACAGAGGAAGATTGATTTCATAGTAACCAAGTCAATCAGCAGGTTTGCCAGAAATACAACAGATTGTCTTGAGCTAGTGCGTAAGCTGACCGACCTCGGAGTCTTCATATACTTCGAAAAGGAAAACATCAATACACAATCGATGGATAGTGAACTGATGTTAACGATCCTGAGCAGTCTGGCTGAAAGCGAGTCAATTTCTATTTCTGAAAACAGCAAATGGTCAATACAGAAGCGTTTCCAGAATGGGACATATAAACTCTCCTATCCACCCTATGGTTACGATTATTTGGATGGAGAGATGGTTGTGAACGAAGAACTGGCAGCAATTGTGAAGCGTATTTTTGCAGAAGCCTTATCTGGCAAAGGAACTCATAAAATTGCTGATGGTCTGAAAAATGATGGCATACCATCAAGAAGAAAAGCAAACTGGACGGCCACCACGGTTCGCGGTATTTTATGCAACGAGAGATACACAGGAGATGTGATTTTACAAAAGACCTATACCGATGATCATTTCAACAGGCATTATAACTACGGTGAGAAGGATCAATACCTAATAAAGAAGCATCATGAAGCAATCATTAGCCACGAAGAATTCGAAGCTGTAGGTAAGTTGTTGAATCAGCGGGGAAAAGAAAAAGGGATAGAAAAGGGGAACAGCAAGTACCAAAATCGGTATACGCTATCCGGGAAAATAAAGTGTTCCGAGTGTGGCAGTACCTTCAAAAGAAGGATACAAGGCAATGGAAATAAAAAATATGTTGCCTGGTGTTGTTCCAAACACATCTACGACATTTCAGGATGTTCAATGCGGTCCATAAGGGATGATGTTATTCAACAAGCTTTTATAACAATGATCAATAAGTTGATTTTCGGGCATAAGTTTATTCTTAAGCCGCTGCTGCAGAGCTTAAAAGCTGTGAACTACTCAGATAACCTTATTGAGATCCAGGCGCTTGAATCGAGGATGGAGGAAAATGCGGAGCGGAGCCAAGTGCTGGTTGGACTAATGACCAAAGGCTATTTAGAGCCAGCCCTATTCAATGCACAGAACAATGAGCTCCGAAAGGAAGCCGCTCTGCTAAAGGAGCAAAAAGAAGCCGTTTCTAGATCGGTGAATGGTGAAATGACTGTTGCCACTGAAGTTGAACAGCTTTTAAGGCATGTCTCAAAGGCAGAGCCGATTGATAGCTTCGAGGAAAATCTTTTTGACCGCTATGTAGAAAGAATCGTTGCATATTCGCATGTTGAAATAGGCTTCAAGATGAAATGCGGTATCACTCTTAAGGAAAGGCTGGTGAGATAGGTGAATCACATACCATTCGGATACATCATCAAAAATGGCAAGGCGATTATTGATGAAAAAGCAGCAGCACAAATAAGGGATTTGTTTCAATTATATCTTTCCGGACTCTCTTTAGAAGATGCTGCAGAAAAGGCTGGTATCAAGCGCTGTCATGCATCGATTTCCAGGATTCTTATAAATAAACGATACCTTGGTGATGACTTCTACCCACAAATAATAAACAAAGAAATGATCAAACAGGTCGAGACAGAAAAACTGAGGCGGGCACAGATGCTTGGAAGAATTCGTGAACAGGAAATGCCAAAAACAGTAGTTCAGAGATTACAGTTTGCTGCTCCAGCACCCCAGCATCTTTATGATGATCCCTTTCAACAAGCCGAATATGCCTACAGTTTAATTGAAAGCAAGGTGATTTTAGATGGCAAATAATCGTAGCGTTACAGTGATACCGGCACGCGCACGTATAGGCAATAATGTAAATACTGATGAAAAGCCAAAACTTAAGGTTGCTGCTTACTGCCGTGTTTCCACTGACAGCGATGAGCAGGCAACAAGTTACGAAGTCCAGATTGAGCATTACACGAACTACATTCAGAGCAACATGGAATGGGAACTGGCAGGGATCTATGCTGATGACGGAATCACAGGAACCAATACAAAGAAGCGTGATGAGTTCAACCGCATGATTGAGGACTGCATGGAAGGTAAAATCGACATGATTATTACAAAATCCATCAGCCGCTTTGCTCGAAACACCCTGGATTGTTTAAAATTCATTAGACAGCTCAAAGACAAGAATATTCCTGTATTTTTCGAGAAAGAGAATATCAATACGATGGACTCCAAGGGAGAGGTTATGCTCACCATAATGGCATCCTTAGCCCAACAGGAAAGTCAATCGCTCAGCCAGAACGTAAAGCTTGGCATTCAGTATCGCTATCAGCAAGGAGAGGTTCAGATCAATCATAATCGGTTCTTAGGTTATACCAAAGAGAATAAACGGCTGGTTATTGTCCAGGAAGAAGCTGAAGTGGTGAAGCGCATCTACCGCGAATATATTGAGGGTGCAAGCCTTCTGCAAATAGCACGCAGTTTGGAAGCTGACGGAATCCTAACAGCGGCAAATAAAGCGAAGTGGAGACCTGAGACACTCAAGAAAATTTTGCAAAATGAGAAGTATATCGGGGACGCTCTGCTGCAGAAGACCTATACCGTCGACTTTCTATCAAAGAAGCGTGTGGTCAACAATGGCATTGTTCCGCAATATTATGTCGAGAACAGCCACGAGCCTATAATCCCGCGTGAAATTTTCATGCAGGTGCAGGAAGAGCTAGTACGACGCGCAAATCTCTATACTGGGAAGAATGGCAAGAAAAGAGTCTATAGCAGCAGATATGCGTTATCAAGCATTGTTTATTGCGGTGAATGTGGAGAGATATACAGGAGGGTGCATTGGAACAATCGAGGATGCAGGTCCATAGTCTGGCGATGTGTCAGCCGCCTTGAGGAGAAAGGCTCGGATTGCTCTTCACCAACGGTAAATGAAGAAACTCTCCAAAATGCAGTTGTCAAAGCAATTAACGAGGCGCTTTGCAGTAAGAATACCTTCGTTGAAACTTTGCAAGTGAACATTGCTACCGTACTTAATGAGGAGGACGACAAAGACACCGATGATTTTGATGAGAAGCTGGAAGAATTACAAAAAGAACTTTTAAATATAGCAAATTCCAAGGCTGACTATAACAACGTAGCTGATGAGATTTACCGATTGCGGGATTTAAAGCAAAACACCCAAGTGCAAAATGCTGAGCGCCAAGGCAAGAGACAGCGTATTGAAGAAATGACAGAGTTCCTTAAAGAGCAGACTGGTGAACTGATTGAATACGATGAGCAGCTGGTCAGAAGGCTTATAGAGAAGATAACGGTCTTTGATAACAAGCTGACAGTTGAATTCAAATCCAGCTTTGTAGTTGATATCAGACTGTAAACAAGATGGCTGCTGCTAAAGGGTAAATAGATCCTTGATCGGCGGCTTAGTCTGTATTTCGACAAGTAAACTGCTACTCAATAACATTAATTTAACATCGAATTATCACAAACCTTGAGTGTCACAAGTATATGTGGTCCTTATATAGAGGCAATCGAAAGACTTCAACCTACGCGTATCATCGCATTTTAGTATAAAGACGGGGTCTCGTATGTCTGAGAGATGAATTAGTGGTGAAATGAAAAAATCCGGAAATGTTCCAAATCAAAATGAATGATAATTAAAAAACATTGTTGAGTCAGAAGCAATGTGATATTATTAGCAGATAGGCGGATTTTGTTGCCCCTTATTAGTACTGTAATATAGATTTAGGAGATGATGTTCATGACAAAAGGACAAATTGAATCGAAATTAAGCGAAGCAATTAGTAAGTTTGAAATTGAACAAATGGGTAGAGGACCTGAAAAAATCAGGACAATTATCTTCCAAGATTTGATAATTATTAGACTTAAAGGTTTTTTAAGTACTTCCGAAAAGAGCTTGGCTCAAAATAAGGAAGGCATAGATCTGATAAAAAAATTAAGAACTGCTCTGTTCGAAAATGCGCGTGAAGGTCTGGAAGAAGCGATTAAATCAGTAATTGATGTCAATATCATCAGCACGTATTCTGATGTGAGTACTAAAACAGGTGAAAAAATTATTGCTGTAGTAGTAGACCAAGACATTGAAGAAAATATAATAAATTAGTAAATTGGAAGACAGATTGAAGGGGTACTAACCAGTCAAGCGTAAGCCAATAACAGGGTTCTGTGGAATCTTTGTTATTGGCTTTTTTTATTTTATTTAGGAAGGTGATTGTATGAGTCAGAAGAAAATATCGAAATTAAACCCGCCTTCAACCATTGGTATCATTGGTGGTGGACAATTAGGAAGAATGCTGGTTTTGGATGCAAAGAGGATGGGGTATAACGTTATTGTATTCGATCCGAAACCCAATTCTCCGGCGGGTCAAGTTGCTGATGAACAAATTACTGCAGTTTATGGAGACTTAAATGCGTTAAGAAATTTAGCACGAAAGACTGACGTTATTACATATGAATTTGAACATATTGATGTGGATCTGCTCACTTTATTGGAATATGAGGGGTATACTATCTACCCATCGGCTAAAACGCTTAGATTGATTCAAAATAAATTTGTGCAAAAGAGCATGTTGAATAACATTGGCATCAAAGTGCCTGAATTCTACTTGATAAATACTTTGAAAGAATTGAGAGATGTGTTTTATAAGTTTGGGCAAAAAGCTATCCTTAAAACATGTAGAGATGGGTATGATGGTAAAGGGAATTTAGTGCTTAATGATATCAATAAGCTTGAAGAAAATTATCAAATATTTAGGGGTTTGGAGATAATGGCAGAAGAATTTATACATTTCACAAAAGAAGTTTCAATTATTGTTGCCAAGAATCATGATGACATAGTGCTTTATCCAATAGCAGAAAATTTCCACGAAAATAGCATACTCATTAATTCCCTCATACCTGCAAATATTTCTGTTGAAATTGAAAAGCAAATTCATATCATGAGCAAAAAAATTGTCGAAGAATTAGACGATTTTGGTATCTTTTGTATAGAATTTTTCATTGATTCTGATTCAAATGTTTTAGTTAATGAAATTGCACCAAGACCTCATAATTCAGGGCACTATACCATTGAAGGGTGTGTTTCTTCGCAATTTGAACAACATATTAGAATTATAACAGGCATGCCATTAGGATCTCCTAAATTAAGATTGCCATGTGCTATGTATAATATTTTGGGGAATGAACACGTTGCTGGAACTTATAGTGTTAGTGGAGTTGATGCAATTCTAAACATTAAGGATTGTCATTTCCATTTGTATGGAAAGCTGGAGTCCAAACATTTAAAAAAAATCGGACATATCACAGTGCTTGATGATTCGGTTGGTAAAGCGAATCATCAAGCGAAAATCGCATTAAGCAAAATAAAAATAGATTAATATGAGGAGCAATTAAAATGAGAAAAATTCCGTCTAGCATGGCAACACAGCACCCTGACAATGCTGATAAATATATAACAATACAACAAGAACCAGAAGAGGCTATTCATGGCTTAACATGTCAGAAAAATGGTGGGTTGGGGATTGAAGAAATCATGATAGATTTTGAAGGAAAACTTACCCCGTATCATCAGACATCTCAAATCGCTTTAGGATTTATCAATAAAGGAATAATTCCGGGAAAAGATGTTTTCATTACTCCAAGGATACCAAATGCAAAGAAAGAACCAATTTTTAGACAGCTTATGAGCATTATGTCACTTGTAGAAACCAATATTCTGGCTTATAAACAAACTTCCGTGCAAGCTATTTCCGAGACTGTTGTGCCCATGATTGAAACAGGACATGAAATAATTCAGTTGCAAGAAAGGATTAACTCTGTCATCGAACTTGGCAATAAAAATTACGACATTCAATTTCCATTAAATAGCATTAGGATTATTCCTCTTGTAGAAAGTGTTCCAGCGCTTGTAAATGTGGATGTGATTTTGGATGAGTACTGTAATGATTCATTAAGTAAGGGTTATTCATTCGAAACTATTAGAATCATGTTCGCACGTTCAGATTCGGCTATGTCATATGGAATGATTTCATCAGTCTTAGCTGTGGTGATTGCCACTGATAAATCACTCAAGTGGGGAGAATTAAATAGTGTTGAAGTTGCTCCAATTCTAGGATGTGGAGCATTGCCGTTTAGGGGACATTTCACTGAGGAAAACTTAGAATCCATATATGAGACATATGCAGGAATAAGAACTTTCACAATTCAGTCAGGCTTAAGGTATGATCACGGTGAGGCTGAAACTAAAGAGGTGGTGAATAGTCTAAAAGGGAATATTGGAAAGCAGGTTAAAAGAGAATTCACGTTAGAAGATACTGAATTAATGAAAGAATTCATCGGCATATTCACTAAAAATTATATGAGAACATTCTTGAAAATCATAAATACAGTTGAAATAATTTCAAAATATATTCCGAAGAATCGCGATAGATTGTCAAGTACAAAAACCGGATTAGAATATATCAGAGAAATAGCAAATATGGTGGAATTATCTAATCTTGTAAAAGATCAGAAACTGAAAGAAGAACTAATTGGCATTAATACTGACATACAGTGTACTGTGCCAAGAGCAATATCTTTCACATCTGCAATGTATACATTAGGTGCACCACCTGAATTCATAGGTGTAGGAAGAGGTTTAAAAGAAGTAGAAGAAAAATACGGTAGGGAAGGTATTGAAAAATTATTATGTTACTATCCTCAATTAAAAAAGGATTTAGTGTTTGCATCTAAATATGTTAATGTGAAAATCTCAAAAGGAATAATTGAAGAAACGGCACGATTGGAATATCAGGAGGATTTTGATTTTGCTTGTAAAATTTTAAATATACAAAAGGAAGATGTCGAAATCAATGAAGATGAATTTTATCATACCCTCTTAAAATCAATTCGGCCAATAATCTTACATTTGATTGGGAAGCAAAAAGATCTCTTTGATGACGGGGATGAAGAAAAGAAAATTCTTAATGAATGGATTGTAAAAATGGGTAAAATCAGAGGAAGCCTTGGGTAACTTAATAGCTGCAAGGTTAAATTTTGTTCCATATTTGTGATGAAATTATAAATCTAGAATGGAGGGAATATGGTATGAACGATTGCAAAAAAGAAAAGACCGGTGGGCCGATAGTTGGCATTATTATGGGAAGTGAATCAGATTTAAAAATCATGAAAATGGCTGCGTTTGTCTTGGAACAATATGATATTATTTATGAAATAAAAGTTGTATCGGCCCATAGAACACCTGAAAGAATGGTCGAATATGCAAAGAATGCTCAAAGTAGAAATATTGAAGTCATAATTGCGGGTGCTGGCGGTTCTGCACATTTACCTGGAATGGTAGCGTCACTGACCAGTCTTCCTGTTATTGGTGTTCCAGTTAAACTTAAAGAACTTGATGGATTAGATTCCTTGCTGTCAATCGTACAAATGCCAGGAGGTGTACCTGTCGCAACTGTAGGAATTAATAATGCGAAAAATGCAGGTATTCTTGCTGCTAGAATACTCGGGATTAAATATCAAGACATACGTAAAAAAATAGAAGTAATTACCCTGGCGGTAGCAGAAAAGGTTATATACGACTTGGAAGATAAATTAAAAGAAAGTTGGGATTTGGATGAATCAAAATTTATCGATGCAAAATAAAAAATATGAATCCCTAAAGAGATGGGGGTATGTACTTCTTGGAATCATCATAATGATGTGTCTTGGAACTGTCTATTCTTATAGTATTTTTAGACTTCCAATTGAAAAACTGTTCAATATAGGTGCAACACAAAGTGGAATGCCATATATGACAGCACTGGCTTGTTATGCTTTTTTTATGTTTTTAACTGGTAGATATCTGGATAAATTCAATCCGAGATACATTATCATAGTAGGTGGGTTTCTCGTGTCACTTGGGTGGATTTTATCTGCTTATGCGCCCAATATTTATATTTTGACGATCACATATGGGTTAATAAGTGGTGCAGGAGTGGGAATTGTTTATGGCGTACCAATGACAGTTGTAGCAAGATGGTTCCCCGAAAAAAAAGGTTTGGCTGTTGGTATGGTTTTGATAGGATTTGGCTTATCACCGCTTATAACTGCACCACTTGCTAGATTTTTTGTTGAGCAATATGGGATTATGAATACTTTTCAAATTTTAGGAATTTGTTTTGGAATAATAATACCTATTCTTTCATTACCCTTTAAATATCCTTCTGATTCAGAAATATTAAATTTAAAGTCAGTTAAGCATGTAAAGAATAGTCTAAACGACTTAAATACTTTAAACATGATTAAGTCTATAAGTTTCAAAGGACTGTACATCAATTTTTTTATAGGTACAACGATTGGGCTCATGTTAATTGGATTAACGAGTAGTGTCGGTATTGAATTAATCGGATTATCACCAAAGAAGGTTGCCTTATTGATGGCTCTGTTTGCAGTTTTCAACGGTATTGGCAGACCTGCATTTGGGTGGCTTACCGATAAACTCTTTTCAAAAAATGCGATGTACATGTCTTACGGATTGATTATTTCTTCAGCTGTTTTGATGTTGTTTGCAAATAAAGGCGATGTAATAATATACTCTATTTCATTTTCAGTATTTTGGTTTAATCTGGGAGGTTGGTTAGCAATTGCGCCTACCTCAACATTAGCACTCTATGGTACAAAACATTATAGTCAAAACTATGGTGTTGTTTTTACAGCTTATGGCATTGGTGCGATTACTGGAGTCGTGACGTCAGGTATGTTACTAGATATGCACCAAAATTATCGGTATGTATTTTATTATGTCATTGCATTGTGTTTGATAGGTATTTTAATGACTTCAAGGCTGATGGAGGAGAAGTAAATAGTGGAATTTAAAAATCATAATAAAATTTATGAAAACAGAAGAATTGTACTACTTACAAAACACGAAAAGGAAAAAGTTATTAAACCAGTTCTGGAAAAAGAAACAGGCTGTGAATTAATAGTAGAGACTAGATTTGATACAGATAAGCTCGGGACCTTTTCAAGGGAAATAAAACGGCCAAAATCTCAATTAGATACAGCAAGAATGAAAATCAGAATAGGTATGAAGCTTTTTAATACTGACATTGGTATTGCTAGTGAAGGAAGCTTTGGGTCGCATCCTTATGTACCCATTCCTTGGAATATAGAGCTAGTTCTGCTATACGATAAAAAAGAAAAAATGGAGATTTACGGGATATACGAAGGGTCAGAAACCAATTTTGGTCATTTGGAGACAAATAACTTTGATGATGCATTAAAGTTTGCTGAAAAAATTGGGTTTCCAAAGCATTTTTTAATCCTAAGATCAGATGACGAATATTCAAAAAATATTATCAAAGATATTGACAGTGTTGATAAGTTGAAAGATAGTTTCCATTGGTGTTTGACGAAATCTCGGTCGGGCAATGTATTTATTGAAACAGATATGAGAGCTCATGCAAATCCTACCCGAATGAAAAACATTGAAAAGGCAACTCAAGATTTAATTTTAAAGTTGATGAATTTTTGTCCTGAATGTGGTGCACCTGGGTTTATAATAAAAGAAGCAATTAAAGGCCTTCCTTGTGAACAATGTGGATTACCAAGTGCGATGACGCTTAAATATGAATTTAGTTGTCACAAATGCAAACATGAAAACGAACAATTATACCCAAGAGGGGAATTTGCGCCTGCTCAATATTGTAATCATTGCAATCCATAAGATTGCATATTAAAAGACAGGAGGAAAGCATGGTTTTATTACGATAAATGAGTGTTATTTTAATTTACCCGAGTCATTAATTGCACAGACATCAATTTAAGAGCGGATTGTTCAGCATATAGAAACCAAACCCTCTCTTCAGGGCTGATCTGGGTTTGGAGACAGTGATCGTTTTGTGAGACATAATTCGGTTTTCTGGTAACTGACAAGAAGAATGGGAGAGGTCTATTTGTGTTATATAAAATTATGAAAGAAGGTTGAAAATGAAAGAATATTATAATAAATCTGTAGACGAAGTTCTGCAAGAACTAAAAGTTGGAGAAAATGGTCTTGCCGATTTACAAGTCGATAATATGCGAATGCAGTTTGGAGAAAATAAATTAAAGGAAGTTAAAAAGCCATCGCCTATTATGGTCTTTGTGTCCCAGTTTAATGATTTTTTGATTTGGATTTTATTAGTAGCTGCGGCTATGTCAGCATTTTTAGGGAAGTATGAAAGTACATTGGTAATTGCTGTTGTTGTGATTATCAATGCAAGTTTAGGCACTGTTCAGCACTTGAAAGCTGAGGAATCCCTTCAAGCCTTGAAGGCACTGTCTTCACCAAAATCTAAAGTCATCCGCAATGGCGCGACGGTAGTTGTAGCATCGGAAGATGTTGTCGTCGGAGATTTAATTATTGTTGAAACGGGAGATTTCGTTTCTGCTGATGGCAGAATCATTAAATCCTTTAGTCTCAAGGTTGATGAAAGTGCTCTTACTGGGGAATCGGTAAGTGTAGAAAAGGATACAGTGACCATTAACGCCTCAAAACTGTCACCTGGTGATCAATGTAATATGATTTTTTCAGGAACTCACATCACCTATGGCAGAGGAGTGGCTGTTGTAACTTGCGTAGGTGGTAATACGGAGATTGGTAAAATAGCCACACTTCTAGAACGGGCAAAGGATAAGGAAACTCCACTACAAAAAAATCTTGATGATTTCGGGAAAAAATTAGCTGCCATAATCATTGTAATAGCTGCATTGATTTTTGCATTGAATCTTTATCGTGGCAAACCTATAATTGATGTTTTTATGTTTTCTGTATCATTGGCTGTAGCTGCAATTCCGGAAGCATTAAGTTCCATTGTTACAATAGTCCTTGCTATAGGTACCCGCAGAATGGCGAAGGAAAACGCAATTATTAGAAAGCTCTATGCTGTTGAAGGGCTGGGTAGTGTCTCGATAATATGTTCCGATAAGACAGGAACACTGACGCAAAACAAGATGTCGGTGAAGCAGATATATACTCGCAGCCAACTATTTAAAGAAGATAACCTAGATATTAAACAAGAACATGATTTTAGACTATTGATGATGTCCATGCTCTGCAATGATGCGATAACAACTGAGAGCCAAGAACTTGGTGATCCTACAGAAATTGCTTTAGTCAACCTTGGTGAGTTGTACGGATGGGACGAACTGAGGGTACGAGAGAATTACAGAAGGATTTCGGAGCTTCCTTTCGATTCCAATCGAAAGCTAATGAGTACCCTTCATGATATCCACGAGAAAAGACTTATGGTCACAAAGGGTGCTTTGGATGCTATCCTTCAAAGAGCCCAATTTATCGATGACGAGAGAGGGATTCGAGCCATTACACCTGAGGATAGGGCGAATTTGGAACGAATTAATACTGAGTTAGGACAGAAAGGTCTTCGAATATTGGCCTTTTCATATAAGGAATTTAATGGGGAACAGTTAGGTTTAGATGATGAAAATAAATTAGTATTTATTGGATTAATAGCTATGATGGATCCTCCGCGCGCAGAATCGGCAGAGGCTGTTGCCAACTGTTATAGAGCTGGAATTCGTACGGTTATGATAACAGGCGATCATATCATTACTGCATCAGCGATTGCGAAGGAAATAGGAATTATGGATAATACTACAGAAGCTATAGAAGGCTATAAAATTGAATCCATGACAGATAAAGAGCTACTGGATATTGTTCCAAAAGTGTCAGTGTATGCCAGAGTGTCACCTGAACACAAAATTAGAATTGTAAGAGCTTGGCAGGAGCTAGGACATGCAGTAGCGATGACTGGTGATGGTGTTAATGATGCTCCAGCATTAAAACAGGCTGATATTGGTATAGCTATGGGGATAACAGGAACGGAGGTTTCCAAGGACGCAGCCTCAATGATTCTTACTGATGATAATTTTGCTACCATTGTCAAAGCAATCAGTAATGGAAGAAGTATTTATGGGAACATAATGAATTCTGTGAAATTTCTGCTCTCTGGCAACACAGCAGGTATCCTAGCGGTCCTTTATGCATCAATAGTAAACCTTCCTGCTCCTTTTGCTCCAGTTCACTTGTTATTTATTAACCTATTGACAGATAGCTTCCCAGCAATCGCCATTGGGATTGAATCGCCAAAAGCATCTTTAATGAATGAAAAACCGAGAGATATTAAAGAATCTATTTTGACTAGACCATTTGCAATTGAGGTTTTACTTCAAGGGTTATTGATTGCTACTGTAACTATGATGGCTTTTCACATTGGAATGCAAGCTTCAGAAGCCGTAGCAGTAACTATGGCCTTTGCGGTTTTATGTCTCTCGCGTTTGATACATGGGTTTAACTGCCGAAGCAAGGGACCATTGACTGCCGAGACCTTATTTTCAAATCGTTATATTTGGATTGCATTCATAACAGGATTTTTGCTTCTAACTATAGTGCTTACTTGGGATCCATTCAAAGGGATCTTTGAAGTGGCTAAGCTAACAGGACAACAGTATTTAGTAGTATTAATTTTTTCCTTTATACCGTTAGTTTGTATCCAGCTTGTTAAAAGGATCAGATCGGCATACAACAAAGCTTTGGTTTAGTACCACTAAAGTGTCATTTATTGTAGTGGATATTTTCCCGCGAACGTCGATTTCCAGAAAAACAGCCAAAAACCGATTGATATGTTCCCAAGAACGTAAGGTTTCAAAATTGGCTTATGACATCAATGCTGTCCTCTCGAGCCATGTTGAGACGGTAGTATTGATGTCAAGGGTTGATAAGTAAGAGTGTAGAAGCGTTTGTGAATAAGAACTTTCCGTGATTTGAGATCTGGTTTCAAGCCGGAATGATGATCACGGATTTTTATTTTGTGGGAACTTATCCAAGATAGACGTTTTACAATATTGAACAGCTTTTATGTATATTGATTGGTGAGTTGATATAATTGCTGGCAAAAACGTTGTGAGTGGATAGAATAGTTATCACAATCACAGTCACTATCAATAATACTGATTGTGTATGTGAAATTCAGTATCTGTTTTGATGATAACACATTCTGAAATAGTAGTATTAAGGGAAAGGGTTAAGAAGTAATTGACCTGAAAAAGCTTGAAATCAAGGGGTTCTAGATATTGAGTTTTTCTCTAGCTTATTTACCAGAAGTGTTCGTATCAGTGAGCCCTTTTTTGATGCTTGAGTTAACATGTCAATTACTCATTGGGATAATTATTGATACTTACTCGGAATAACATTCTAATTTATTTGCGATGCGGAATTAATAACTAATAATAATAAGTTGTGACATTTGTATAAGGGGTATGGTATAATGATTTGAGATAGTTTTAAAGGAGAGTAAATCAATGGAGAACTTTAGCAATGATGTATTTACAATATTGAATTACCAAGGAAGCAAGAAAAACTTGCTGAGCTTTATACATAAAAATACAGTCGAAGTAATTGATGACAAGAAAGCAGTATTTGATATATTTGCAGGATCTTGCGCTGTTGGCTACTCATTCAAAAGGTATTACAAAATCTTTGCGAATGATAGTGAGATGTATTCTTCTGTAATTGCAAAAGCCTTACTTCAGTACAATGATAAATCACTATGGGAAATATATAAGAACCGATTTAATGAGTCTTACCAGAGGAATTATAATGATTTGTTTAAATTATTTGGTAAGTATGCAGTTGAAGAGAATGAGTTAATTCGAGCAGAAGATATTCAAAAAGTAAAGTCTTTTTATGATAACTATCCAACAGTGTGGAACGGTTATCTAAGATTGTATAATGACACAATCAGAACGGCAAAAGACTTAAAGAAGAGAAAAAATCAAATTCCGTATATGTTATTCACTACTTATTATGGAAATACCTATTTTGGGGTAAATCAATCAATAGAGATTGACTCTATTAGATACGCAATTGAAGAAATTGAAGATAACGCCTTGAAGAATGTTCTGTTGACATCATTATTTTTCGCCATGAAAGAATGTACTTTTTCTAAAGATGGACATATGGCTCAACCACTTAGTATAGAGAACAACCAAACAAAACTGTTTAATGTAAGGAAGAAATCAATCTTTGACTATTTTCAAAGAAAATTATTTGATTTTCAATCACCAGATTTTGTTCTAAGTAGTAATGATAATATAGTTTTCAATAAACCGATATCAGAAGTATACAATATTGATAGTCTGAAACAAGAGGTTGGATTTATATATGCTGATCCACCATATACTGATATGCAATACTCAAGGTATTATCATTTATTAAACACTGCGGCATTATATGATTATGATAGCATTTCTTTATATAGAGGGAAGGTTTCTAAAGGTTTGTATCGTGAGAATCGCTTTCAATCACCATTAAGCCAAAGATCGAATGCCTTAGATCAAACTAGTATGCTATTTGATTATTGCAAAGGAAACAGAATAAATTTAGCTCTGAGCTTTGCATACCCAAGAAATACAAAAGAGCAGGCTACAAATAGGTATACAATGGATATAGAAGATATTATCGGAACTGCAGAGATCAAGTTTGGAAGAAAGAATGTAAAGGTTCTTACAGAGGAATATGAACACTCCAATAATAGAAATAAAGACACAAAAAAAGTATTGGAGTATTTGATTGTTTGCAAATACTAGGGGGTGGTAGAGTGTTAAAAGACTTGAGTGAAGTAAAAGCAAAAATTAAAACTACAGTTGCCACTAATAATAATGATTTATATAAGTCGCATTTATACTGGTCACAAAAACCATATAATATTTGCGATATTTTAATAGAGAATTTTTCTGAAAAAGGTGATATAATATTCGACCCATTCATGGGATCAGGAGTTACTCTAATACAAGCTATATCAAAGGAATATTCGAGAAAAGCTGTTGGAGTGGAAATAAATGAAGTTCCGATATTTATAATAGACGTTTTATTAAAAAAGTATAATCTTCGAAACACAAAAGCACTAATTTGTAAATTTGTGGATAAAATTGCGTATTTGGAAGATTATTATAAAACGGTATGTAATTCATGCGGAGAAAAAGGGATTATTACTAAATCAATATTTGACCGTGAAGATTTCGCAAGTGATCCTGTAATCAAAGAGATTCACTATAATTGTAACTGTAGTAAAAAGATACTTAGGAAAGATTCGATAGAAGAAGATTACTCAATGATGAATGGATTAGAAGAATATAATCAGATTAACAATATTAGCAATTTTGAGTTACTAAGTAATACGAGAATTGCTGTTTATAAGGGGCAGAAAATCTCTGATATTTTTACAAGAAGAAATTTCTTTATTATAGATAAGGTAATTGAAATTATAAATAGTTTTGAGGAAGAAGAGCAAGAGCTGTTGAACTATATTTTATTAAGCAGCTTACACTTATCCAAGATCACTGACACACACTCAAATTCACAGTGGCCTTTATGGACTCCTAAAATAAATTGTGTTGAAAAAAATATAATACCGGTAATAAACAAAAGAGCCAAAGCTCTATTATTATCTTTAAAATATGCACAGCAAAACCTATGTAGTAATAGATATAGAACTGATGACCTAATAAATATGAATCCAGGGGAATTTAAAATAATCAACAAGGGAATTCAATTTCTCTCAGAATCAGATATCCCGGATAACAGTATAGACCTTGTAATTACCGATCCGCCGTATATGGGACAAGTATTATACTCTGAATATATGCAGTTATATAAACCTTTTTTGAAACTTGATTTTAATTTAGATGATGAAATTGTTATTTCGACTGCGCCTGATAGAAAAAAAGAGGAAAAAGAGTATTACAAGCTATTAGACGAAGCCTTTACTAAAATAGGGAAAAAAGTTAAAAACAACAAATACATGTGCATGTATTTTCATGATAGTAATCTTAATGTTTGGAAAAAGATTATCGATATTTTAGAAAAAGCCGGATTTCGATACTTGTCGCAGGTTCATGTTAAGAAAAAGAACACTTTAAAGAATATTATTAGCCCCAAAAAATCATTGAACGGTGACGCAGTACTCTTTTTTATAAAAGAACCTTATGTAAAAACAGAGGTAAGAGAAGTTGAGAGTCTAGAAGAAATAGAGCTTAACGTTATAAAACACGCAAAATATATTATTAAAACTTATGGACCTCAATCAACGCCAGAACTGTATGATGATGGTTTAATGGAATTCATCATTCATAACGGGTGGCTTTCAAAGTTGTCTATCAAGTATAAAAGTTTAGTGGAAATATTTGAAAAATATTTAATTTGGGATGCCACTAAAGGAAAATGGATGATTTAGAGGAGACTTGAGATAGTCTCCTCTATTTTTTAATTTCAGTTTTTTTGGAAGTCAAGTAATCCGTGGTAGTATTTACCTGGAAATGATATGTTTAGACGTTCAATGAGATCTTCACCGTTAATGATTTCCACTCCTGTGCTTTTAGCCTCTCTTTTTCCATGTTCAGTGTAATCTGAAGTAGTTATACAAATTGCATGCTGTATCTCAGAAGAATACTGCATCATCATACTATGCAATCTTTGAATAGGCTCGCCACCGACATTACCTATCCAACGCTTAGATTGGAAAATATATCCTTCTAATTCTCCAGTTAAAGGATTAGTTTTCTTGGCTCTCAGATCGATCCCTCTATCACCTGCGCCACCTATGCGTATCACACTTATAAATCCTTCAGCAGTCAAAAGATCTTTAAGAACATCTTCAAATCTATAACCATCCAGCATTGAGATATCAATAGCGTCCTCTGTGGGAGAAACAGATACCCTTGTTTTTCTAGTATAGGAACTCTTTTCATCTGTATTGCAGTAATTTTCAATCAAGTTTACAATATGTTTTTCTCTGGAAGGATCTTCGAGTATCTGCGCTAGGATATTAGGATCGCCGTTGCATACTTTACTACTAATTTCGAAGTACAAGTCATCAAGAGTAAAAGATCCCCATTTTTCAAGTAAATTATTGATGATTATCGGTACAATGTCATAGAGTTTGTTGAATAATGTAGTGTTGTCTTCTATCGATAAATATAGTTTATCGGGGTCAACGTAGACCATGGAGGTTCTTTGATCTATTATAAATTGTTCAGTAATTAACGCCCTAATCCTTGTTGTTTCAGTTTCAGTTAAATCTCCTACCTGCTTGTCAAGAGTTTTATTAGATATTTCTTTGTAGGCAGATGTTAAAGTGATTCCGTTATTTTTCAAAATTTGACTATATAATAACTTGCCAAGCTCTAACTCAATATTTCTGTTGTTTTTGTACCAATAAGCTTTTTCTTCATCTAATTTTATGAAGAAAATAAGCATCTCAGTTGAGAGTGTGTCCCTCCAAGCAGATTGCTTCCTTAACGTAGGATCATTCTTAGCAATATCAACCCTATAGATGTATTCAAAGCCATTTTTCCTAGCGAGGTCAATAAAATTTGAAAAAGTTTCAAAAAACTTCTTTTTACCAAGATTTAGAGTGAGAGCAACAATACCATTAGTCTTAATGGCTTTTGAAAACAAAGAGAACATGGTGTCAATAGATTTATAGTAGTTCACTACATCTTTTTCTCTTCTGGTGGGAGCATTGGTTACCACAATTTCTTTATCTAACATTTCCTCACTTAGCTGATACTGAATTTTATCTGAAAAATTGAATAGCCAATCCCTATATAGCTGGTTTCTTTCTAAATATGGAACTTGGTCAGTATAAGGTGGATCTGTATAGATTACGTCAAAATATTGATTAAATTTTGGCTGTCTTAGTACTGAGGCATAATCGCCACAAATCATATTAGCATAGGTTAAAAGCGTAGTTTTATCTGGTGATTGTTCACAATAATGTTTATTATATGCCACCATATTATTGTATTTTGTTTCAAATAGGTACCAAACATTCATGTCTTGCGCTTTATTTCGTATAACATGATACAATATATCTGAGCTAGAACCGTATTGCGTAATCTTACTTAGAGTTAAAGCTGAAACTAGAGCATGTTGAAGTAAGTCTTTTTCTTTGCAATCTGGAATCGAAGATATTTTATCTTGTATTAACAATAGTGCGTACTTATTTCTATTAGAAAAATTTCTATCATATCGATCGGCTCCTGTACTTGAAGTAATATTTATACGACTATTTGTTATTAATTCATGATCAGGAAATCGTGACGTGTCTAATGAATTGACTTCATAAATCTTCTGTTCATCTTCAGATGAGAACCTCTTGGATGTTTCACCACAAATCGGGCACTTGTAGTAAAGTTTAATGTTTTTCCCATCAATAATTTCTCTGTGTGGTTGTGGGTTATAGTATTCTTCTGACGTAGGATCAAAATATAATGTTTTAATATAATTTACTTCGTTACAACAATGTGTTTCATATAGATACATTACATCGTTAAAAATATCGGATTTGATTTCCTGAAACATTGATTCAAGTTTTGCATAATCAATTTTCGAGTGGAGTGTAGCTAAAACATCAAAAGTATAATTATCTAATTCAATTCCAACTGTATCTCTACCTAGCATACTGCTAGCAAATACGAATGAACCAGATCCCATAAAAGGATCACAAATTTTTGAGTCTGGTGAACTAATATAATCCAGAACCTTTAATGCAATACTTTCAGATTTTCGTCCTTTAAAATTAAATGATCTCTTGGCTATGGATGGGATAGTATTACTTTCGTCATCCAACATTTTAAGTAAATTAGAAAACTTCTCGAGTATTTCATTTGGCACCTTTGCGTTATAAGAATTGTTTTGCATATACTTCTCCTCCGTTTCATTCAATTAATTTATATGGACTTATTTCTAAAAACTGCGATAAAATTTCTAAAGATTTTAAAGATGGCGTTTTATTATTTTTATTTTTAAAGTACGAATAATAAGTGTGCTCAGAGAATTCACCATCAAAATAAGCGACAAAATCTGCTGCGGTTTTAATATCATATTTGTTTAAATATTTCCGCAAATTCACACAAAACTTCTCATTTGAAATATTATTTAAAGTATGAATAAATGTGTAGGAATTAAAATCAATTTTGGTACCGATTAAATCTCTTGAGGAAACTTGCAAGATATTTGCTATTTCGTCGATAACGGCGAGAGGTGGGGTTCTTTGGAAGTTTAACCATGAAACTAATCGATTGTAATTAAGAGAAAGATGAACTGACAACTCTTTTACTGTATCAAGTTGTTTATAAGATATGTAATTATTTAGGTTACCGACAAAAAATCTCATAGTAGTCATATGTTTTATTTCCACTATTATCCCTCCCTCCATTATAATTTTATGATATAATAATAACATAGTAAAAATGTGGTATTAGTACCAATAGTGAATTAGTTGTGCGCTTAGTACCTAAAGTGAAATGTTGTGTTTTTTTCTGATAATAAATCGTATATTTTATTGATGTATTATGGTTTAGAAAATAAGAAAGAGAGGGGGAAACCTATGCCGTCAAAGCGTTCTTTTACTGACTACATTTCAAGCAGATTCTACAATGAGTTCTACACTGCTATAGAAAAGTATATTGAAGAAAACCCCAACAACTTAGGCTTAGACTTGAAAAATGTAAAGCATATAGGAGAAATCTCTCTTTCAGAAATGGAAGTAAAATACGTATTGGTGAGAGATCTCCCGGAGCTTAAAATTGAGTTTGATGTTATCGTAGATGCAGAAATTGAGGTTACGGAAGGTGATTATCACTATGATGATTACGACTTGTTTAATAAGTGGTTTTTGCTGAGATGCTCTGGAGATTTAGAACATAGTCTGGATGATTTTGCAATTAGAGAAATATCTCTCTATAGCCAAAAGAACAAGAACCCCCACCCGTTATCAGACTCATTAGTTCCATATATTAAAAGGGAACAGCTCGATACCGCTGCACATGATTTTTTGAAAAAATATTATCCTGAGGCGTTGAAAAAACCTATGCCACTTGAACCAGAAGTACTTGCTGAAAAAATGGGCTTAGAAGTTATCCTAAGGGATATCACAGAAGACTTATCCGTTTTTGGGCAGATTTTTTTTCATGACAGTGAGGCAGAATTCTATGATCCAGATGAAGGTGAATGCATAAGCACATCAGTCAGAGCCCGGACTATTTTTGTTGATCCAAAAGCCTATTTTCTTCGTAATTTGGGTGCTGTAAATAATACTATTGTTCATGAATGTGTACATTGGGACAAGCATAGAAAAGCATTCGAACTGGAAAGGCTCTATAATAGTAGTGCTACTAAAATAAAGTGTCAGGTAGCTGGAGGAATAAAAAATAGCAATAAAGAAGCTACTGATTGGATGGAATGGCAAGCTAATGCCCTGGCACCAAGAATCCAAATGCCCCTAGCTATGTTTAAAACAAAGGCTTTTGAGTTTATCAAGGAGTTTCGACAACAATCTGGAATCATCGAACTAATTGATGTGATGGAACCAGTTATTGATGCTTTGGCTACATTTTTCTGTGTATCCCGTATTGCAGCAAAAATTCGAATGATTGATGCCGGATTTGAAGAAGCAATAGGTACATACACATATCTTGATGGCCATTATGTAAAACCCCATGGTTTCAGTAAAGGTTCCATTAAAATAAATCAAACATTTTCTTTAAGTGCTCAGGACGCAGCTATAGAGCGTTTTATCAATCCCGAACTTCGTGCTTTAACTGATAGTGGAGATTATCTTTTTATAGACAACCATTTTGTGTACAATTCTCCACTTTATGTAGAGCGTGATGAAAACGGAAGACTAGATTTAACAGGTTATGCCCGTTCTCACATGGATGAATGTTGTCTAGTATTTGATATGAGTATCACAAGCAAAGTTGACAATATTTATCATACCACTTGCTTCCTGAATCGTGAACCAAGTGATATTACATTTGGTATTAAGTTTCACAATGGGTTTGAAAATGCACCTCAAGAACGACAAATTCAAATGCGAAAGAAAATTCAAGCTGAAGAACTAGAGATTCGAAAACAGATGACAGATGATCCTGAACAGTGCATGGATCTTCTTCTTGCATGGCGAAAAATGAATTATACTGATTTGGGTCTTGAAATAGATAGAGACCCCAAAACCATAAGTAGAACGGTAAAGGGGGAAACAAATCCAAAGGTTGAGACAGCTGCACTAATATGTTTTGGACTAAACCTACCACCAGTTATTAGTATGAAGCTGATGGAGGTATTAGGCTGCAAGCTAAATCCTATGAAATATCCAGATCACCAATGGATAAATGAGGCATTATACATGAAATACCCAGAACCAATATGGGCTGTCCGAGAGTATCTTGAGCCATACGGGGTAGAAATTTAAAATTTTTTATCTAAAAATCGGACATGGTGTGTCCAGTCTATAAGAAATCTAAGCAGACCTTTAGCAAAATACGGTCTGTTTTTATATATCCCAAAAACAGAACTACTGTAAACTGCCCCTTAACCAATCGAGGAGCAAAACGCCGGAGTTATCTATGAAGCCTATAAGAGGCAGAAATAGATGACTCCGGCGTTTTTTTGTTTGCATAGATTTTGAGGACATTGCATGTCCATTTTCAAAAAATATTTCATGTTACATTTTTAATAGATAAGCAATCATGCTATCTCAATAAAATCTCAATGTCCTAGTGCGCATACGGACGGCGGGATGCATAAGAGTTCAGAATACAGTGATAAAGACTGTATTTGGAATGAGGATGCACCCACCGTGATTTCGTGTGCCCATTTTTAGGACAAGCGGAGTCTGTGGTCATCTTCTCCACAGGCTCTTTTTGTATTCCGCCGTCAATGCCAGGACGGAAAGGAGTACAAAATGAAAATTAAAGTACTGTATGAAGAAAACATCAAAAACGGTCACAAGAACTACACCACAATTGAAATTCCAGATGGAGATTACAGCGTAATGCTGGACATCGACTATGAGCAGCGTCTTTCGGAGGCTAAGCCTGAGAAGAAAGAAGAAGTCAAGCGTTGTCAAACAGTACAAGAGATGTTTGACCTGTTGAACTCCAAAGAATATAACGGTTGGCGGAGGGAAACTAGGCGGATTGACCCTAATCCCAAGATGAAAAAATCAAATGGCAAGAGGGGATTTATCCAAGGTGAACCAGATGATGAGTCCTTTAACATTATGGATTATCTCTGTACAACCTCCGATGATGAAACACTCAGTAGAGATTATGAATGCGAGGCCATTTGCGATTGGATCCGCAAAACTCTTGCCAAGAAACCAGAATGGGCAGAGGCCTTTATTGCAGTTCGTATCGACGGAATCCCAATACGTGAATATGCCAACTCCATAGGTGCAGATGAGAATAACATCACCCAGAAATTAAAGAGAGCAACAAAAAAATTACAAGAAGAATATCAGAATCGTCAGATTTGACCTTCTCCTGTGGCTACCACTTAGAAGGGTCAAGACCTTCAAAAAATTTAAGGAGGTAATTCTGATGAGAGAATTAATACCTAAGGACCAATATGGTGTATTTGCCGACACCAATGATACGGCAAGAGTGGATAGTTTGTTTGTGGCAGAGTTCTTTGAAAAACGTCATGACCATGTTATCCGAGACATTAGAAAAATCACTGCCCCCAAATCTGGGTTGAGTGATAATTTCATCCATTCAAACTTTAAGGCTGATTCTTATAAGGACAGTACTGGCAGAAAGCTACCTTGTTATTTCATGACTCGCGATGGGTTCACGATGCTGGTGATGGGATACTCGGGACAAAAAGCAATGAAATTCAAAGAGCTTTACATTCGTAGGTTCAATGAGATGGAGTGCTTCATTAAAACGCTTGTTTCTGCAAGACAAGAGTTTCCACTATTAACCGCCAACATAAAGTTACTTCATGAAAATCCCAAGCCATATCACTTCAGTAATGAATGCGATATGTTAAATCGCATCGTAGTTGGAATGACTGCAAAGCAGTTCAGATTAGCAAACGGCATTGAAAAAGGAAAAAGCATCAGGCCTTATTTGTCTGAGGAGCAGATTACGATGCTTGACACATTACAAAAAGTAGATGTTGGCTTGTTAGTGGCTGTTCCAGATTATCAGCAGCGCAAGCGTCATCTGGAGTGGTACAAAACCAAATCAGAAAAAAATTAGGGGGTTACAACAATGTTTTATGTGAAAGAAAGATTGAATGATTCCATGGAGATATCCATTGAAATAACAGATGAGAATGTATTTACCCACTGCCCAATGTGTGGATCAGAGGTGTCAGTAGATATTGCTGAAATTTTAAGTGATGGTGAGAGTGACCTTTATGGTACAGCAGTTTTCTGTGATGAATGCAGTAAAAAGGTCAAGAGTGGAGGACGGTACTATGAGCATAAATAAATTCAATCCTGAAGGATACTATGACCCTACTCCATATGAAGCACTAAGTAACGTCACTCGAGAGGAAAAGGCAGCGTCAAAACCTGCCTTCAAGCCTCTTGTCTATATTTGTTCCCCTTTTAGTGGGAACACCGAAGGCAATATAAAGCGAGCGCAGGACTTCTGCCGGTTTGCATTAGAGAAAGGGAACATTCCACTGGCTCCACATCTTATGTTTCCACAGTTTATGAATGATAACAATGAAAAAGAACGCGACCTGGCAATTTTCATGGACATCATCCTCATGGGCAAATGCCAGGAAGTGTGGGTACTCGGTGATGTCATTTCAAAAGGGATGAGTATTGAAATTGAAAAGGCTAAGAAGCGTAGACAGCCGATCAGATACTTCAATAAAGAATTCGAAGAGGTGAACTCCTTATGAAAAGAGTAAGAGCAATACAGGCCAGATTTGAACACGGAGAAAGACCTCGTACGAAGGGAGGTTATTAAATTGAGAAAACTAGCCATTGCCTACGGGAACAGCCGACAGGCAAAGAAGTGGGTCAACAAAGAAATCACATTTGATGAGCTAAAAGATAGGTTGAAGACTCCAATCCGGACAACGGAATCAGCAGAAGAATATGCCAAATTCAGCAAATCCCAAAAGGATGATGCAAAAGATCATGGTGGTTTTGTTGCAGGGGTATTAAAAGGCGGTCGCAGGAAAATCGACACTGTGGAGCTCCGCTCAATGATTGCCTTAGATGGTGATCGCATTAATAAAGAGTTTCTTGAAAACTATGAATCGAATGCCCAGTATACCTCAGTTCTATACTCCACTCATAGCAGTACTGATGAGAATCCAAGGGTCCGCATTATCTTGCCTCTTACAAGAGATGTATCACCAGAAGAGTTTGTAGCAGTTTCAAGATATCTCGCACAGATGCTCGGCATGGATTATTTCGATGAATGCTCTTATCTCCCAAACCAGCTTATGTACTGGCCCAGTACGCCATCCAATGGAAACTTCATCTATAAGGAATTGGATAAGGATTGGCTTAATCCAGATGATATTCTAACAGCTCATCCTGAATGGACTGATCCTACAAGACTTCCGACTTCATCCAGGGAGAGCAAGGCAAATACAGTATCGCATCAGAAGGTACAGGATCCTCTTGATAAGGAGGGTGTTGTCGGGCTTTTCAATAGAGTCTACTTTCCTGTAACAAAAGCAATCGATGCGTTTTTGTCAGATGTATACGAGCCAACAGAAAATGAGGCCCGCTATCATTTTATAGAGTCAAGCAGTATGGCCGGTGTTGAAATCAAGGATGGTGGGAAATTTGTATACAGCCATCATGCCAAGGATCCTGCATACCTTAAATTATGTAATGCCTTTGACATCGTCCGTATTCATAAGTTTGGTGATGACGATGATAAGAAGTCCTTCAAAAGCATGTGTGATTTTGTCATGAAGATTGATGAGGTGAAGGTCTTTGCTACCAACGAGAAACTTGCAGAAGCTGAAGCGGACTTTACGGATATTGGTGACAACTGGAAAGAAAAACTGAAATATCAGCCTCGAAGTCAAGTGCTCGAAAACAGCGTGTACAACTTAAACCTTATCCTTAATCATGATCCGGATTTTAAGAATTTTGCATTCAACGAGCTATCAAACCGTATCCAGGTCACTGGACCGCTTCCATGGGAAAGGCCGGAAGGTAATGTGTTTTGGAGAGATGCCGATACAGCCCAGCTTAAGTCAATTATGGATATTCGCTACCTTCCGTTTTCAAGCAGAAACCATGATGTTGCATTTACCAAAGTTGCTGATGATAGGCGTTTCCATCCCATAAGGGATTATCTTGATTCCCTTCCTACATGGGATGGGGTAAAGCGTGTGGAAGATGTGTTCATCAAATATCTCCAGGCGGATGATACCGAATATATACGCACAGTGACTAGAAAGACCTTTGCAGCGGCGGTTGCGCGGATATATGTCCCTGGTATTAAGTTTGACTGCGTTCCAGTGCTGGATGGCGATCAGGGTATTGGCAAAAGCACAATTTTAAAAGACCTGGTAACAGCAGATTTTTACTCTGAAACCCTATCCCTTACGGATATGGACGACAAGTCGGGTGCTGAAAAACTCCAGGGGTTCTGGGTAGTTGAAATCGGTGAGCTTGCTGGAATGAAGAAAGCGGACATTGAAAAAGTGAAAGCCTTCCTCTCTACCTCAGATGATAAGTACAGACCGTCCTACGGCAGAGTGGTAGAAAGCCATCCAAGGCAGTGCATCGTCATTGCAACAGTAAATGGCGAGCGTGGATATTTACGCGACATTACCGGTAACCGCCGCTTTTGGATCATCAAGGTGCATCAGAAAAAGCAGAAAAAGACCTGGAATTTTACAGAAGGATATAGACAGCAGTTCTGGGCTGAAGCAAAAGAAATATGGAACTCTGGTGAAAAACTGTATCTCGAAGGTGATGTTTTAGAAGAGGCGGAAAAGGCGCAGAAAGGTGCCATGGAGGCTGACGAGCGTGTTGGTATGGTGGAAGAGTACTTGAATACACTGCTTCCAGATGACTGGGACAGTATGGATTTATTTGCCCGAAGAAATTACCTAAGCGGTTGCGAATTCGGAGGCGCTAAGCATACAGGAACTGTTACGCGAACCTCTGTAAGCAATGCTGAGATTTGGTGTGAATGCTTCAATCGTAATCTTCCAGAATTAAAGACTACTGATAGTTATCAGATCGCAGCACTCATGGCGCAGATTCCAGGTTGGGAACGAACCAGCAGTATTAAGCGTTTGCCGATTTATGGCAGGCAGCGACTTTATCATTATGGTGAATAGGGAACACAACACAACACAAGATTTTCCCTTATATTAAAAATGCTTTTTCTTAAAAGTAGATAGTAGATACCTGTGCATGTACACGCGCGTTAGTAAATATAGGGAAATGCTTGTGATTTTGTGTTCCTGTGTCAGATGGGAGGTAAACAAGTGACTGAAAAATATATAGAGCAAAAACTGGTGAAAGCAGTGAAAGAGCTGGGAGGAATTGCACCAAAGTTTGTAAGTCCGGGGTTAGATGGTGTGCCAGACCGCATTGTACTTTTACCTATGGGAAGAATCGCCTTTATTGAATTAAAGGCACCGGGAAAAAAGATGCGTCCAATACAAGTAAAGCGAAAAAGGCAACTGGAAGCGTTAGGGTTTTTAGTCTACTGCATTGATGGGATAGAGCAGATTGGAGGGGTGCTTGATGAAATCAAAAATGAAATGTAATTGGTGTGGTAAAGAAACTTATAAATACCCATCACAAATAAAAAAGCATAATTTTTGTTCTCGCAAGTGTTTATCTGATTTTAGCAATAAAAGTATAAACCCTACTGGATATCATGAACTCAAAGACTATACAAATATGTCAGTTCATCTCTCAGAGTTAAATCGCGAGTTAAACCCCACAAAAATGACAAAAGAGATGAGAGCAAAAATGAGAAAAGCTAGGCTAGGTACAGGTGAAGGAAAAACATATACAAAATATTATGGGAGACATGCTCATAGGGTGGTGGCAGAACAGAAACTTGGTAGAAAATTAAACAAGAATGAAGTTGTGCATCACATTGATGGCAATCGAAGAAATAATGATCCTGATAACTTAATGGTTTTCTCTTCAAGTTCAGATCATATGAGATATCACGCTCAGATTAGAAAGTTTTTTGATAAAGGAGAAATACCTTCGAAGGTGATAGAGGAGGTGATGCCCTTATGATGTTCAAAGCGTATGACTATCAGAAATTTTGTATCGACTATATCGATAAGAATGAGATATCAGCACTGTTTTTGGACATGGGTTAGGTCTTGGTAAAACCGTTATAACCTTGTCGTCTATTTACAGTCTATGCCTTGATCGGTTCGAAATCAGAAAAGTATTGATTATAGCCCCTTTAAGAGTGGCAAGGGATACTTGGCCTTCTGAAATTAAAAAATGGGATCATCTAAAGGGCTTATCTTACTCAGTGGCTGTTGGAACTGAAAAAGAGAGAATAGATGCCCTTATGAAAAGAGCCACCCTTTATATCATCAATCGTGAAAATATAGATTGGCTTGTAAACAAAAGCGGTGTACCCTTTGACTTTGATATGGTTGTCGTTGATGAGTTATCTTCTTTTAAGTCCTATGGAGCAAAGCGCTTTAAAAGCCTTCTGAAAGTAAGGCCCAAAGTGAAAAGAATAGTCGGACTTACTGGAACGCCTTCAACAAATGGACTTATGGATCTCTGGGCAGAGTTTCGTATTCTGGACTTAGGCCAAAGACTCGGTAGGTATATAACTCACTACCGGAATGCTTACTTCACGCCGGATAAGCGCAATGGTCAGATCATCTTTTCATATAAACCTATGGCTGGAGCAGAAGAGAAAATTTATAACCAAATATCGGATATTACGATTTCCATGAAGTCTTCGGATTATCTCAAAATGCCAGAATGCATCATGAATGAAGTAGATGTTTATCTGAATGAGAAAGAGTGGAGCATTTATTCAAAATTTAGAGATGAAATGGTTGCAAGTTTAGGTGAGGAAGAGATTGATGCGGCAAATGCTGCAGTGCTTTCTGGCAAACTCCTGCAGATGGCAAACGGTGCTGTCTATGATGGTGAAAACAAAGCACATGTTATTCATGAGAGAAAACTTGATGCCCTTGAAGATTTAATTGAAGGGACCAACGGAAAACCGGTCCTTGTGGCTTATTGGTACAAGCATGATCTGGAACGCATCCAGAAGAGATTTCCTGTAAGGCAGCTAAAGTCATCAAAGGACATTGAAGAGTGGAATGAAGGAGAGATTCCTGTAGCTGTTATTCATCCAGCAAGTGCTGGACATGGACTTAATCTTCAGAGTGGTGGTTCCACCCTGATATGGTTTGGTCTTACCTGGTCCTTGGAGCTCTATCAGCAAACCAATGCCCGTCTTTATAGGCAAGGGCAAAACGACACGGTTGTCATTCATCACATCATTGCTAGAGACACTATTGATGAAAATGTTATGGCTGCACTAAGTAAAAAAGAAAAAACTCAGGCAACTTTGATTGAGGCAGTAAAAGCAAAACTGGAGGTGAGTCGATGATTGATCCGTATGAAAACTTAGCCAACGCCATAGTCTTACAAGCCGTCAAGGACTATAGGGATGCACTAAAGAAGCTGATGAAGCATCCACGCCATGAATCTGCAAAATATACAAAAGCCGAGGTGGAGAGGTTCTTCCACTCTGATTGGTATAGAGAACTTACCACGGTAGAACCGGAGATACTAATCCGAAAACTTAAAGAGGAGGCCAAACAATGAATGCTAAAGAATATCTTAGTAAAGCATATCGATTGGATCAAAGAATAAACAGTAAGCTTGAGCAAGTTGCATCCCTGGAGAATATGGCTATGAACTGTACTTCGGCCATAAATGGAATGCCTAACAACCCTAGCAAATCAGTATCTCATATGGCAGATGCTGTCTGTAAGATTATAGATATTAAAAATAATTTGAACGATGATCTCGCCAAACTACTAAAGTGCAAGATTAACATTATTGAGATCATCCAAGGTGTGAATAATATTGAATACAGGCTGATTCTTGAGAAACGCTACCTGTCATATCAGCCTTGGGAAGACATTGCTTATGACCTTGATTATTCTGTAAGCTGGGTACTAAAGCTTCACCGTAAAGCGCTTAGAGCTGTAGATGCTGTATTGGCTGGAAGGGAGAATAAGAATGGGATGGCATGAAGCAGTAGAAGACGGAATAACCATTGGTAAGGATAGTAGAGATTCCAATTGTTATTATCCACCTTGCCACATCTGTTCTACTCCTGTTTATAGTTGGACATACACTCGTGGTACAAAGTATACCTGCAAAGACTGCAGGTCTGAGCTGGTGCGACAGTCGCGTGAAGAAGGGAATGCAATCAGCACTGATAAGAAACAGATGAAGCTGCAGAATGCTTTAAAGAGAATCTCTAAGGTCACCGATATTGCACACTACAACGATGCCATTCGTCTTGTGGAAAAGAGTCTGAACCAGACTGGATGGTATCAGAGTACTGAAGAAATAATGGTAGCACTTGAACTTATCCGACGTGGCGTTAAAGCGTTCCATCAGGTGAAGATCTTCGACTACTCTGTTGACTTCATATTGCCTGAGATGAAAGTTGCTCTTGAGATTGATGGCAAGATTTATCACGGGAAAGACAGACAAAAATATGAGAGTATCCGAGATGAGGTCATTACCAATAAACTCGGTGAAGGCTGGGAGATAATCAGAATTTCTACAGATAACATCAATAAGAATGTCACCAAGCTAATCCCTGGTATCAATGCAGTACTTAAAAGAAGAAAATGTCAAAGTGGATAGTAAAGTCCACATGAGTCCACTTGAGTGCAGTTGAATTTTTTAGTACTCTATAATTGAGAGATAATAATGTAAACAAGCCTTCATGGGGAACACCCCACGAGGGCTTTTCTTATGCCCAAAAGGAGGTGAACCGATGCCATACAAACCTAAGCGTCCTTGTGCTTACCCAGGCTGCGGTCGGCTTGCAGACAGCGAGCAATACTGCACCGAGCATAAGAAGATGGTCGCTAAACGATACAACCAATACCAACGTGACCCTGCTTCCAATAAACGGTACGGCAGGTCCTGGAAACGTATCAGGGACCGCTACATCAAAGCCCATCCTCTTTGCGAGGAGTGTGAAAGGAATGGAAGGATTAAAGCTGCTGAAGAAGTCCACCACATCCTCCCTCTCTGCAAAGGCGGTGGCAATGAAACCAGTAACCTGATGGCCCTTTGTAAGTCATGTCACTCAAAGATCACTGCTGAGAGTGGCGACCGGTGGGGGAGGTAAAATCTCTACAACTTTTCAATCCGGACAGCGGGCTGGGGTGTCGTGTTAAAAAACGCAGATTCAAACGAGGGTATAGCCCCCACTTTGCAAAGGAGGTGTGATCATTGGCAAAAGACGGTACGAACAGAGGTGGCGCTCGTGTTGGTGCAGGGGCAAAAAAGAAACCTCTGGCTGACAAAATAGCTGAAGGCAATCTCGGTGGCAGGAAACTGACCGTGATGGAGCTTTCCGACACTGCAGACCTTGAGGGACAAGAAATGCCTGAACCTAATAAGATGCTTGAAGCCATTCAAAAAGATGGAAAGGCTCTGGTGGCAGGCGAAATCTACAAAGCCACATGGCAGTGGCTGGATAAGCGTGGATGCGCTGCTCTGGTTTCTCCGCAGCTCCTTGAACGGTACGCTATGAGTGTTGCCCGGTGGATTCAGTGTGAAGAGGCCATTACGGAGTATGGCTTTCTTGCTAAGCACCCCACCACAGGAAATGCCATTCAAAGTCCTTATGTATCCATGGGCCAGAACTACATGAACCAGACCAATCGTCTGTGGTTTGAGATATTCCAGATTGTAAAAGAAAACTGTACTGGCGATTACAAAGGAACAAATCCTCAGGATGATGTGATGGAAAGACTTCTTTCTGCTCGTAGGGGCAAATAAAAAAAGATGGGAGATAATGATATGAGTAAAAACTACAGAACCGCAGAAAGTGTTTGCAAGGGACATCCTGATAAGCTTTCTGATTTAATCGCTGACAGCATTCTGGATGCTTGCCTTCGCAGAGACAAAGCTTCACGTGTGGCCTGTGAGGTCATGGCTACCAAAGGTAAAATCATCGTGGCGGGCGAGATCACCTGCAGCGAAAAAATTAACATCCGCCTTATCGTAAAAAATGTACTTCGTGAGGTTGGATACAGTCCATGGAAATTTACAGTATTCGTGTTTGTACATCATCAAAGTGTAGATATTGCTGCTGGTGTAGATACAGCACTTGAAGCAAGAAATGGAATTAGTGATCCTTATGGTTCCATCGGTGCTGGTGATCAAGGCACTGTTTATGGCTATGCTACCAATGAAACTCGTGAGCTGCTGCCTCTGCCTTTACTTCTCTCTCATAGAATCGTAAAGCGTATTGATGAATGTCGCAAAGGAAAAATAATCAAGGGTATCCTGCCCGATGGCAAAGCACAAGTTACCGTTGAGTATGATGGGGATAAACCTATCCGCGTTAAGACTGTGGTAGTTTCTGTTCAGCACCATAAGGACAAAACTCAAAAGCAATTAGAATCAGATATCTTAAATAATGTGCTTTGGCAGTGCTTCGAGGATTTCCCCTTAGATGATGAAACCGAGATCCTCATCAATCCTTCTGGTAGGTTTGTTGAAGGTGGTCCTGCTGCTGATACCGGGCTGACTGGCAGAAAAATCATGGTAGATACCTATGGCGGTCTGGCTTCCCATGGTGGTGGTGCTCTTTGTGGAAAGGACCCAACAAAGGTTGATAGAAGTGGTGCATACATGGCCAGGTACATTGCTAAGAATATTGTTTGGAGCGGGCTTGCTGAAAAATGCGAGGTCGCTATTTCTTATGCCATCGGAAAAGCAAACCCTGTGGCAGTTAATGTGACATCCTTTGGTACGGGGAAAATCAGTGATGAAGATCTAGGTGAACTGGTAAAAGAGATCTTTAATCTTCGTCCTGCGGCCATCATTGAAAAGCTACGCCTAAGAAATGCGATCTACTCTGATACAGCAACCTACGGTCATTTTAACTCATCACTCTTCCCGTGGGAGAACGTGGATTTCAATCTAAACTTAAGAAGGGTGGCGGAAAGATATGAAGATTGAAAAACTGAAAACTAAGCTCTTACTTCCCGCTGACTATAACCCCCGTAAAGATTTAAAACCCGGGGATGCAGAATACGATAAACTAAAACGCTCCATTGAGCAGTTTGGTTATGTTGAACCGGTCATCTGGAACAAGACCACTGGCAGAGTTGTAGGCGGCCACCAGAGATTAAAAGTGCTCCTTGATTTAGGAATGACCGAAGTTGAGTGTGTGGTCATTGAAATGGATGAAGATAAAGAAAAGGCGCTAAACATTGCCCTTAATAAAATCAGCGGCGACTGGGATAAGGATAAGCTAGCCCTTCTTATCGCTGACCTGCAAGGTGCAGACTTTGATGTTTCCCTTACAGGTTTTGATCCCTCTGAATTGGATGACTTATTTAAGGATTCCTTGAAAGAAGGCATCCACGATGATGAGTTCGATGTGGATGCAGAGCTGGAAAAACCCGCCATGACAAAACTGGGTGACGTCTGGAAGCTTGGTCCCCATAGACTGGTTTGCGGTGATTCTACCAAGGCTGAAACCTTCACGCTTCTTATGGATGGAAAGCTGGCAAACCTGGTGGTGACAGATCCCCCTTACAATGTAAACTATGAAGGCTCCGCCGGTAAAATCAAAAACGACAACATGGGTGATTCTGCCTTCTATGAATTCCTATTGGCGGCTTTTACCAATACGGAAACCGTGATGACGCAGGACTCATCTATCTATGTTTTCCATGCAGATACGGAAGGGTTGAACTTTAGAAAGGCATTCTCTGAAGCTGGCTTCTATCTCTCCGGCACCTGCATCTGGAAAAAGCAATCGTTGGTCCTTGGTAGGTCTCCTTACCAGTGGCAGCATGAACCTGTGCTCTTTGGCTGGAAGAAAAAAGGCAAGCATAACTGGTACGCAGATCGAAAGCAAACGACCATCTGGGAATTTGAAAAACCTAAGAAGAATGGCTCTCATCCAACTATGAAGCCTGTGGCTCTTGTGGCCCATCCTATTCTTAATTCAAGTCTCAGCAACTGCATTGTCCTGGATCCCTTTGGCGGTTCTGGTAGCACCCTCATTGCTTGTGATCAGACCCAGCGGATTTGTCACACCATTGAGCTTGATGAAAAGTTTTGTGACGTCATAGTCGAAAGGTTCATTTCTGGAGCACAGACTTCAGATGATGTCTATCTCCTGCGTGATGGCAAAGAATACCGCTACAGTGACCTCCCTGAAAATAAATAACATAACTATCGAAAGATAGACTTGCTATTAACATCACTTAGAGTGATATATGTAGTAAGCCAAAAACAAGGAGGTCAATACCATGAAAATCAGTTACAACGTAACCGGTAACGAACGGAAGAAGCTGGTGAAGCTCATCAGCGAAATCACAGAGGTTCCCTTAAAATACCTGGGAGTTCCATCTTGTGCTTACCAGGTCGGACCCTACCAAATCGGAAAAGACGGAGAGCTAACCTTTGACAACGAATTGGATCAGGACAATATCAAGACGCTGATGAAAAAGCTACAAGATGCAGGGTTTGAAGCTGAGGTGGATGAACCAGCTCCTGCTGAAGATGAACTTGAGGAAACGGGACTCATCATCCAGATACCAAAAGACTCCCTTTCCAATGAAGATTTGGAAAAGCTAACAAAGTTGTTAGAAGCAAAAGGAAACCTCATCAAGAAAGCGCTGAATGTGGATGCCCTCCCCATTAAAACCGATGAAGAACGCGTTAGCTTCCCTTGGTTTTCAAAGCTGCCAAATCCAGATGCGATAAAAGCCTACTCCCAATTCATCACAAAGCTTTGTGAGATGGCGAAAACACAAAAGAGAATCACTGTGAAAGAAAAAGAAGTCGATAATGAAAAGTACGCATTCCGCTGCTTCCTCCTCCGCCTTGGATTTATTGGAGAAGAGTTCAAAACCCACAGAAAGATTCTCCTTCAAAACCTTTCAGGCAGCAGTGCTTTCAAAGGAGGTGCTCCTAATGAAACCGATCAGTAAAGAAAGACTGGCCCACCTACGCAAGCAGTACCCTGCTGGTGCCAGAGTCCAGCTCCTTAGCATGGATGATGTGCAAGCACCACCTGCGGGCACAACAGGCACCGTGTGGGGCGTTGATGACACAGGCTCCATCATGGTTCAGTGGGACAACGGCAGCAGCTTGAATGTGGTTTACGGCATTGATTCCTGTAAGGTAATCGATGAAAAGTCCAGGGAGGAGACATAGCAATGAAGGCATTATTTGGTCGAAAGTTCTATAACATCAAGGAACTACGAGAGGCAACTGAAGAAGCAAAGGAAGATGGCGTCATTGGTTCTGATTACACTGTGATTCGAGAAGTTGAACTCAGTGATTCAGAGTTTAAAAAGTTCACCAGTAATTTTCTAGAAGATCAGCCCTGGATCAAGAAGTCAGATGGCGGGACCAATGAAAAAGGTGAGCTTCGATGCATTAGGGTCATTAACAAAGACACCGGTGAAAAGATATTGTCTAATACGGAAGGTTATGAATTCTCGCGTTACACAGCGATTGAAGATTAAACTGAAAACCTGCTCTATTACTACAGAAATGACTTGCTATTATTCTCGTTTAGAGTGATATATGTAATACCAAAACAAAACCACACTAAATGGAGGATGAGAACATGAAAAAAATCAAGGCATTTGAAGAAGCCAAAGCAACCGGCGCAAACTTTAAGGAGTCTGGAATCAACAGCACCATGTACTGGGCTTACGAAAGAAGCAAGGAAGCAGGAAACGACACCATCGACTTTTCTGAGGTCATTTGGGATTACGACATCGAACCCATTGTTAACGCCTGCAGAGCCTATGGAATCGACCACATCACCATTTCAAGCACCTTCTCAGGGCTGATCGCAACCCTTGCCGAATTTGAAAAGCACGGTTGCAGGATGGAGGGACTTACCAAGGTTAAGACGAGCCACACCGACTGGCAGACCGGTGAAAAGCAAATTCTACCGGCGATTGTGATTAGGATTTAAGGAGGGCTTAGACCATGTGGAGAGAAGGCAAAATCGAAGTCGAAAACAGAACCATTCAGTACTGGATCAAAAGCTTTGACTTAGGCTCCCCTTACGGCATTGATGAGGGTAGAATATCAAAGCTGATGCTAAAGCGAGAAGGCCAGATCATAGCAAACTTTGATAGAGGCTGGGACATTGAACCCATCGACGGCAATGCGCAGGCTGCACTTGAAATATTGATGAAGGAATACAATTAACAACAAGATTAAAAGCACAATGGAACAGGGCTGTATTATAGCTCTTTTCCTCGTTACAGAAGACCTTATGGTCTATTTTTTATGTCTTTTTTAAAGGAGGTGTCCGCATATCCGAAAACTAAAGAAGTATAAACCAACCTCTTACATGGCGAAGGATTCCCATTACAGTAAGGAGATGGCGGACTATGCAGTAGGTTTTATTGAATGCCTCTCCCATACCAAAGGAACTTGGGCAGGAAAGCCCTTTGAACTTATAGATTGGCAAGAGCAAATCATCCGTGATTTATTTGGAACCATAAAACCAAATGGCTATCGCCAGTTTAATACAGCTTATGTAGAGATACCAAAGAAGATGGGGAAAAGTGAGCTCGCGGCGGCTGTTGCCCTGCTCCTAACCTGTGGAGACAATGAAGAACGTGCTGAGGTTTATGGCTGCGCTGCGGATCGTAACCAAGCCTCCATCGTTTTTAATGTGGCAGCAGATATGGTGCGAATGTGCCCTGCCTTGTCCAAACGGGTAAAGATTCTGGACTCACAGAAAAGACTGATCTATCAACCCACGGGAAGCATTTATCAAGTGCTTTCTGCAGATGTAGGAAACAAGCATGGCTTTAACACCCATGGCGTTGTCTTTGATGAGCTTCATACTCAACCGAATAGAAAGCTCTACGATGTTATGACCAAAGGTAGTGGTGATGCCAGAATGCAGCCCTTGTACTTTCTCATCACCACTGCAGGTGATAACCAGAACAGCATCTGCTGGGAGGTTCATCAGAAAGCTCTAGACATCATGGCAGGAAGAAAGAATGATCCTACATTCTACCCTGTCATTTATGGAGCAGCTCTTGAAGATGACTGGTCTGATCCAAAGGTATGGAAGAAAGCAAATCCATCCCTTGGCATAACTGTCAGCATGGATAAAGTAAAAATGGCCTACGAGTCTGCAAGACAAAATCCCGCTGAAGAAAACAGCTTCAGGCAGCTTCGACTCAATCAATGGGTGAAGCAGGCTATTCGTTGGATGCCTATGGATAAATGGGATGCCTGTGCTTTTCCGGTTAATCCAGAAGCCCTTAAAGGCCGCGTCTGCTATGGCGGACTGGACCTTTCCTCTTCCACTGACATTACGGCCTTTGTACTTGTATTTCCTCCACAGGATGAAGATGACAAATATGTGGTTCTGCCATACTTCTGGATACCAGAAGACAGTATTGATCTTAGGGTTAGACGGGATCACGTGAATTATGATGTGTGGGAGAAACAAGGCGTTCTTCTAACTACCGAAGGCAATGTTGTCCACTACGGTTTTATCGAGACTTTCATCGAGGAGCTTGGAATGAAGTATAACATCCGGGAGATTGCTTTTGACCGCTGGGGCGCAGTTCAAATGACGCAGAACTTAGAAAATTTAGGCTTCACAGTCGTTCCTTTTGGACAGGGCTTCAAAGATATGTCTCCTCCAACAAAGGAATTGATGAAGCTGACGTTGGAAGAAAAGATAGCCCACGGTGGCCATCCTGTACTTCGTTGGATGATGGATAATATCTTCATTAGAACTGATCCTGCTGGAAATATCAAAGCAGATAAAGAGAAATCCACCGAGAAGATTGACGGTGCTGTTGCCACAATCATGGCTCTTGACCGTGCAATCCGCTGTGGTGGAGAAACTGGTAATTCTGTTTATGATGATAGAGGGTTATTAGTTTTCTAAGAATAGTTTTGCATAACACCCATACGCAATGCATCATCCTCAACCCCATCATGCAATCAGTTTTCATCAATTTTCAATTGTCAAATACATCCACGTATATTTAGGGTAAAATACTATTGAGGTGATGAAAATGCGTGATGATGCTTATAGAAATTGGCTACAGGGCAAAATTTCAAGTCGTCCTATATCTGATAGTATTAGCCGTTGTCGAAGGATTGAAGAAAGTTTAAGACTAGACCTAGATGAAGAATTTGCAAAAGATGGTGGCCGAAGCCTTGTGAACTTGCTAGAATATTCTTCTGAAGATGAGAGCCTTAATCGTCCAGCACCTGATGGTATTAGTTTTTCTCCAGGTTCAAATATTAAAAACGGAATGTCATCATTACGTTCCGCTGTTAAAAAGTATTTTGAGTTTTGCAGATCATCTAGATAACAATGCACAAATTTATGAGCATCTCAGTAGAGGTGCTTTTTTCATGCCCATTTTAAGGAGAGTGATGTCCATGGGAATATTGCAAGGGATATTTAAGGCCCGAGACAAGCCTAAAAATGCTCTTGGCGGCAGCCCTTACAGCTTCTTTTTTGGAAGCACCAGCGCTGGAAAACCGGTCAATGAACAAACCGCTATGCAAATGACCGCAGTGTACAGCTGCGTGAGAATCTTATCCGAGACGTTGGCCGGACTACCCCTTCATGTCTACAAATACAATGATTCCGGTGGAAAGGAAAAGAACCTCAAGCACCCGTTATACAAGCTGCTTCATGACGAACCAAACCCAGAGATGACTTCTTTTGCCTTTAGAGAGACGCTGATGAGTCATCTTTTATTATGGGGAAATGCCTATGCACAGATTATTCGGAATGCACGAGGTGAAGTGATCTCCCTCTACCCATTAATGCCAAACAAAATGTCAGTCGATCGCGATTCAAGTGGTCGGCTTTTCTATTTGTATCAACGTGGTAGCGAAGATGCTCCTACTCTTGGTAGAGAGAATCAGGTCTACCTTTCACCCTCTGATGTCCTTCATATCCCCGGACTTGGATTTGATGGGTTGGTAGGCTATTCACCTATTGCCATGGCGAAAAATGCTGTGGGCCTTGCCATTGCTACAGAAGAATATGGAGCTAAGTTTTTTGCGAATGGAGCTTCACCCGGCGGTGTCTTAGAGCACCCCGGCACCATAAAAGACCCTGCAAGGATCAAAGAATCCTGGAATGCAGCCTACCAAGGGAGTGGAAACTCTCACCGAGTGGCTGTCCTTGAAGAAGGTATGAAGTACCAGCCTATCGGCATTTCTCCTGAGCAAGCACAATTCCTTGAAACTAGAAAGTTTCAGATCAATGAGATCGCTCGTATCTTTAGAGTGCCCCCTCATATGCTTGCTGACCTTGAGAAGTCATCCTTTAGTAACATCGAGCAGCAATCACTGGAGTTTGTAAAATACACCCTCGACCCTTGGGTGGTCCGCTGGGAACAGTCCATGTGCAGAGCTCTACTCATGGAAAGTGAAAAACCTAATGTATTTATCAAGTTCAATGTGGATGGACTTCTTCGTGGTGATTATGTAAGTCGAATGAGTGGTTATGCAACGGCACGTCAAAACGGTTGGATGAGTGCCAATGATATCAGAGAGCTTGAAAATCTGGATAGAATTCCAGAGTCATTAGGTGGCGACCTCTACCTCATCAACGGCGCCATGACTAAATTACAGGACGCAGGCGCGTTCGCAAATATCAAAGAAACGGAGGAACCTTAATGAAGAAGTTTTGGAACTGGGCACGAGATGAAAACACTGGTGTCCGAACACTTTATCTAGACGGCGTTATTGCCGAAGATTCATGGTTTGATGATGACGTCACCCCTAAGGCATTTAAAGCAGAGCTTACTGCCGGTGAGGGTGACATTGTTATATGGCTTAACTCACCAGGAGGTGATTGCATTGCTGCAAGTCAGATTTATGCCATGCTGATGGATTACAAAGGCACTGTTACTGTAAAGATTGATGGCATTGCCGCTTCAGCAGCCTCAGTCATCGCCATGGCAGGGACAACGGTGCTCATGGCACCAACAGCCCTTATGATGGTGCATAACCCTCTCACAGTAGCCATTGGAGACAGCGAGGAAATGAAAAAAGCCATCGCCATGCTATCTGAAGTGAAGGAGAGCATCATCAATGCCTATGAAATTAAAACGGGTCAGTCTAGAACTAAGCTCTCTCATCTTATGGATGCAGAGACCTGGCTTAATGCGAAAAAGGCCATCGAGCTTAGCTTTGCTGATGGCATCTTGGAGGATGAGAAGAAAAGAAATCAGACCGAGGACTTTACCTATGCCTTTAGCCGTAGAGCTGTTACCAACTCTCTGCTGGATAAGGTAAAACCCAAACTACCAAAAGAGAATACTGGCACCCCTGTTGAGTCGCTGGAAAAGCGACTTTCTTTGATTCAACACTAAATTTTAGGAGGAAAACACTATGAACAAAATTCTTGAACTGCGTGAAAAAAGAGCAAAGTCCTGGGAAGCTGCTAAAGCATTCCTGGATACCAAAAGAGGTACAGATGGAATTGTATCCGCCGAAGACACTGCAACCTATGAAAAAATGGAAGCTGATGTGGTTGCCCTCGGTAAAGAGATTGATCGTCTTGAAAAACAAGAGGCCCTTGACCGCGAGCTTTCAAAGCCACTTAACACTCCACTTACCGGAAAGCCTATCTTCCAAGGTATGGAATCTAAATCTGGTAGAGCTTCTGCTGAATACCAGAAAGCATTCTGGAATGCCATGAGAACCCGTTCTGGTGAAGGGCTTGATCCAGTGATTAAGAACGCACTGCAGATTGGAACCGACACAGAAGGTGGATATCTTGTACCAGATGAGTTCGAGCGTACTCTTATTGAAGCCCTGGATGAAGAGAATATCTTTAGAAAGCTGGCCAATGTCATTTCCACTGCCTCTGGCGATCGTAAGATTCCTGTTGTTGCCTCCAAAGGAACCGCTTCTTGGATTGATGAGGAAGGTGCAATTCCTGAAAGCGATGATAGCTTTGGACAGGTATCCATCGGCGCTTACAAGCTGGGTACCATGATAAAGGTATCTGAAGAACTGCTTAATGACAGCGTGTTTAATCTCGAAAACTATATCGCCAAGGAGTTTGCAAGACGTATCGGTAACAAGGAAGAAGATGCCTTCTTCATTGGAGATGGATCTGGTAAGCCTACGGGTATCCTTGCGGCCACTGGTGGCGCGCAAATTGGCGTAACCGCAGCAAGTGCCACTGCTATTTCCATTGATGAAGTTTTGGACCTCTTCTATTCACTTAAATCGCCTTACAGAAACAAGGCCGTTTTCGTCATGAACGATGCGACCATTAAGGCCATTAGAAAGCTAAAAGATGGTCAGGGTCAGTATATCTGGCAGCCTTCACTTCAGGCTGGAACACCAGATACCATTCTGAACAGACCTGTTTACACTTCATCTTACGTTCCTACCATCGCTGCATCTGCAAAGTCCATCATCTTCGGTGACTTTGGCTACTACTGGGTAGCAGATCGTCAAGGCAGAGTATTCAAGAGACTTAATGAGCTCTATGCAGCTACTGGTCAGGTAGGTTTTGTTGCCACTCAGCGTGTGGACGGAAAGCTGATTCTGCCTGAAGCCATAAAAGTGCTTCAGCAGAAAGCGTAATGGAGGTGTCCTATGAGTTATAACACAAAGAATTATACCGAACAGGGCGGTGAAAAAACCGTCATTGGTGGAACTCTTGAAATCAAGGAAGGGGCGGTCGTTACTGGCCTCCCCATTCTCGATAATCAAGCTGCAAGTACTGCTGCCACAGTAGAAGATTTGGTGACGGATTTTAATGCTCTCCTCACCAAACTTAAGGCTGCAGGGCTTATGATTTCAGACTAATGAAAGGATGGTGGCGGTATGACACTGCTGGAAAAAGTAAAAGCAAATCTTATTCTTGATCACTCGGCTGATGATGAACTCCTTGAGATGTACATCACCGCCGCCACGAGGTATGCAGAGAGTTATCAGCATCTTCCTGAAAACCACTACGTGGAAGCCGTTATGCCTGCCACCACACAGCAAGCCATCATTATGCTGTCGTCCCACTTTTATGAATCGAGGGACGGCAGCACTGGTGGTTTCTTTTCTGATAATGTGCAGGCTGGACAACAGGTATGGAATACGGTCAATCTCCTGCTGAGACTTGATCGGGACTGGAAGGTGTAGATATGAGCTTTGGGAAAATGAACACCTTTATCGATATTGTAGAAAGCGTCACCATTAAAGACGCTGAAGGGTTTAAAACAGAAGTTGATAACATTGTTGCATCTGTCAGGGCTTATCGAGAAGGTCGCCATGGCAATGAGAAATGGGCAAATAGAGCTTCCTTTTCTGAAGCCACAGACCTTTTTCGCTTTCGCCGCATACCTGGTATAACCATTAAAACGTCTATGGTGATCATCCATAGTGATAAGAGATTTGAAATTACATCTGTTGAGGATGTGAAAGGCCGCGGTATGTACATTGAAGTGCTGGCTAAGGAGGTGATTCCAAGTGGCTAAAGCAACCATGAAAATGCCCGATGAATTTCTGATGAAGCTCTCAAAGCTTGGTGATAAAACAGATGAAATCATCTCTAATGTTTTAGAAGCTGGCGGTGAAGTTGTTCTGGATAAAGTCAAATCCAACCTTAAAGGCGTTATTGGTAATAATACCAAAGAAAAAAGCCGCTCTACCGGTGAGCTGGTTTCTTCCCTGGGCCTCTCTCCCACTAAGCTAGATCGAAATGGAAACTTCAATGTCAAGGTTGGCTTCAATGAACCTCGTGGTGATGGAGATGCCAATGCTAAGATTGCAAATATCCTTGAATACGGTAAATCAGGTCAGCCTCCTAAGCCCTTCTTGAAGCCAGCAAAATCCGCATCTCGGAAGGCATGCATAGAAACTATGAAATCAGAACTGGATAAGGAGATTGAAAAGCTATGAGCTTACTTTCAGATTTAAACCTCATACTGGCTCCCTTTGATATCCCTGTGGAAACAGGAGTGTTCTCTGATGTGCCTCCCGATGAATATCTGGTCATTACACCTATGTCAGACAGACTGGATCTCTTTGCGGATAACGAGGCATACATGATTGTTTCAGAAGCTCGGCTTTCTCTTTTTACAAAGAAGAATTACATCAAACGTAAAAAGGAACTGACGAAAGCCCTGCAATCTGGAGGGATAACCATCACGGACAGACAGTATGTAGGTTACGAACATGATACTAAATTTCATCATTACGCTATCGACGTAATGAAAGAATATGAAACGGAGGAAGAATAAATGGCAACGATTGGTTTGGATTCTCTATATTATGCCAAGATCACAGAAGATCAAAATGGCGTTGAAACCTATGGTACCCCTAAGGTGCTGGCTAAAGCCATGACAGCAGAACTGAGTATTGAGCTTATTGAAGCGATACTCTATGCAGATGATGGTGCATCTGAGGTCATTAAGGAATTTAAGAGCGGGGCTCTCAGCTTAGGTATCGATGATATCGGTTCACTTGTAGCTCAGGATTTAACCGGCTGCAAAATTGACAGCAACAATGTGGTGGTTTCAAGAAGTGAAGATGGTGGTAGCCCTGTGGCAGTTGGGTTTCGTGCCAAGAAGGCCAATGGAAAGTATCGATACTTTTGGCTCTACAGGGTTATCTTCTCTGTTCCCGCCACAAGTCTTGCCACCAAAGGCGACTCCATCACATTTAGCAGTCCCACCATAGAAGGAACTGTGTTTAGGAGAAATAAGCTGGACGGAGAAAACAAACATCCCTGGAAAGCGGAAGTTACTGAAGGAGATAATGGTGTATCGGCATCCACTGTAATAAGCTGGTTCACATCCGTTTATGAACCAGACTTTACCCCAGTTACGCCGACCGTAACTATTACAACTCAACCAGCAACTCTCACAGAGGTCACTGAAGGAAGCATTACTGGAAGCCTTTCTGTTGTGGCAAGCTCCAACACCTCAAACCCTGTAACTTTTCAGTGGTATGAAAATACCATCGACAGCACCACTGGTGGTACTGCCATTAATGGAGAAACTTCTGCGAGCTTTGATATTCCAACAGACCTTTTGGCGGATACCTATTACTACTACTGCGTCTTAAGTTCTAGTGGCACAGAAAACGTGACGACCACAGTGGCTACTGTTGTTGTTTCTTAATGGGAGGGTTGATCATGGCAGATGAAAAATTAAAGATTGACGAAGCCGGTGAAGAAAGAAGCACCACCATTGATATTGGCGGCACGGAGTTTAAGATGATTCTTACCACCAAAGCTACAAAGGAAATTGCCAAGCGCTATGGTGGTCTTGAGAATTTGGGCGATAAGCTCATGAAAACTGAGAACTTTGAAATGGCACTTGATGAGATTGTGTGGTTGATTACACTTCTCTCAAACCAGTCCATTTTAATTCATAACATCAGAAATAAGGATGATAGAAAAGAACTTCTCACAGAAGATGAAGTGGAACTTCTTACCACACCCTTTGATCTGGCTAATTACAAGAATGCCATTATGGCCAGTATGATGAAAGGTACAAAAAGGAATGTGGAGAGTGACGACTCAAAAAACGAGGTGGTCGGGTAAGCAGTGAGGAACTCTTTACCCGACTAATCTATTTTGGCACTGCCCACTTGAGAAGATTTGAAGATGAAGTGTGGCTTTTGCCCATCGGCTATTTGATGGATCTATGGGAATGCCACAAGCAATTTATCGGGATTTCAAAACCAAGAAAAGATCACAATATTGACGATATTATCCCGGAGTATTTATAACACTACCATGTAATGTGGCACCTTAAGCGGTGTCATTTTTCATGCTCCAAGGAGGTGAAACCATGGATAATTTATCCGACTTCTAAGATAAGTTATCATATCCCATATGTGTA
>NZ_AXUN02000180.1 GCF_000495435.3 Youngiibacter fragilis 232.1 | reverse complement strand
ATTTGTGATTGAGCCTTTATAAAACGATATTATCTACAAGATGAATTTTCTGGGTTTGCTTTGTTTCAAATTTGGATATGTCATCTCCGCTCTTGAATTCGATTCCGGGAAGATTAGTCAGGCAAACAACTCCAATTCGAGAATTGCTCGGGCACCCTTCATAAGTATGGAATTACTGCTTTTCACACTAATCTCGCAACAGCATGATATTCGCAGGATCGATATGGAGATATAGCTCTGAGGGGTTGCTTAAGGCTGTCCATGCTGCCTTGCTTATTTCCATGCGGAGAACGGAATAGCCTATCTTTCCTGCGGGTGTTGAAAGCATCACAACGGTAGTGAAGACATCATCCATGACCCGTTCTACCTTGCAGTGGATACTGTTGCAGCCTGCTTTCAGTGAAGGTATAAAGGATCGGGACCTTACACCCAGATATTTTGCATCAATAGGGATTTCTCTGTTGACTTCCAGGGTTACACCCCAGTCCAAAGCCTCGACATGTATACCTGACACCTTTATTCGGGAGTAGTTTTTGCAGCCGGAAAGGAGACAGGAGGATAGGGTCCTGGGGTCCTCGAAGAGAGATTTTACAGGGATTTTAGTCTCTGAGCGTCCGCAGTTCAGGACCGAAACACTGTCACATAGGCGGTAGACCTCATCGCGGCTGTGGGAGACAAAGATTGCAGTTCCGTCGAAGGAAGAAAGCGTATCGTCAAGCTCCAATTCCATTTGCCATTTGAGGTAACTGTCCAGTGCGGAAAAAGGTTCGTCCAGCAGCAGCAGCTCTGGCTCGCTTGCTAAAATCCGCGCAAGTGCCACCCGCTGCATCTGTCCCCCTGAAAGCTGATGCGGGTATTTTTTCTCCATTCCATTCAGCTGAAAGGCAGAGATCTTCTCAATCACCACCTCCTTGCTGCGAAACTTGTCCGGAACTCCACAGGCGATATTCTGAGCCACTGTCATATTCGGGAACAGCGCATACTGCTGGAAGAGATATCCCACCCGACGCATTTGAGGGGTGAGATTGATCTTCCTTCTGCTGTCAAATAGGATACGGCCATTCAGCTCGATGTATCCCTCATCGGGGGTCTCTATTCCAGCAATGCATTTTAGTGTCAGACTTTTTCCGCAGCCTGAGGCGCCTAACAGCGCGAGTATCTCCCGCTCTGTCTGAAAGGAAACATCCAATTGAAACTGCCCCAGGGACTTCCTTATTTCTACAATGAGTGACATAGCTATACCTCCCCTTCGGTACCGGATAGCGGAGCTGGTTTGGTGGAATGGCCCTTTTCAAGAAGGTTTACTGCAACCAGGACAACAAAGGATATTATCAGGTTGATGCCGACCCACTGATAGGCAAGCGTATCATTGCCCTCCCTCCATAGCTGGTAGACCGTAGTGGATATGGTGGCGGTTCTGCCCGGGATGTAGCCCGACACCATGCTGGTTGCGCCATATTCTCCCAGTCCGCGGGCAAAGGCAAGTATGGTACCTGACATGAGGCCGTGTTTGCAGCCAGGAATGATGATTCGCCAGAAAATATAGGTGTTTGAGAGACCTAAGGTCTGTCCAGCATATATGAGGTTATGGTCAAAGGACTCAAAGGCACCGCGCACCGTTCGGTACATGAGCGGGAATGTGACGATAATCACTGCAAATATGGAAGCATACCATGTCATGACTATTTTCCTTCCGAACAATTCCAGATACGGACTCCCGATGACCCCGTTTGGACCAAGGGATTTGAGAAGGAAAAACCCGACCACAGTTGGGGGAAGGACCAACGGAAGGGTGAATATGCAATCAAGGATACCCCTGGAAATGCGGGGCAGCTTTACCACATAATAGGCAGCTGTAATGCCAAAAGCGAACGTGAATATGGTAGCTATAAATGCAATGCGCAGAGAATTGAGCAAAGGGAACCAATCCACAGCAATCACCTCCTTCATCAAGACTTTTTGGCTAGTCAGGGATTACGAAACCAACTGACTCAAATATGGCGGAGCACTCATCTGTAGTGAGATAGTTTAGGAATGCCTGCGCTGCTTCGACATCACCTGAGTCATTAAGGACAGCGGCGGGGTAGGTGATGTCCTTGTGGCTGCCGGGGGGAGCTGAGGCAATAACCTCGATACCTGAAGACGTGGCTGCATCCGTGCTGTAGACAACACCGCAATCCACCGCACCTTCTGAGACCTGCGCCAGCACTTCCTTGACGTTTGTGCCGAAGGTGACTTTCTGGGCGCTCATGAGCTGCTCCCAAATGCCGATATAGGTGAAGATTTCCCTGGAGTACTGACCGACAGGTACATCGGAGTTTCCAAGCGCAATCATGGATACCCTTTCAGTCGCCACATCCTCAAATGAACTGACTCCTCTGGGATTGCCCTGAGGAGAAATCAGGACCACACTGTTTGATACCAGGTCAAACCTGGTACCAGCGAGAATGAAGTCAAGGCCAAGCGGGTTCTCATCTTTATCTGCAGCAATGTCCAGGGCGTTCATCTGCTTACTGGATGCGGAGATGAAGATGTCACAGTCAGCACCCTCTTCAATCTGGGTTTTAAGTGTGCCTGAGGAATCGTAGTTAATGCTGAATGTTACGTTGGGGTCGACAACTTTATACATTTGAACGATTTGATTTAGAGTCTCGGTCATCGATGCTGCTGCGAAGACGATAAGTTCAATTGGCTTTTCGGCTGTGTCTGGTTCATTCGATGTACCGCTGACAGAAACAGCAGGTATTGGATTTCCGGAAGCGTTCACCCCAGTGCACCCGGCAAGGCTGGACGCCATCGTCAGCATGAGCACCAGTGAAAGTATCCTCTTTCTCATTTGTATCGACCATCCTTTCGTTATCCGCATCGATTGCATGTAGAGCAATCACTGCAGTCAGTATTTCCAGACCCCATGGCAATCAGGCTGTCAGCTGAAAATATTCGGAAACAGCATTCGATGAGAGAAAAGGTCTTAATGTCTACGCCATTATCGAATGTAATGCTGTCCGATGTGAAGGAAATTCTAACCGGCACTACAACTGTACGGTCATCCAGCAGGGAATCCTGACGCTTTGATGGAGCAAAGAAAATACTTTGTCTGTCAGGAGTGATGACTTCTATTTTGCTGTCTGCTGTGGTTATTGACCGAAGACTGCCGTCCTGATTGTAAGCAAGTGAATTTGAATCACCGTGAACGCCCAATGCGTGAGGGTCAAAGGCGGAGATTGCCCCGATGGGGGTGTCAATGGACATAGGGTATGGGGGTTCTACCGACTCGAGGGCACCGCCCTCATACAGGGAAAATCCGATCCGGGTAGGCATGAAGCCTTGGAATGCCCTTAGTACTACTGTTTCGTCAGGCCAGAGGCTCATTGAACGCAATGCGCCGCTGGGATAGAAATGAATTGCCGTGACCTTGGCACGAAATGCGCCACAGTGAAGGGCAAATGAAAGTGTAGGGCAAAGCGCTGCCTCTTCCTCCTCAGACCAGTAGGCTGTTATCTTGCCGTTGCAGGGAAAAATGCGACGCAGCTCCCCGCCGGGATAGAAGGTGAGAAATTCAGCCGGCAACTTTCCGAGCGGAGTGGAAACCAAGGTCTGTTCTTCAAGGGCTACCGATTTCAATACACCGCCTGGATAGAAGGAAAGGCTTGGGATTCCCTTTTTGCGGATATCTTCCTTCCACTTCGGAACAAGCCTGCCGAAGGCGGTCTCCAGAATGTTTACCTCACAGAGCAGGCAACTCTTGACATTTGCATCTTCGTCCGTGATATATGATGTAACACCGTGTAATGTTTCATAAATAGTCATTTTACTCACTCCTTACATAATGCGTGGGAAATGCTCACCATAAGTCGGCCATCCGGGTCAGTTTCAATAGCGCAGCCAAGATGTCTTGCATGCATCTCGGCATCCAGCCATGGCGGTAGATGGGTACAGAGAAGTTTCAGTTCCAGGAAGGTCTGGTTCTGAAGAAAGGGACGCAGAGCCTTTTTGGAGGAGATTTCGGGATACCTTTCCTGCAGAGAAATGAGATCCAGGAACCACCGGCCCTCCTCATCGATTGGTATTGGCCCTGTAGGTGTCTCCTCACTTTGGACCAGACCTTTCGATATCGAAATATCCAGGAGAATGTCATCCAGAAGCCTGTCGGAAAGGTTCTCTGCCTCAAAGATCGAAAATCCCGCTGCATCAAGGATATGATATGGAATCCCTGAAATTGTCCTGGCTGCTATCACCCTGCAATCAAGCTTCAAAACAAGCGAGCGTACACTGTCACGAATTTCATTTGACTTACTGCCTTCCAACCGGAAGGGTAGCCTGCCGATGATACCCCATGAACCCCCTTCATCCTCAAAAAGCAGCACCTCGGTACATTCCTCCAGAGAGGAGAGCACCCCTGAACAAGTTAATGCAGCTATTTTCCTAATCATACTGATCCACCTCTCCTGCTGTTTTTACGTAAAAAAGGGCACATCACTCATGATGTGCCCCTTTGCTCACGGATACTTGCTTGTTGACATTGTAATGGGTGATGAATATAAACGCAACCACTTCTTTCAAATTTGGTCATTTCCGGGTATTTCTCGCGATGATGCCATTAGTGCAGGTGATTAGCAAATGCTCGCTTTTCGGTGATTATTGTTGGTAAATATGCAAAATAACTCCAAAACATTACGAATAATGTGAAAATAAATGCAAAAAATGTATTGCATGTTGTTCTTTATGCTGATATACTCGGTGCATACCTGATAAGCAAATGAAGGACAACGGGGTCTAGGCTGCATAAAATGCATGCGTAGACCTCGTTTTTTTGTTTAGTCGTGTAGGGTTAAGGTGACAAAGAGGTTCCTTTGACAATGTAGTCAAATGGGATCTTTTTTATTTCAATTCACATTTAGGAAACAATATAAGGAGGTAAGGAAGTATGAGACAGGTTGCAATTTACGGTAAGGGCGGTATAGGAAAGTCTACCACGACACAGAACCTCAATGCAGGGTTGGCTGAGATGGGAAAGAAGATCATGATTGTCGGCTGCGATCCCAAAGCAGACTCCACACGTCTGATTTTAGGCGGTCTTGCACAGCAGACAGTTCTTGATACACTGCGTGAGGAGGGCGAAGACATTGACCTTGAGCTTGTTCTAAAGCCAGGATACGGCGGAATACGCTGCGTTGAATCAGGCGGCCCTGAACCAGGAGTCGGCTGTGCGGGCCGAGGCATAATCACCTCGATCAATCTTCTGGAGAGACTTGGTGCCTATGAATCGGACCTTGACTACGTGTTCTATGACGTACTGGGCGATGTAGTGTGCGGCGGATTTGCAATGCCGATAAGAGAGGGCAAGGCACAGGAAATTTACATAGTATGTTCAGGTGAGATGATGGCGCTCTACGCTGCCAACAATATCGCAAAGGGTATCCAGAAGTACGCTAAGACAGGCGGAGTTCGCCTGGGCGGCCTCATATGCAACTCCAGAAATGTTGATGGAGAAGCGGAGCTGGTTGAAGCGGTAGCCAAGGAGCTTGGTACCAGGATGATACATTTTGTTCCCCGTGACAACGCGGTCCAGCGTGCGGAGATCAACAGAAAGACCGTCATAGAGTATTCACCCGATGAGAATCAGGCTGATGAGTACAGGGAACTTGCCCGAAAGATCGAAACAAATGACATGTTTGTAATTCCGACGCCATTGACACAGGACAGGCTGGAAGCGATTCTTATGGAACATGGTCTGATGGATCTATAAAAAACGGAAACGGAAAGGAAGGATAGCTATGTTATTGATAAGAGCAATTGTGCGCCCCGAAAAGACCGGAGATATCCTGTCTGAGCTTTTGAGTGCAGGATTTCCCGCCGTAACCAAGGCTGATGTATTTGGCCGCGGAAAGCAGAAGGGAATCATCGCGGGATCTGTCCAATATGATGAGATCCCCAAAGAAATGCTGATGATAGTGGTGAATGACGAAGACAAGGATGACATAGTCAAAATAATCATGCGTGTAGCCCGAACAGGTGAAAATGGCAACTATGGCGACGGACGTATCTTCGTTAGTCCGGTAGAGGAAGCCTATACCATTTCAACCGGTAAAAAGGGACTGTAAGGAGGTGTACATACCATGAAAGAGGTAATGGCCTTCATAAGGACAAATAAGGTCAATGATACCAAAAAGGCACTGGGTGAAGCGGGATTCCCCGCGTTTACCTGCCGCAGGGTCCTGGGACGTGGCAAAAAAATGGTAGACAGCTCCGTGCTTGAAATAATAATGGAAAGCGGAGAGCTTCCAGTATCCACCGTGGGCGAAGCGATGACTGAAACAATACGTCTGATTCCAAAGCGCTTCTTCACAATTGTGGTGGAGGATGAATTCGTTAAGAACGCAGTGGACACGATAATCCGTGTTAACCAGACCGGAAACCCCGGAGATGGGAAAATATTCGTTTTTGACATACCTGAGACCTACAAGGTCAGAACTGGTGAAATGACCCTATAAGGAGGTGAGCTAAATGGACGCAAAAACAATGGTACTGGATAAATATAGTGCCAGAATCTATAAAAACCGCAAGGAACACATAATCGTAATGGATGGAAACGGAGAGATTCCGACAATCGCTGCCAACGCACGCTCCGCTCCCGGAATCATAACTGAACGAGGGTGCTGCTATGCCGGATGCAAGGGCGTGGTAGTCGGTCCTATCAAGGACGTCCTGACCATAACCCACGGACCTATCGGCTGCGGCTTCTATTCCTGGGGAACACGCCGCAACCAGGCAAAAGCCTCGAAAGAGGGTGAGCCTGTATTCGTTCAATATATGTTTTCCACAGATATGCAGGAGCCGGACATTGTGTTCGGAGGCGAGAAAAAACTCCGTCAGGCAATCAAGGAAGCTATGGAGATCTTCAACCCGAAGGCGATAATGATCTGCTCCACCTGTCCTGTAGGCCTGATAGGCGACGATGTTCAGGCAGTGGCGACCGAAACGGAAAAGCTCTATGGGATAACCTGCATAGCATTCTCCTGCGAGGGCTATAAGGGAGTTTCCCAGTCAGCAGGACACCACATTGCGAACAACGGACTGATGAAGCAGGTTATCGGTACCAAGGATACGCCGATTGAAAACCCGTTTACCGTCAATATCCTGGGAGAGTACAACATTGGAGGTGACGGATTCGAGCAGATCCGTATCCTGAACAAATGCGGCATTGATGTGCGTACTTCCTTTACTGGAGATGCAGCCATTGACGACCTGAAGGCAGCCCATATGGCAAACCTCAATCTCGTAATGTGCCACCGCTCAATCAACTATATTGCCGAGATGATGGAAGTAAAGTACGGCATTCCCTGGCTGAAGGTCAACTTCATAGGTTTGGAGTCCACTTGCAATACTCTTAGGGACATCGGGAAATTTTTCGGTGACCAGAAGCTGATTGATCGCATTGAGGCTGTAATTGCGGAAGAAATGGCTGAGGTGGCAGCGGAGAGGGAACACTACCGTACAAGGCTTACAGGAAAGACCGCTGCGCTCTATGTCGGAGGCTCCAGGGCCCATCACTACCAGCTTCTGCTTAATGATTTCGGGGTAAAGACAGTACTGGCGGGATATGAGTTCGCACACCGCGACGACTATGAAGGCAGGGATGTTATTCCGACAATCAAGGAAGACGCGGACGGGAAGAACATCGAGCATATGACAGTGGAAGCAGATCCGGAAAAATATCACGCTTACCTAACTCCAGAGCAGCTTGAAGCTGTTAAGGCGGAAATTCCGCTGAGTGAGTATAAGGGCATGATGCATGGAATGGAAGAGGGCTCACTGGTGGTTGACGACCTTAACCATTATGAGACCGAAGCCTTTACCCGTATCCTGAAGCCTGATATATTCTTTACCGGCGTTAAGGACAAGTACGCCATCCAGAAGGACGGGACAATGTCCAGGCAGCTTCACAGCTACGACTATTCCGGTCCGTACGCTGGTTTCAAGGGTGCCATGAAGTTCGGCCATGATGTGGTCATGGGACTGTATACACCCTGTTGGGGAATGGTCTCACCACCGTGGAAAAACCGTGCCACCATTGAAGCACACATAGGAGGTGGAAACTAATGCTTGATTTAACTCCCAAGGAGCATTCAGAACGAACCGCGCTGCGTATAAACTCCTGCAAGACCTGCCAGCCTGTAGGCGCACTGTACTGTGCCCTTGGCGTCCATAACTGCATGCCGTATTCTCATGGCTCTCAGGGCTGCGTGGCATATCACCGGACTTTCCTGACCCGCCACTTCAAGGAACCCGCAATAGCTTCCACTTCATCATTTACCGAGGGTGCCTGCGTGTTCGGTGGAGGAGCGAATCTGAAGCAGGGAACAAAAAATGTCTTTGACATCTATGATCCCGACATCATTGCTATCCACACGACCTGCCTGTCAGAAACAATCGGAGATGACCTGAATTCATTCATCATGGATCTGGATATCCCTGAGGACAAGCTGGTAGTGCATAGCAACACCCCATCCTACGTCGGCTCTCATGTAGACGGCTATTTCAACATGATGTGCGGTTTTATAAAGTACCTGTCAAAGAATACCGGCGTAAAAAACGGGAAGACAGCCATATTGCCAAGCTGGTCCAATCCGGGTGACCTGAGGGAATTCAAGCGTCTGGCAGCGCTGATGAATGTGCCCATAACCATGTTCCCAGACCAGTCCGGAGTGATGGATTCTCCTATGACCGACCACTATGAAATCTATCCAAAGGGGGGTACGACCATACCTGAGATCACCGGACTTGGGGATTGTGATTCCGTAATCGGTCTGGGTGAAATGACCGTAACCGAGCCTTGCGAGCAGCTTAAGAAAAAGTGCAGGGTAAACTATGAGGTCCTGCCTTATCCCATTGGAGTCGAGAACACAGACAAGTTCATCATGGCACTGTCCAAGATGAACGGCGGCAATATCCCCTATGCAATTGAAGAAGAACGCGGCCAGCTTATTGACCTGATGCTGGATTCCCATATCTGGTTTACAGGAAAGACATGTGCAATCTATGGCGACCCGGATTATGTCCTGGGCCTGACCTCCCTGGTACTGGAGATGGGCATGATACCCAAGTATGTGCTGACAGGTACCCCAGGGGCTGCATTCGTGAATAAGACGAAGGCTCTCTTTGACAAATATGATGTAGGGGAAAAATGTGTCTCCAAGGAATCCGGTGACCTGTTCGACCTCCACCAGTGGGTCAAGCAAAGCCCGGTGGATCTTCTCATCGGCTCATCATATGGCAAACAGATTGCCAGAGCTGAGGATATCCCATTCGTCAGGGCAGGATTCCCTGTTCTTGACCGCTACGGACATCCACTCAGTCCAATCACTTGCTACAAGGGTGCGATAAGGCTGGTTGAGCAGATCTCAAATGCTCTTCTGGACCGCATCGACAGAGATGTACCTGATGAACAGTTTGATGTCATCATGTAACGATAAACATAACTGAGGCACAGGCAAAGGGGCTGTCTTGTGGACGACTGGCGTCCTGAGCAGTCCTTTCCTATTAAGAATATAAAGCAGAAAGGAGGACCCCACCATGTCGACAACAGGAATTCTAACGGAAAGACATGACTCCATCGGACATGGACACGGCAGCATCAGATGTGACACTGACAGCGTATCCGGTGCTGTAAGCCAGCGAGCTTGCGTCTATTGCGGTGCGCGTGTGGTACTCAACCCCATCACTGACGCGTTCCATATTGTGCATGGCCCCATAGGATGCGCCAGCTATACATGGGATATCCGAGGGTCACTGACTAGCGGCAGCGACCTCTACCGAAACAGCTTTTCCACTGACCTGTCCGAGCGGGATATCGTGTTCGGAGGTGCTGAAAAGCTAACTCGCGCCATTGATGAAGTCTGCGAAAAGCACCATCCTAAGCTGATATTCATATATTCCACATGCATCGTCGGGGTGATCGGTGATGATGTGGATGCGGTATGCAGGGAAGCTGAAAAGAAACACGGCATACGCTGCATCTCAGTCAAATCCCCAGGATTTTCCGGCAACAAATCATATGGCTACAAGATGGCCTCCGAGGCAATTCTGGAACTTATCCGCCCCCACAGCGGAAAGCCGAAGATGAGGGGTGTCAACATCCTGGGCGACTTCAATCTGGCGGGTGAGATGTGGATAATTCAGAACTATCTTAGGATACTGGGAATCCCTGTTGTATCGAAAATCACAGGAGACGCCACGTACGACAGCCTTATTCAGGCACCCTCAGCCACATTGAACCTTGTGCAGTGTGCAGGCTCAATGACCTGCCTGGCCAACCAGATGGAGGAAGAGTTCGGTATACCGTTCATAAAGGTCTCCTTTTTCGGACGTGAGGATACCACAACCTCGCTGCTCCGAGTGGCAGAGGCACTGGGTGATGAAGCTGCAATCGCGAAGGCCAGGGCCTTTTGCGAAGCGCAGGAAGCGGAGCTTATCGAGTTTGAGAACCTGTACCGCCCGAACTTATCTGGAAAGAAAGCCGCAATCTACGTTGGAGGAGGCTTCAAAGCCATTTCTCTCATTCGCCAGTTCAATACCATGGGTATCGAAACTGTAGTTGTGGGCACCCAGACGGGTAAACCTGAGGACTACGAGGTGATAGGTCAGCTGGTGAGGAAGGACTGTATCATACTGGATGACGCAAACCCCGCAGAGCTCGAGACATTCATGAAGGAAAAGGGTGCGAACATACTTGTTGGCGGCGTTAAGGAACGTCCACTGGCCTATAAGCTGGGGATTGCCTTCTGCGACCACAACCACGAGCGCAAGCACGCTCTTGCCGGCTATGAGGGTGTTCGCAACTTTACGCAGGAGATCAACAGTTCCATCAACAGTCCGGTATGGAACTATATGGAGGTGGAACTATGAGTAAAGATCTTGTCAATCTGAATGTGAATCCTTGCAAGATGTGCATGCCCATGGGTACTGCCACAGCACTTTACGGCATTGCAAAATGCATGACGATCCTCCATGGCTCTCAAGGCTGCGCCACATATATCCGTCGTCACATGGCGACACACTACAATGAGCCTGTAGACATAGCATCAACCTCATTGACGGAGCATGGCACCATATTTGGCGGTGAGAAGAATCTGCTAAAGGGTCTTGCAAATCTTGTAAAGCTTTATGGTCCTAAGGTCATAGGCGTTGCTACAACCTGTTTGGCCGAGACCATCGGGGAAGATGTAGAGCGAATAATTGCTACCTTCCATGAAGAGAATCCGGACCTTGATGTCACAATCATTCCGGTAGCCTCCGCAGGCTACGGCGGAACCCAGTATGAAGGGTTCTTCCATGCGCTGCACGCGATTGTCTCCCATGTGGATATGGATGTTACGCCCCATGACGGCATCAATGTGATAACGGGCATCCTGTCACCTGCCGATACACGAGCGCTGAAGGTTCTTCTGGACAGCACAGGACTCAGATATACGCTTCTTCCTGACCTGTCGGATAATCTTGATGGCGCACATAACCCGGATTATAACCGCCTGCCTGCTGGAGGAACCACACTGGAAGCCATTTCGAAAATGGCAGGGGCACGCTGCACCCTCGAGCTGACCACATTTGCAAAAGAAAGCCTGTCACCCGCGGAATACCTGGAGAAGACCTTCGGAGTCCCCTGCGAGAGATTGTCACTGCCTGTCGGCCTCCGTGACACAGATGCTCTGATGCTCGCTTTGAAAAATTTAGGCGGAATGGTGAGCGATACCGTGAGAGCTGAGAGAGGACGATATCTGGACGCGATGATAGACTCTCACAAGTACAATGCCGAGGGTCGTGCTGCCATTTTCGGTGAACCGGACTTTGTCTATTCCATGACACGAATGTGTACCGAAAATGGAATCATGCCAGTTCTGGTGGCGACAGGGGCAAAATGCCCTGAGCTTGCAGATAAGGTTGCTTCAGACCTGGAAAAGGTGGCAGGGCAGTTTTTTGTGGAGGAATTCAAGGTTCTGGACAACACCGATTTTGACACCATCGAACATTATTGCGGAAAGCTTGGAGTTAACCTTATGATCGGCTCCTCTGATGGCAGGCGCGTGGCAGATAAGCTGGAGCTTCCTCTGGTCCGCTGTGCATTTCCGATCCATGACCATGTGGGTGGTCAGAGGGTACGCACTATCCTCTATGACGGCGGCATGACTTTACTCGATTCCGTAACAAATCAGCTTCTTGCCCGCAAGGAAACAGCATTTCGCGGCAAGATGTTCGACGCAAATTTCAAAGGGGAGGACAAAAGCATGGATAAACCTGTGAAAACTGACATATTGATAGAAAGGGCCACTGAGATTGCTGCCAAGACAGCCTCCCATCCATGCTTCAACGGATGCGGCACCGGGTATGCCCGGATGCACCTGCCGATTGCACCTTCCTGCAATGTCCAATGCAATTACTGCGTAAGGAAATTTGACTGTCCTAACGAGAGCAGACCAGGTGTCACCACCGAAGTGCTGAATCCGGAACAGGCGAGGGACAAGTATCTCTATGTCAGGAGCAAGATGCCCAATCTCAGTGTTGTAGGCATAGCAGGGCCCGGTGATTCCCTGGCGGAATGGGAAAAGACATCCGCTGCGCTGAAGCTGATCCGGGAGGTTGATAAGGATGTTACCTTCTGCCTTTCGACCAATGGCCTGATGCTGCCTCTCTATGCTGATGAACTGGTTAACCTGGGAGTCAGCCATGTAACAGTTACCCTTAATGCGGTGGATCCGGTAATTGGAGCAAGGATATACAAGCACATAAGCTTCATGGGCGTAAAGTATACCGGCGAGACCGCAGCAGCCATACTGCTGGCAAACCAACTCTCTGGAATTAAGCGCCTGTGCGACCTCGGGATCATATGCAAGATAAACATCGTCATGCTCAAGGGCATAAACGACAAGCATATCCCGAAGGTGGTGGAGACCGTAAAGGAAATGGGCTGCTACATCACAAACATCATGCAGATGATCCCTGTGAAGGGTTCAGCCTTTGAAAACATGGAGCTGACATCCAACAGGGAAATAACAGAAATGCGCAATGCCTGCGGTGAGAGCATGCTGCAAATGTACCATTGCCGGCAGTGCCGGGCAGATGCGATCGGAACACTTGATAACGACCAGTCCTATGAGTTCAGGGGCTGCGGAACAGGTGGCATAAAGATAATCGATGAACCTGCAGAGAAAGGGAAACCGCTGCTTCTTGCGGTTGCTTCGAAGGGTGGCATTCTGGTGGATCAGCACTTCGGCCAGGCAAATGATTTCTACATCTACGAATATGCAAGTGGCGCAATCCGATTCCGCGAGCGACGTTCAGTATCCAAATACTGCGATGGAAATGGCTGCGATGGGATGGGCGGCGGCAAGCGTGATGAGGATAAAAGCGGACGTATAGAAGATATCCTGACAACTGTTGGTGATTGCTCTGCTGTTGTTTCAATGCGAATCGGTGAAGCGCCCAAAGAGAAGCTTCGTACCCGTGGGATAGCCTCATTTACCACATATGACCGCATTGAAGATGCCGTCAAGACCGCCGTCCAGCAGTATCTGGCCGGCTGAAAGGAGGAAATATCATGGTAGCACCCAAGTATCATGTCTTTGTTTGCAACAGCTGCCGCTTGAGCGGCGAGCTGAAGGGCTTCTGTCATCAGAAGGGCAGCGTCAATCTGGTGGGACGTCTGATGGAGGAAATCGAGGACCGTGACCTCTCAGGAGATGTCATGGTCACCAACACCGGCTGTTTCGGGATATGTGCCCGTGGTCCTGTAATGGTGGTATACCCTGAGGGTGTCTGGTACGGGAATCTCACCGAATCGGACATCGAAACCATCGTGGAAGAGCATTTTGAAGGCGGAACGCCAGTCAAAGCTCTCCGTATCTAAAGCTGTTTTACACTTCATAATGGGAGGTGGTTCATATGATCAGGCTCACCGATATGACATTGGCAGTCCTTGATACAACAAAATGCAAAACTGAAGCGTTGGTTGAATTCTACGAGCTCCTCCTGCTTATGGGTGTGGACAGGGTCGAGATGAACTTGACTGAAGCACAGCGTCTGGGCTCAGCATTGGTCAAGGAACGCACAGTAGTGCGGATGGACGATCCTTCCAAAAATTTGGAGGGGTTTTCTTGGCTTTTGTGTCATGAAATGGAAGTTAGCGGCATTTGTGACTTGAGCCTTCTGGAAAGATATAAGCACCATGACAACATACGCATCACTGGACTGGGGGATCTGATACTATATGATTTTCAAAGCGAATTCCAGAAGATACGCAGGCTGCTGCCAATGTCAGCCGAGCTTTGTCCCGATAATGGCTATGGATGTGCAGGTGCAATATTGACCGAATGGCTTATGGATGGTGGAAATGGTGCAGGTACCTTTATGGGTGTAGGAGGCTTTGCCCCACTGGAAGAGGTGATAATGGCCTTGCACATTGCCAGGCAGCATAGGCCATGCCTTGACCTTTCGATGTTGCCCCGCATGTGCCAGCTGTTCACTGAGATTTCAGGGATAAAGGTGCCATCACACAAATCTATTGTTGGCCATGCCGTATTTGAGGTGGAGTCGGGTATCCATGTGGATGGCATCCTAAAGGATCCCATGAACTACGAGCCCTTCTCTCCGGATTTGGTTGGCGCAAAGCGGCAGATAGTCGTTGGAAAGCATTCGGGTCTGGTAAGCCTAAAGCACTGTCTGTCAAAACTTGGATTTGAGCTTCCGGCAGAGGCTTTGCCTCTCATGCTTAATGATGTGCGGCGTGAAGCAGTCAGTCTCAGACGAGCTCTTGCTGATAGTGAGGTTCTTCTGATCGCTGAGAAGGTGAGGGTGGATCATGAAACAGAAAGCATATCTCATGGATACCACGCTTCGTGACGGAGAGCAGAGACCAGGCTGCGCTTTAACTTTTGATCAGAAGGTGAAAATCGCAAAGCTGCTCGATGCTGCCGGAATCAACCAGATTGATGCAGGTTCACCAGCAATGGGCAGGGACGAATGCGATGTAATCCGGGAAATAGTTGCAAACCGTTCAAATGCAAAAATATCCGTATGGTGCCGGATGAATGAGGCTGATCTTCTGGCAGCAATTAGCTGCATTCCTGACAATATCCACATATCAGCACCGATTTCTGATGCCCACATTCATACAAAGCTCCGGACGAGCAGGAGCGGGCTCCAAAAGGAGCTGCTGCGCAGTGTCGCATTCATTAAGGACAGGGGATTCAATGTGACAGTGGGATTTGAAGATGCATCCAGAGCAGATATCGCATTCATGTCGGCAATTTCATCCAGGCTCAGAGAGATGGGCGTACTAAGGGTCCAGTTCTCAGATACCGTCGGTATCATGACTCCTCAGCGAACGTTTGATTACGTGACAGGTCTGATCCGAAGTGGAAGCCCCCCAATAACGTTTCACGGACATGATGATCTGGGCATGGCAGTTGCTAACTCAATCGCTGCCCTGCGTGCAGGGGCTTTTGGAATTGAAACTACATTGCTGGGGCTTGGCGAGCGGGCAGGAAACTGTGATCTGGAAAAACTGGTTGGCGCAATCGGTAATTACTATGAAACTGGCACTACATATGGTGATGCGAAGATGTTATCAAGGAAAGTGAGTGAAATCCTATGCCTAACTTACAGTGGCAGGTAATGGTCTGTCTGCAGAATCTGGAAAATCTTCAGAAGTCAGACTAACATAAATGCCTGGCAAGCTGCAATTTCGGAGTTCCTATTGAAGGAAAGCGAAAAGGACTGAAGGATAGGGTTCAGCAGATGCGATTAACAAAAAAATATGATAACTGAAAGCGGCTTACTGCCGCTTTTCAGTTATCAGGTGTAAGCTATTTAGAATATGTCATCTCCACTCTTGAATTCGATTCCGGGATGATTGTCGAAGCGAACAACTCCTATTACTGCCTTACCCTGAACTGCCTTCTTGACTGCTGCGGTGCCTTCGATTCCAAAACCGCCGCAAAGCTCGATAGCTGCATTGCCTTCATCTGCGAGTGCTTTCGCGACTGCCTCTGCCTCCTTGTAATCCGGTACTCCAACAACAGTAAGGGTGACTGCAGGTGTGACAACAACAGAGCGATGGGCAGCGGGGTCTGCTCCTGGAGCCAGGAATATGAATGCTGCATTAAGTGCCATGCAATTACCACCTTTCGAGTGTATTCTCAAGCCAATTATAGTACTCCGAATCATTGAATTCCATACTAATGTTCATTATTCGTGATGGCGAATTCAAATGATGATATGGTTTACATTTAGTGATATAATTATAGGGATGTGGCATAGATTAGTATTGTCATGAGGATAATGACGATACAGGTCTGAATAAGAATATTGGGGGTATGTCAGTTGAAGAACAGGAAACTTGTAATGATTCCGGGACCGACACCGGTAGCAAGGTCAACACAGAACGAAATGGGAAGGGAGACGACCGCATTCGGAGACCCTTTGTTCGTCAGGGATTTCAAGGGTCTGATCGAGGATCTCAAGGTAATGATGAATACAGATGGGGAAGTATTCGTGGTTGCCGGGACAGGAACCATGGCAATGGAAATGGCTGTTGCAAATGTCACTAAACGGGGTGACAACATCCTTCTTGTATCCCATGGTTTCTTCGGAGACAGGTTCATAGACCTTTGCCAGAGGAAGGGACTAAATGTTGATGTCCTTGCCAGTGAATGGGGAAAGGCTGTCCCTGTAGAGGAGATCGACAGGAAGCTTTCAGAGAAGAGCTACGCTGCGGTCACAGTGACACATGTGGACACTGCAACCGGAGTGTGCGCTCCTGTTGCTGAAATTGGAGAGATGATGAGGAAGCATCCGGAAACGATATACATCGTTGATGGCGTCTGCGCATCCGCAGCAGAACCTGAGGATATGGCCGGGATGGGGATAGATGTCCTCCTGACAGGGTCGCAGAAGGCTTTTGGTGTTAGCCCTGGGCTTGCCATTGTATGGGCAGGGAAAAAGGCACTTGAAAGAAGGAAACAGCTCGGAACAATCCCTGAATTCTACATAGACTTTGAAAAGTGGCTTCCGATAATGGAGAACCCTGCCAAGTATTTCGCTACTCCTGCCGTGAACCTCATCTGGGCACTGAAGGATGCTGTAAGGATCATAAACGAGGAAGGTCTGAAGGAAAGGCAGGACAGGCACAGGAAGGTGGCAAAAGCTACACAGGCTGCAATGGAAGCGCTTGGCTTCAGGATACTCGCTGAAGAGGGATACCGTGCAGTGACCCTTTCAAACCTCATATACCCGGAGGGGGTTGATGACCTTGAATTCAGGAATACACTCTCCGAAGAAGGGGTATTCGTAGCTGGTGGCCTCGGGGCATATGCAGGCAGGATGTTCAGGCTGGGTCACATGGGCAACATTGACATGCATGACTCTGTTTCAGCGATAGCTGCAATCGAGAGGACGCTATACAGGCTTGGAAAGCATTCAGAGCTTGGTAAAGGTGTAGGCGTGTTCATGAAGGAAATGATGGGATAGGGAACCATGAGTCCCGCTTGGCTATGCCTTGCGGGACTGACTATCTTCTTGAATTGTAGACCTCAAGGTAGAATTCTCTCCACTTTTCGGATATCCTTTCGGCGCTGTAGAACTTGGCGCCTCTTTCTGCCATGGCTGATGCCTCTTCCCGAAAGGCCCCGTCGTTCATGAGCCTTTCAAGCTGAGAAATGAAATCATCGTTGTCAGAGCCTTTGAGATAGAAATCGAAGAGCACACTCTCATATTCGGGAAGGTCCCTGAGTAGTATAGGTATGTGGCAGCTCATTGCCTCAAGGATGGTCATGGGGAAAAGCTCGTCATAGGATGGAAGGAACATGACATCCGAGAGGTTGTATAAGCTGTTCATCCTTTCATGATCCACAAGACCAAGAAAATGAACATTTGAAGGGTGTGAGCCGACAAGGTCCTTAATGATTGAATAACCTGATGAGATGACGCCGAATGAAAAATCGCCAGCCCATACGAACTCAGCGTCAGGCATTCTTCGTGCAGCCTCAACAAAATCTATGACCCCCTTCCTTTCCTGGAGCTGACCTGCGCAAAGGACTGTGAACCTGTCTTCAGGCAGTCCGAACTCTCTTCGCAATTCTCCCTTTGATGCACCAATGGGATAAAAATTCTCGGATGATACGAAGTTTGGTATGTACCGGACCCTTTTACTGTCGATGCCGTACCTGCAAATCGCCTTTATGAAATAAGGATTCACGGTTACCAGGTAATCAGCGTTCCTGTAGAACCTTATCAGGTACCAATAAAATACCTTGCGTGCAATCCAGGGAAGGTTCAGGCTCTTGTCAACGGTCTCAGGCAGGAAGTGAACATGAGCAACAGTACTTCCGTTTCTCTTGTAGATGAAGAAGCGGAGAAGATATGTGAAGTTCACTGTCTGAAAATGTGTAATGTCGCACGTCTTGTTTGTGTTGTCGTAAAACTCGAAGGTGTCTGAAAGGGTGCTCATTACAAGCTGGAGCTGCTCATCATGGGCTGAAAGCACTCCATGGCCCTTGATGGAATCTGCCTCGGACTTAATGTTAATTGTGATCACTTGCAGCACCTCCGGTTCTTGAATATGGAATATCATAGTATATTCCTCTATTTCATTATAGTACATATGGATAGGAAGAGGTACACTCCGGTTAACCCTGACCAAGATGCATTCATGAGGATTGTAAAGATACTATGATATTGAGAATTGAGCTTTTTTTGAATAGGAACTGCTTATGGAGGATATAATATTGGTGGGGGTGGGGAAATGAAGAATGCATTTAATTACGAAACTGAAATCGGGCTTATCGGGATCATGGAAGAGAATGGATACATCACTGACATTGTGTTCGGTAGTGAAGTGCCTGAAGGTGCTGTGACGGGTGAGACAATGATGATAAGGAAGGCCTTTGACCAGATTGAAGAGTATCTTTCAGGGAAAAGAAAAGTATTCGGCCTGCCATTGCTGGTTGAAGGAACAAAGTTCCAGGAGAAGGTGTGGAACGAGCTTCTGAAGATACCTTATGGTGAGACAAGGACTTACGGCCAAGTAGCCGAAGCTGTTGGCAAGCCCAAGGCGGTAAGGGCTGTAGGCGCCGCAAACAACAGGAACGCACTGCCGATCATAATCCCATGCCACAGGGTAGTGGGTTCGAAAGGGGGCCTCACTGGGTATTCAGGGGGACTGGAAGCAAAAAGGAAGCTTCTGGAGATTGAAGAGAAGAATAGGTAGAAGTGGCAAAGTAACATTCAATATTATCCACGGACGCATGAAACACCGGTGGACGGCAGGTCCAGCCGGTGTTTCTATACTTATCCGGAAGGTAGGGGATAACGAAAATAATTTAGCTGACTTTGTTCCTGGCTTTGATAAGCCTTACCCTGATGACTCCCTCTATGGATTTGAGCCTGTCCAGTGTGTCCTCGTCAACATCGTTGTCTGTATCAATTAGCGTATAAGCGTAATTACCCTTTGATTGGTTCTTCATTTCTGCTATGTTCATGCCTTTTTCAGCGAGTATCCCTGAAATCTGTCCGACCATGTTAGGTATGTTCCTGTTGCATATTGATATCCTGTCTCTTTTATCTGCAGGACCCATGCAGCACTCAGGATAGTTCACTGAATTGACTATGTTTCCATTCTCAAGGAATTCCATAGTTGCGTTTACAGCCATAATTGCGCAGTTCTCCTCTGATTCCTCAGTGGATGCTCCAAGGTGAGGTATGCATATCACATTCTTCATGTTAAGAAGGTTGTTGTTCGGGAAATCAGTGACATACGTCGATACGCTGCCAAGCTCCAGAGCTTCCTTGATGGCTGCCTCAGGAACAAGACCACCCCTTGCGAAATTCAGGAGTATGAGGCCCTTTTTCGCATTCTTCAGCCTGTCTGCTGTTATTATGTTCTTTGTCTGCTCGATGAGAGGAACATGAAGTGAAACATAATCACAGTTGTTCAGGATCATGTCAACATTCTCGACTCTCTTTACCTTGTAGCTAAGGCCCCATGCTGCGCTGACGGATATGAACGGGTCATAGCCGTAGACATCCATCTTGAGTGATGTGCACATGTTCGCAACGAGTGCGCCGATAGCTCCAAGCCCTATTATTCCAATCTTCTTTCCGGTCAGTTCCTGTCCGGTGAATCTTCCTTTTTCCTTTTCAACGACCTTTTCAGCATCAGGATTATCCTTTATGGACCTTACCCAGTCAACCGCGTCAACCACATTTCTCGATGACATCAGAAGTCCGAGAAGGACGAGCTCCTTTACTGCGTTTGCGTTGGCGCCAGGCGTGTTGCACACCACGATGCCCTTTTCAGCGTATTCTTCCGTAGGTATATTGTTGACACCGGCTCCTGCCCTGGCTATCACCTTTACGGAGTCATCAAGCTCCATTCCGTGCATGCTGTAGCTTCTGAGGAGTATACCGTCTGCCTTGCCTTCCCCTGAGAGGTCATACTCACTTGTGAAAAGCTTCATGCCTTTGTCTGAAATATTGTTCAATGTTTTTATAGCGTACATACGTCCACACCTCACACACAATTTGAATGTTTATAATTCTAATCTTTATTGACGAACATAGCAAGTACCTTTTTGAAAAGTGTACGTTATTTTTTTATCTATTTTCCTTTTGCTGTTTTCATAAGGGAATTCGTATTGGGTCGTAATGTGAAAAGAAAGCCGCCCGGGGGGTCAGCGCCGGGACGGCAAAGGGGTTTTGCGCCATGGCCGGGCTTGCCCGTTGGGGTCGCCATGGCACGCTGCAAGTGGTAACATCTATCTGAATAATTGTGAATGGCAAGAGAAAAACCGGATACATCAGGCGATGGGTCCGGTTTTCGGGCATGGGAAACAAGGGGATACCCCTTTGCATCCGTATGCTGAAAACACCCATAGCCAGGCAGTTAATGGCCGCCTCGTAGAAACTTCCCGTCCGTATCACAGGAATTATATGAGAGAATCCTTATTGTCTACATGATACTAAAAAAGTGAACGATAATCAAGATTTTTTAAAAAATGTTCGTAAATTTAACAGATTACCGTTTGACCAGCATGTTTATGTTTTCCGGTGAAAGCTTCGTTATTGTTTCTACAGCAAGGCTTACAGTCGCTTCGACGTCTTTAGGGCATGCGTAGTTGTAGTGGGTATGTACGTACCTTGATGGAATTCCAAGGACAAGCACAGGTACCGCCTTATGTGAAACATGGATCCTCCCTGCATCTGTTGAACCACGCCTCCTCACGGCCGATTGGTATGGGATGCCTGATTCCTCCGCTATGGATCTGGCATATGCTATGAATTGCGGACTGCTGACATAACTCTGGTCGAAGTGCCTTATCTGGGTGCCATTACCAAGGACACCTTGAGCCTTGTCCCTGTCGGTTAAGAAATCATCTGCAGGAGATCCTTCGAAGACTATCGCGAGGTCAGGCTTTGCAACCTTGACTGTAACCTCAGCTCCGCGCATGCCTACCTCTTCCTGGGAAGCGAAGCAGCCTACTACGTCAACATTCAGTTCCGCATCATTAAGTCTTCTGAGTGTCCCGATGATCGCGTAACAGCCCAGCCTGTTGTCGAAAGCCTTTCCCATTAGGAAACCGTTCCTTGCTGTCTCGAATGCCACATCCGGAGCGACTGGGTCACCAGGATGAATGCCGAAGCAGTCTGTTACTTCCTCCCTGTTTCGTGCCCCGACATCGATCATCATCGACTCGAAGTCAGGTACGGATGATTTCTCAGCATCAGTCATGAAGTGGGGAGGTCTTGAAGCTATTACCCCTGGTATCATTTCCCCCTTCCCGTTCCTTATGAGCACCCTGTGTGCCGGAACGTTTGAAGCGACCCATCCTCCCAGGTTGACAAAACCGATAAGGCCGTTTCCTGCAATGTACTGGACCATGAAGCCGACCTCGTCCAGATGGGCGTCTAGCATGACTATCGGTCTCGTACCGGTATTTGTCTTCAATGATGCGAACAGGTTGTTCATGGGATCGACCGAAATATCGAAATCCCTAAGAGCTTCCCTTATTACCGTAACCACATCCTCCTCAAATCCTGAAGGACCGAAGGCGTTAGATAGCCTTTCCATGAGCTTGGTATCTGACATATCATTGTCTCCTTTGGAACTTGACTGTATTTTGCATATTTTCAGTATACCACTTGGAGTTTTAAAAAAATATTTTATTAATATTTTTCAGAAAAATGTGGGAATCATTCGCTTTTTTTGTGGTGATGTGTCCCTTGAGAGTACAAATGTTTATCAATATCCGGAAAATTCAAAGAACAATTTATCGTAATGGCAAAAAATGTGAACAAAATTGATGATGTGTCAAGGAATGATGAATTGCGATATTTTTTAGGCAATATGTTGACAAAAAATTGCGGAGTTGTTAAAATGCATTCAATATCCCTTTCAAATGCGATGACGGAGACAATGCCTCTAGCAAGCAGGTTCAGAGAATCGATGGTTGGTGAGAATCGATGCTGCACTTCTGGTATAATCACTCCCGAGCATTTTCGCTGAATACTGAGTAAGCGGGAACGGTATGCCCCGTTACAGGCAAGAGTTTGATTGAACTTGATTGAGCGCTGGCTGATGCCGGCATTAGGGTGGTACCGCGGAAAGTTTTCGCCCCTGCATTTGATGTAGGGGTTTTTATTTTACCTTGAAAACATATGAGAAGAAAGGAGCGCCCGGAAGGCACGGGCTGTGTGGAACGAATGGAAAGATACGTTGTGTCGATACTGGTAGTAAATGAGCCGGGAGTTCTGTCAAGGATATCCGGACTGTTCAGCAGAAGAGGGTATAACATTGAGAGCCTTACTGTAGGAAGGACAGAAAATCCAGAGGTTTCAAGGATAACTGTCTCCCTGACCTGCGATACCTCAACGCTGGAACAGATAATCAAGCAATCGCAGAAGCTGTATGTGGTACTGGGGGTCGAGGAATTGAAGACAAAGGACAGCGTGTACAGGGAGCTGGCGCTGGTCAAGGTCAAGGCGAATGAGGAAGCAAGGTCACTGATAAGAGGCGTAGTTGATATTTTCAGGGCCAGCATAGTTGATATAGCCCCTGAGAGCCTGATCGTGGAGATCACGGGAGACGGTGACAAGATCGATGCATTCATTAAGCTTGTCGAGCCATACGGGATAATTGAAATGACAAGGACCGGACTTACGGCACTCGGAAGAGGAAGCCAGGGAATCACAGGAACAAAAGCCATCTAATAAAATTTACATAGCAAAAGAAAATAAAAGGATAACAGGAGGAAAAGAAAAATGGCGGTAATGTATTACGAGAAGGATTGCAACAGACAGGCACTTGAAGGAAAGACGGTGGCGATAATAGGCTACGGATCACAGGGACATGCGCATGCGCTTAACCTCAAGGAATCAGGAGTCAACGTAGTAGTAGGACTCTACGAGGGAAGCAAGTCCTGGAAGCTTGCAGAGGAAAACGGACTTAAGGTCGCTACGGCTTTTGATGCAGCAAAGGAAGCTGATATCATAATGATGCTCGTTCCGGATGAGAAGCAGCCTGAGATATATACCTCAAGCGTTCTGCCTAACCTTACTGCAGGAAAGAGCCTTGTGTTCGCACATGGTTTCAATATCCACTATTGCCAGATCATACCTCCTGCGGATGTTGATGTCTTCATGGCAGCTCCAAAGGGACCTGGCCACACTGTAAGAAGCCAGTTCGTTGAGGGAAGGGGAGTTCCATGCCTCATAGCCGTATATCAGGATGCGACAGGAAAGGCTAAGGAGACTGCGCTTGCTTATACACTAGGAATAGGAGGAGCAAGAGCCGGAGTGCTTGAGACAACCTTCAAGGAAGAGACAGAGACAGACCTTTTCGGAGAGCAGGCAGTACTTTGCGGAGGCGTTACAGCCCTTATGAAGGCAGGCTTCGAGACACTTGTCAATGCAGGATATCAGCCGGAGAGCGCATACTTTGAGTGCGTACATGAGATGAAGCTCATAATCGACCTTGTTGTACAGGGCGGACTCAGCTACATGAGATACTCGATATCCGACACCGCTGAATTCGGAGACTACTCAATAGGCGACAGGATAATAACAGATGAGACAAAGAAGGAAATGAAGAAGGTCCTCAATGAGATACAGGACGGAACATTCGCAAAGAACTGGATCCTGGAGAACAAGGCAAACAGACCTGCATTCCTTTCAAGAAGAAGGATAGAGCAGGACCTTCAGGTTGAGCATGTAGGCAGTGAGCTCAGAAAGATGATGAGCTGGAACAAATAGGGGTCAAAGATCCTACAACAAAAGAGGTGGCATGAATTGGACAGGAAAATCTCAGTATTCGACTCAACTTTAAGGGATGGAGCCCAGGCAGAGGGAATCTCATTCTCTGCTGAAGACAAGCTCAAGATAGTAAGGGCGCTTGACGCGATCGGAGTGGAATTCATTGAAGCCGGCAATCCTTTCTCCAATCCCAAGGACCTGGAGTTTTTCCAGAAGGTTAAGGATCTAAGGCTTGAAAATGCCAGACTCGTGGCCTTCGGGTCGACAAGAAGAAAGGACATCCTGCCTCAGGATGACGACAATTTGAAGTCGATTCTCCTTGCAGGGACAGAGCACATCGCCATATTCGGAAAATGCTGGGATTTCCATGTTACCGACATCATAAACACCACACTCGAAGAGAATCTGAGGATGATATCAGACACGATAGGATATCTGACAGAGCGGGGCAAGGAGGTATTCTTCGATGCCGAGCATTTCTTCGACGGATACAAGAACAACAGGGAATATGCCATGAAGGCATTGAAGGCGGCAAGCGATGCCGGTGCAAGGAGCCTTGTGCTTTGCGATACAAACGGCGGGTGCCTGCCTCATGAGATAGCGGAGATGACAAGGGCTGTAGTCGAAGCGTTTGATGTTCCTGTCGGTATCCATTGCCATAATGATTCAGGCTGCGCAGTCGCAAACACGCTTGCTGCTGTGGCTGAAGGCGCATCTGAGATCCAGGGGACATTCATAGGTTTTGGTGAAAGGTGCGGTAACGCCAACCTATCCACGGTAATAGCAAACCTGCAGCAAAAGATGGGCTACAGCGCGATCCCAGAGGAATCCATGGAGCGCCTGACTGAAACGGCAAGGTTCATAGGAGAGACGGCGAACATAAGCTTTGACGAGAACATGCCGTATGTTGGAAGGAATGCCTTCTCACACAAGGGAGGCATGCATATCGACGCAGCAATGAAGAACTCCAGGAGCTTCGAGCACATCGAGCCGTCAGTAATAGGGAATTCCAGAAGGTTCCTTATGTCTGAGGTTTCAGGTAGAAGCACTGTCATAAAGAACATACAGAAGATAGCGCCGAACATAAGCAAGGATTCGGAAGAGACAAGGATGATAATAAAGAGGCTCAAGGAGCTGGAGCACATGGGATACCAGTTCGAGGGAGCTGAAAGCTCCTTTGAGCTGCTGATAAGGAAACAGCTCGGCAAGTACAAGCCATTCTTCGACCTGGTGGATTTCAAGATCATCGGGGAAAGGGGACAGGAGGCAGGAGAGCACAGCGCGTATGCGATGGTGAAGATAAATGTTGAGGGTACGACCAAGATGTCTGCAGCTGAAGGCGATGGACCGGTGAACGCCCTTGACAAGGCCCTCAGGGAATGTCTGGAGAACTTCTATCCTGTATTGAAGAAGACCAGCCTAACGGACTACAAGGTAAGGGTTCTGGACTCAAGGGATGCCACTGCTTCCAAGGTAAGGGTTCTTATAAGCACTACTGATGGAGTCAACGAGTGGACTACCATAGGAGTATCAAAGGACATAATAGGCGCCAGCCTTACTGCCCTTGTGGATGCAATAGAGATAAAGCTTCTCAGGGAGCTTGAACTGAAGATCAGGAACTATATGTGACAAACGGAGGAAAACAAATGGGAATGACAATGACTCAAAAAATCCTTGCCAGCCACGCAGGCCTTGCGGAAGTGAAGGCAGGACAGCTGATCATGGCTGACCTTGACCTGGTGCTCGGCAATGACATAACTACACCTGTGGCAGTCAATGAATTTGCAAAGATGAAGACCACTGAGGTCTTTGACAAGAAGAAAATTGCTATAGTGCCTGACCACTTCGCGCCCAACAAGGACATCAAGGCTGCGGAGCAGTGCAAGTTCATAAGGGAATTCGCCCTTGACAAGAAGATAGAGAACTACTTCGAAGTGGGAGAGATGGGTATAGAGCATGCCCTCATACCTGAAAAGGGACTTGTAGTGCCTGGTGATGTTGTCATCGGCGCGGATTCCCACACCTGCACCTACGGGGCCCTTGGAGCCTTCTCGACAGGAATCGGAAGCACCGACATGGCTGCGGGAATGGCGACCGGAAAGGCCTGGTTCAAGGTGCCTGAGGCACTGAGGTTCGAGCTCACCGGTAAGCCTACCAAATGGGTAAGCGGTAAGGATGTGATACTCCATATCATCGGCATGATCGGAGTTGACGGGGCACTATACAAGTCAATGGAATTCACAGGTGAAGGCCTTAAGAACCTTTCCATGGATTCAAGGTTCACAATGGCTAACATGGCCATAGAGGCCGGTGCAAAGAACGGTATCTTCCCGGTTGACGAGAAGACGATCGAATACGTGAAGGAGCATTCTGACAGGGAATACAAGGTATTCTCAGCAGATGAGGATGCTGTATACGAGAAGGTATATGAGATAGACCTAGGGAAGGTCAGACCGACAGTCTCCTTCCCGCATCTTCCTGACAATACCAGGACTATTGATGAAGTGGGTACTGTAAAGGTAGACCAGGTGGTAATAGGCTCCTGCACAAACGGCAGGATAGAGGACATCAGGGTCGCAGCGGAAATACTGAGAGGAAAGAAGGTTGCCAAGGGAGTTAGGGTGCTTGTTTTCCCTGGAACCCAGAAGATATACCTTCAGGCCATCGAAGAAGGTCTGGTACAGGATATCGTGAAGGCTGGAGCGGCATTCTCCACTCCTACCTGCGGACCGTGCCTGGGTGGCCATATGGGAATACTCGCCAAGGGTGAGAAGGCTGTCTCGACGACAAACAGGAACTTCGTAGGCAGGATGGGACATGTCGAGTCCGAGGTATATCTTGCAAGTCCGGCTGTAGCAGCGGCATCAGCTCTGACAGGGTACATTTCGAACCCTGAGAATGTATAGGGGGTATTGGAATGTTAGCTAGAGGAAAAGTATTCAAATACGGTGATAACGTCGATACCGACGTGATAATACCGGCAAGGTATCTCAACACATCCGATGCAAAGGAGCTTGCAGCCCATTGCATGGAGGACATAGACGCTGAGTTCGGGAGTAAGGTTGAGAATGGTGACATAATCGTCGCGGACAAGAACTTCGGCTGCGGGTCCTCAAGGGAGCATGCACCGCTTGCGATAAAGACTGCTGGTGTATCCTGCGTGATAGCAAAGACCTTTGCCAGGATATTCTACAGGAATTCAATCAATATCGGGCTTCCGATACTTGAATGCGTTGAAGCCGCTGAAAAGATCGAGGGCGGAGACGTTGTCGAGGTCAACTTCGATACTGGTGTCATAACCAACGTGACAAGGGGCGAGAGCTACCAGGGACAGGCGTTCCCGGAGTTCATGCAGGAGATAATCAAGGCTGACGGCCTTGTGAACTACATAAACAACAAAGGTTGAGGAAGGCAAGGGTGTGAGATGGAAAAGAAGATAGCAGTCATAAAGGGCGATGGAATCGGACCGGATGTGGTTGAGCAGGCAATGGCAGTGCTTGACAGGGTAAGTGAAAAGCACGGGCACAAATTCGTATATACGGAGGTCCTTGCAGGCGGAGCCTCACTGGACAAATACGGCGTACCGCTGACGGATGAGACTGTCAAGGTCTGCAAGGCTAGCGACGCAGTTCTTCTTGGAGCCATGGGCGGACCCAAGTGGGATACGCTTCCAGGAAACCTGAGGCCTGAAGCAGGACTGTTAAGCATTCGAAACCAGCTCGGACTCTTTGCGAACCTCAGGCCTGCGGTGATGTACCAGGAGCTCAGTGGAGCATGTCCGCTGAAGGAATCTGTAACAGGAAGTGAAGGACTTGATTTCGTCGTAGTCAGGGAGCTGACAGGCGGAGCATATTTCGGAAAGAGGGACACTGGAAGCGATGAGAACGGAATGTGGGCTTACGATACCATGTTCTATACCGAGAATGAGATAAGAAGGATAGTCAGGGTTGGCTTTGAGCTTGCGATGAAGAGGGACAAGAGGCTTACAAGCGTTGACAAGGCCAACGTCCTGGATTCATCAAGGCTCTGGAGGAAGGTCACCCTTGAAGTGGCAAAGGATTACCCGGAGGTAAGGCTTAACCACCTGTATGTGGACAACTGCGCGATGCAGCTCGTCATAAATCCAAGGCAGTTCGATGTCATTGTGACTGAGAACCTCTTCGGAGACATAATATCAGACGAGTCGAGCATGATAACAGGATCCATAGGGATGCTCCCTTCGGCGAGCATGGGCAGTACATCCTTCGGAATGTACGAGCCGATACACGGCTCTGCTCCTGACATAGCGGGTCAGGACAAGGCAAATCCCATAGCTACTATACTTTCGGTTGCCATGATGCTTAAGCTGTCGTTCGGATTGGATGATGAGGCTGCTGAAATTGAGGCTGCTGTCAAGAAGGTTCTTGAAGAAGGCTACAGGACAGGCGACATAATGAGCGAAGGGAAGACTCTGGTAGGTACGAATGAGATGGGAAGACTTATTAGGGACAGGATCTGATAAAGGGAGGAAGTAAACTTATGAGAAGCGACAGTGTCAAGAAGGGTGCTGAAAAGGCACCTCACAGGTCACTATTCAAGGCGATGGGAATGACCGACGAGGAAATCGAACGCCCCCTTATCGGAATAGTAAGCGCAAAGAGTGAGATAGTGCCAGGTCACAAGCATCTGGATACCATAGTGGAGGCAGTAAGGACCGGTGTACTCATGTCAGGCGGCACACCCATTGTGTTTCCTGCGATAGGGGTATGTGACGGAATTTCCATGGGACACATAGGCATGAAGTATTCCCTTGTAACCCGGGAGCTGGTTGCCGATTCCGTGGAGGCAATGGCCCTCGGACACGGTTTCGACGCTCTGGTAATGGTCCCTAACTGCGACAAGGTGGTTCCTGGAATGCTCATGGCAGCTGCAAGGGTCAACATACCTACTGTATTTGTGTCTGGCGGTCCAATGCTTTCCATAAAGCACAAGGGAGTGGACTACGACCTGAGCCTCATGTTCGAGGCCGTAGGTTCATTCAAGGCAGGTAACATGACACAGGAGGAGCTTACTGAATGTGAGAATGCGGCATGTCCTACATGCGGTTCCTGTTCAGGGATGTATACTGCAAACAGCATGAACTGCCTGAGTGAGGCAATAGGAATGGCACTTCCCGGCAACGGGACCATCCCTGCAGTGTATGCTGAAAGGGAGAGGCTTGCCAAGACAGCCGGCATGAGGGTCATGGAGATGCTTGAGAGAGACATCAAGCCAAGGGACATCATGAACCAGAAGACATTCATGAATGCACTCGCGGTAGACATGGCTCTTGGATGCAGCACGAATTCAATGCTCCACCTTCCTGCAATAGCACACGAGGCAGGTGTAGACCTTAGCCTTGACCTTGCAAATGAAGTGTCCGCAAGGACTCCTAACCTATGCAAACTGGCTCCTGCAGGTCCATACCACATGCAGGACCTGCAGGCTGCAGGGGGAGTCCATGCTGTGATGAGGGAGCTCGCTTCAAGGGGTCTCGTTGACACAAGCAATATCACAGTCACGGGCAAGACGCTTGAAGAGAACCTGAAAGGCGTGAAGATACTCGACAGGACCATAATAAGGCCGATTGACAACCCTTACAGCACCTATGGCGGAATAGCTGTACTAAAGGGCAATGTCGCCCAGGAAGGCTGTGTGGTCAAGAAGTCGGCAGTAAGTCCTGAGATGCTGGTGCATTCGGGACCATGCAGGGTATTTGACTCAGAGGATGAGGCGATAGAAGCCATATATGGCGGCAAGATAGTCAAGGGTGATGTTGTAGTCATAAGATATGAGGGCCCTAAGGGCGGACCAGGAATGAGAGAAATGCTTGCACCTACTTCAGCGATAGTTGGAATGGGACTTGACAGCGATGTGGCTCTGATAACCGATGGAAGGTTCAGCGGAGCGACAAGGGGAGCTGCAATCGGGCATATCTCACCGGAAGCTGCACTTGGTGGTAATATTGGACTTCTCCGTGAAGGGGATATCCTGGAAATCGATATGGTAAAGGGTGCTATAAACGCGAGACTTACGGATGAGGAATTCGCGAAGAGGCGTGAGACCCACAAGATACTGGAACCAAAGATCAGGACAGGCGTCCTCGCAAGGTATGCCAAGCTTGTCACATCGGCAAGCAAGGGAGCCGTGCTGAGTGCCGATTAAAGGAGTAGATTATTATGATGCTAACAGGCGCACAGATAGTTATAGAGTGTCTGAAAGAACAGGGGGTCGACACTGTATTCGGGTTCCCTGGAGGAACCATCCTCAACATATATGATGAGCTGTACAAGCACAGCAGTGAAATCAGACATTACCTGACCTCCCATGAGCAGGGTGCTGCCCATGCCGCTGACGGGTATGCCAGGTCTACCGGCAAGGTAGGCGTGTGCCTGGCGACATCTGGACCGGGTGCTACTAACCTTGTTACAGGAATCGCAACTGCATACATGGATTCGACTCCTATGGTTGCGATAACCGCCAACGTGCCAACTAACCTCATCGGCAAGGACAGTTTCCAGGAGATAGACATCTGCGGAGTTACCATGCCGATAACAAAGCATAATTTCCTGGTAAAGGACATAAATGACCTTGCAAGGACGCTCAGGGAAGCCTTCCATATCGCAAAAAGCGGCAGACCTGGTCCTGTACTTGTGGATATCCCGAAGGATATCACTGCACAGAAGACTGACTACAAATATGAGGAGCCAAAGAAGGTATTCAAGACAACAGAGCCTTTGAACCAGTTTGACCTGGATAATGCAGCGGACCTCCTGATGAATGCGAAGAAGCCTTTCATCATGGTTGGCGGCGGAGCAGTAATGTCCCAGGCTGAGAAGGAGCTTTTGGAGTTCGCGAAGAAGCTCGATGCACCGGTCACCTGCAGTCTCATGGGAACTGGAGCCTTCCCGGGGGAGGATCCGCTCTACACTGGAATGATCGGAATGCATGGCTCCAAGGCTTCAAACATAGGGATAACAAGATGTGACCTGCTTGTGGTGGTAGGAGCCAGATTCAGCGACAGGGTAATAGGACGTGCGGATACCTTCGCAAAGAAGGCTGACATTCTTCATATTGACATTGACCCTGCTGAAATCAACAAGAACATTGCATCTGACCACTTCGTGGTAGGCGACATCAGGGAAGTCCTTGGTGCGCTCAATGAAAAGATCGAGCAGATGGACCACAGTGAATGGATGGAAGAGGTTGAATGCCTGAAGGAGAAATTCCCGCTCAAGGTCGGAGATGGATTAACCGGACAGTTTGTAATAGAGAAGCTGTACGAGATCACAAACGGCGACGCTCTTGTGTGCACCGAAGTCGGACAGCACCAGATGTGGGCTGCGCAGTATTACAAGTTCAAGAAGCCTAGGCAGCTCATAACATCAGGAGGGCTTGGGACCATGGGATTCGGAATGGGAGCGGCGATAGGAACAAAGCTTGGAAATCCCGACAAGACAGTCCTTAACATAGCTGGAGACGGCTGCTTCAGGATGAACCTGAACGAGCTCATAACCGCTGTAAAGTATGACATTCCAATAGTTGTTGTCGTAATCAACAACCAGGTGCTTGGAATGGTAAGGCAATGGCAGACACTGTTCTATGATGAGAGATATTCCTATACGGACCTCGGACCGGGGATAGATTATGTCAAGCTCTGCGAGGCCTTCGGGGCTGTAGGCTTCAACCTTGAAAGAAAGGAAGATGCCGATGAGGTGCTGAGGAAAGCTCTCGCGACAGGCAGGCCAACGGTCGTGAATTGTGTCATTGACAAGGACTTCAAGGTATTCCCGATGGTTCCTCCGGGAAAGAGCATAGATGAGCTCATATTGGACTAAATGACATATTGGCAATAAAAGTGATTGGAATTAGCACTTTGTTATGGGTGCATGCTTGAACCTATGACAATGTTAACAAATGCACAATAATTTGCCAAATGGTTAAAAAGAGTGTTGACTTATTTTGAGAATCAAGGTAAAGTATCAATAATATCAAAAAGGTTGTGACGGAGAAAAAACTCCACATCTTCTCTGCAGAGATCCGGCGTTTGCTGAAAGCCGGAGTGAAGACTGGAACATAACTCACTCCTGAACTGAAAGGGTGAACACAGAAGTAGCTCTTTACGGCATGTGCATACGTTACAATGCACGGGATTAGGGAATTTCCCCGATCTGACAGAGGCTCCCTATAGGGGGCGAACCAGGATGGTACCACGGTATATCACCCGTTCCTGGGATACAAGAAATTGTGTCCCAGGAGCGGGTTTTTTGTTTACAAGCAAGTGGAGAAGGAGGCATCGATAACCATCATCTGTAAGGATCGAACTCAAGAAAACAAAATATAATAATTTAATAACAGGGATATAAAAACATTTCGCAACATGCAGCACAGGAAGGCAATACCGGCAAAGGCCGGATAAGTAAATGGAACAGATAATAAACTGAGGGTAAAGGACAGGAACCATAATTTAACAACTGAAGCAGGAATCATAATTTAGCAACTAAAGTCAAATCATGGAGGTATGAGATGGAGAAGATGATAAGAATATTCGATACGACATTGAGGGATGGAGAACAGTCACCAGGCTGCAGCATGAACCTTGAAGAGAAGATAGTGATGGCGAAGCAGCTTGAAGCCTTGAAGGTCGATATCATCGAGGCAGGATTCGCCATAGCATCTCCCGGGGATTTCAGGTCGGTGAAGGAAATAGCCAGGGTAATAAAGGACTCCGCTGTGGCTTCGCTCTCGAGGACACTCGAGAAGGACATCTGGAGCTCCTATGAGGCACTGAAGGATGCAGTTAGTCCAAGGATACATACGTTCATAGCTACATCGGACATACATATGAAATACAAGCTGAAGCAGACTCCGGACGAGGTCGTCGAGAGCGCGGTGGCAGGCGTGAAATACGCAAAGAGATTCATAAGCGATGTTGAGTTCTCCTGTGAGGATGCGACAAGGTCAAGGAAGGAGTTCCTTTACAGGATAATAAGGGATGTCATTGATGCCGGAGCTACAGTCATTAACATACCGGATACGGTAGGATATGCCACTCCATTCGAGATGTTCAACCTTGTGAAGGATGTAAGGGAAAACGTGCCGAACATCCACAAGGCTCAAATCTCAGTCCACTGCCACAACGACCTTGGATTAGGTGTGGCAAACTCGCTTTATGCGGTACTTGCCGGAGCTGACCAGGTGGAATGCACAATGAACGGCATAGGAGAAAGGGCAGGCAACGCATCCCTTGAGGAAATCGTAATGGCTCTCGCTACAAGAAGGGATTACTACAATGCGATAACAAGGCTCGACACCACACAGATCATGAAGGCGAGCAAACTCCTGACTTCCATAACAGGAGTCGCAGTACAGCCCAATAAGGCTATAGTCGGAGCTAATGCGTTTTCCCACGAGGCTGGTATCCATCAGCACGGAATGCTTGAGAACAGGAGCACCTATGAGATAATGACTCCTGAGTCTGTAGGACTCAATGTCTCCAAGATGGTGCTTGGAAAGCATTCAGGAAGGCATGCATTCAAGGACAGGATTGTATCATTGGGCTATGAGCTCAGCGATGAGGAGATTGACGCAGCTTTCAAGGAATTCAAGATCCTTGCAGACAAGAAGAAGCAGGTTTTCGATGAGGATATCGTGTCAATAATCGAAAGGGACGACCAGAACGACCAGGAATTCACGCTTGAGAAGTTCGACATAGTCAGCAGGAAGGACAGACCTTCAGAGGCAACCATATGGGTCAGGAAACAGAATGAGTCAATGGAAGCGGTGGAGAATGGCGACGGACCTGTGGATGCTTCCTTCAAGGCTGTGGAGAAGATTGTCGGAAAGGAAATAGAGCTTCTTGACTATACTCTGCACAGCATCACAGAAGGCCAGGATGCCATGGGCAAGGCTACAGTAAAGATAAAGTCAGGCGAGTATACCTACAATGGAAAGGGCGTCAGCACCGATGTCGTGGAAGCGAGCATCAAGGCGTTCATAGATGCCATTAACAGATCAATGAAAAACGGGAAGAAGCATGAGGAGCGAATGACGATTTAGCTTGTTCCGGGCTTATGGCCATTTATATTGAAACATTGGATAGTGAAGGACAAAGGACAAACCAGGCTTAATGCCAGTGAAAAACATAAGATACTGAAGAACAAAAGAAAAAGAAAATCCTCTTATGAACAGAGGACCCGTCTTCAATCAGACGGGTCCTCGTAAATTCAAAGAAATATGGATAATATTGGAACAGTTATCAGTGAAAGCATGGTCGTCGTGAATACTATCTTGGAACCGAAACTGAAATCAGCCCCGTATTTTTCTGCAAGTATGGCAGTTGTGCTGCCTACTGGCATTCCTGTGAGGAGTACGGTCACTGCAGTTACCAGAGGGTCAGTTCCGACTACCTTGAGCACTGCAAGGACGACTCCTGGTATCAGGATGAGCCTCAGTAATGTCATGAAAGCAACATCCTTGTCCAGCAGGTCACGGACACTTATTTCAGCAAGGATAGTACCGATAAGGATCATTGACATGGGCATTGTGGCATTGCCTACGCTCTTGAGCGCTGTTGAAAGGCTGGGGTGTATGGGTACCTGAAGGAGCATCCTTGCGGCACCGAGCTCCACGGCGATTATACCTGGATTGAGGATGACATTCCTCATCTTTGTCTTGAAATCAGCCTCAGTGAACAGGGAGATTCCTGCCGACCACATGAGGACCCTAAGAGGGATGATGTATATGGATGCATAGAAGAGACCAAGCTCTCCATATGCATAATAGATCATAGGCATTCCTGCGAAGGCGGAATTGCTGATCAGGGTACCGTACTGCAGTATGCTCCTCCTTCTATAAGGATAGTTCCTGAAGAGCACCTTTCCAAGGATATAAGAGAAGATAGCCACTATGAATGAAATCATAAGAAGCAGCATCGTTGATCTCAGCTGCTCGCTGGTCAGCTTTTCAGAGAACGACATGAAGATCATGCACGGGAGGAGTATGTAGATGACAAAGTTAGTGTAGCTGGGCCTTGTCTCAGGTGTGATGATCTTGACCTTTCTGGCAATGAAGCCCACAATCAGATATACAAGCAACACTCCCTGTATCTCCGCCATCTTTAGAAAACCTTCCATAATCTTCCCCCTTGCTGCTGCTATTATTAATTGTATCACTTTGAGGAGTGCAGACAAGTTTTATTATGTCAAATAGTCTGGATTTATGACAATCAGGCATAATGCTTATGAATATAGTCAAGGAAGTGATTGCTATGATCTGCATTACAGGAGACGTACATGGTTGGGAGTGGAGATTCGATGAGGAGAGGTGTCCTTATCTCAAGGAGCTGGGGACAGGTGATTTTCTGATAGTTGCCGGTGATTTTGGATTCGTGTTCCTGAATGATGAAAGGGAAAGGAAGTTCCTTGATGTTCTTGCAAAGCTACCATACACAGTTCTTTTCGTAGATGGTAACCATGAGAACTTCGATACGCTTTTCAAATATCCGCTTGAAAAGTGGAATGGAGGAAAGGTGCATTTCATCAGGGAAAATGTAATCCATCTTATGAGGGGACAGGTATATGAAATAGAAGGCAGGAAGTTCTTCACATTTGGAGGAGGCTACAGTATAGACAAATACCTGAGAAGGGAAGGCGTATCCTGGTGGAAGGAGGAAATGCCGAGCCTAAGTGAATATGAGGAAGGCATGAGAAACCTTGAAAGAAATGGCTTCAATGTGGACTACATCATAACCCATGCCGCTCCAGAGTCAGTGATGAACATGATATTCCCGAACCACGATCCGGAGAAGGAGCTGAACCTTTATCTTGAAAGGGTGAAACAGCAAACTGAGTTCAGGCACTGGTATTTTGCCCATCTACATATGGAGGAGGATTACCCCGGTAACTTCACCATGCTTTATACCAATGGAGTCTATATTGAATAGTGTTCATGTCGATCAGCGGTCAAGGAAGAGCATCGTGGGAAATATGCGTTCCATGACCTCGTCAGGGAACACCCTGTCAAGATGAGCCTCAATGGAGGTTGAAGGAAGCTTCCCGAAATGCCTCTCCGAATACCTTGCTACGGCAAGACTTGTGACAAGCATGTCAGCAGAGATAAGGGCACAAAATAGGAATGTGGCGATGTATGAAGTCTTTTTGTCCAGACTGTCATATATCCTGCAGATCATGGGATACACCTTGTACACGATCAGCATGGCAAATAAACCCCATACCATTGAATAGAGAAGGTCTGTCCTACCTGTGCCTATGCTCAGCATATGTGATGAGTAGTCCCAGGAGTAGCTTCCGAGGATATTTTCCTGAATGATACTAGCGGAAATTTCGAATATCGAACCGGTTGCGCTATAGAAAAGAAACTGGGCAACAGGTGCGCTGTTCCTCACGAATCTGTAAAGAAGGACGGAAAGGAGAGCCCCTATCCCGTAGATCTGAGAGAACGGGCCATAGATAAGGCCGGCTTTGCTCTGAAATGATCCAAACTCCAAAAAGGCAATCAAAGTTTCGAACATGTATCCAATCAGGCAGAAAACTAGAAAAAGCCAGAACAGGTAGCCAAAGGCAAGCTTATCGGAACGGACTTCACGCCTGGAACCGGAAATCCTGCTTAATGTTCCATTTAGCTTCAAGGTTCTCATCTTAATCATCTCCTGATACGCTGATGGCCTATCTTCACCTTGAGAATAATCCGGATGCGGATTAAAATCAACGTATTTACGATGACAAACATGAGTATAAAATATAAATATTTATTAGTATCGAGGTCTGAGTTATCGGGTGTCGAGATAGATCAAAATGAAAGTTCGAGAATGGTATTTGATAATGCTGAAATATTTCCTGTAAACATATTCACAAAATCTTTTCGATGTGTTACTATAATCACATAATTTGAAATGAGATGAGGTTTATGGATCGGACTGGAAGAGTACAGTCAATTGACAGAGCTGTAATGGTATTGAAATGTTTCTCTGAAAAAGAGAAGGAACTCTCACTTGCAGAGATAGCTGAAAGGCTTGACATAAATAAGAGCACTATTCATGGAATAATCAGCACGCTAAAATATCATGGGTTGATTGCTCAGGATGAGCGAAGCCAAAAGTACCGGTTAGGGCTTGGCTTGATGGAACTTGGAGCGATAGTGTCAAATAGTATGGATGTTAATGAAATTGCAGAACCATACCTTGCTGATTTGTGCAATAAGCTTGAAGAGACAGTACACATGTGCCTGTTAGATGACAAAGATGTCGTATATATTGGGAAAAAGGAATCGAATCAGTCAATTAGAATCATTACGAAGATAGGCTCAAGGATACCAGCTTACTGTACAGGCGTCGGGAAGGCTATACTTGCTAACTTGGAACATGATGAAGCAGAAAGGCATCTTCCTGAGAACCTTGACAAGAAAGCACCGAAAACAGTGACGGATAAAAAGGAACTTGCAATAGAACTGAGTAAAATCAAGTCAAGGGGATACTCAATTGATGATGAAGAATATACTCAGGGTCTATATTGCGTAGCTGCACCAATATTCGATAGGTTTGGGAATGTCAAGTATGCTATAAGCACTTCCGGACCGACAATAAGGATGACAGATGCCAAAAAGGACAGTGCAATAAAGCTTGTAACTGAAGCAGCAAAAGAAATTTCAAGGAAGTTAGGTTATGAAGGATAGTTAAGTGCAGAAATGCACTTAATTATACAATATAAACGAGAATGGCATTCAGCAATGCTGAATAAATTCTTTAAGTTATTGGATTAGCTGGTGAAGGTATATAAAATACAATCAAATCACCGCTTTGGTTTCATGGTACAAATGAAAGATTCATGGGACTCGGGGCCTGGAATAATATTTCACATGACTGAATGGACAATGAAAATACTATTTTGATTTTGCTTTTTATGATACAATTACGAAGTTTGGTAAACGGTTTAACATAGGGGTAGCAGCCCCATAAATTATTTCCATAATTCAAAATGGCATTCAGCAATGCCGAAAGGGATGAAAATGAACGATATTAGGGACACTATTTTCAAAGGGATTTTTGATCGCAAAATTACAGCTACAATAACAGCTGAGAAAGGTGGATGTCTTTCAGGTATAGATGAGGCTGTAAAAGCTGCTTTGGAAATTGGCATCGAAATTGGATTCTACAAAAATGAAGGGGATGAACTTAATCCTGGTGACAAGATAGCCTGGGTATCAGGAAGTCCCAAGCAGATTACGGTTGCCGAAGATAGAATTATCGGTTGCATGTCCAAATTTTCAGGAATAGCGACCGCTGCGAGAAGAGCAGTAAGTTTAGCTGACGGGCGGATAAGAATTGTTTCAGGATCATTAAAAGCAAAAT